>NZ_AP024888.1:360922-721844 GCF_024346995.1 Vibrio palustris | reverse complement strand
TACTCACAATGGGAAAGGCTCAAGTTTTGTACAAGAGCTGATTGATGGCGATTACCCCGTTGTGAAGAAAAAATAAGGAAATACTATGAAAAGTGCATTGATATTAGTCGATATACAAAATGATTTTTCACCGGATGGTGCGTTACCTGTCGAGCAAGCGTTCGACATTATCCCGGTGGTCAATAAGTTAATGGGTCAGTTTGATCATGTCGTTGCGACCCAAGATTGGCATCCAGAGGGGCATGGCAGCTTTGCTTCTACCCATAATAAGGAGGTCGGTAGTTTTATCGATCTTGCCGGCGTTGCACAAATCATGTGGCCGGATCATTGTGTTCAAGGTAGTGCTGGCAGTGATTTTATCGATGGGCTCAATATTGAGGCCATCGAACATGTGATTTATAAAGGCACCCAGCAGAATATAGACAGCTACAGTGGTTTTTTTGATAATCAGCGATTAGGTAAGACTGGCCTTGCAGATTATTTACATAATCTTGGGGTGACGGATGTTTATATTACCGGGCTTGCGACGGACTATTGTGTGAAGTTTACTGCTTTAGATGCTGTTGAACTCGGATTTAACACTTGGGTAGTGACAGATGCGTGCCGCGGAGTCAATATGCAGCCGCAAGATTGCGAGCAAGCGTTATTGGCCATGCAAAGCGCAGGTTGTCGCTTAATCGTATCAGATGCTCTACCTGCCTAATATTAGGGATTTATTGTTGAATAGATAGTCAGTCAATCAATGAACAAGCGCCCATCATAGTTAACACTATGATGGGCGTTTTTTATTATGTCTGACCATGATGTTGCACATACAACCATCATGTTGCAGATACAACTATCACTTAATTATCTCATTTACTGTGATTCATGTAATACTTTTAGGCCGATAGAGGCATGACCTATTTTTTGTTGGGATCAATGCAACAGATTTCCTATTGTGTCAGCAAATTGTCAGATAAATTCTTTACACTAATTTACGGATGCAATGCATTTTTTCTAAAAGTATCCGTCGCTCATTATTGGCAAGGTGGAATCGTAATGAGTAATTTATGGACAAAACTCGTAGGAATTAACTATGTTATCAATCAACAAATCTATGGTGGTCAAACATAGCGTGGCGTTAGCGTTGGCGCTGTCCAGTGCGTCTGCTTTAGCAGCGAATTGTACACAAATGCCTAGCTCTGGTAATACGTATTACGTGATCAATAAAGGCTCGAATAAAGCCCTTGATGTGAATACGAATGATAGCGGTGCCACAGCCAATGTGATTACGTATGACAATTGGAAACCCAATAATCAGAAGTTTGTATTAAATAAACAGTCGGATGGATATTGGGAAATGAAATCGGTTTATAACAATAAACTGGTGGAAGTGTATAACAATTCAACCTCTAATGGTGCGAATGTTGATACCTATGAAGACTGGGATGGTGATACGCAGCGCTGGGAATTAAAACGTCAAAGTGATGGATCATTTAAAATCGTCAACAAACTTTCGTCTAAATCGTTAACGGTAGCAGGCGGAGAAGATGGCGCGAATGTATATCAAAATGATGATGCCAATTCGAGCTCACAACGCTGGTACTTAAATCCAGTAAATGGACAATGTGGTACGAGTGGTGGTGGCAATGCACCTACCGACTTGATTGGTTTTGCCGCTCAACCTGGCAATGATGGCTTATCGACAACCACTGGTGGACAAGGTGGCCCACAGGTAACAGTACGGACCTGTGATGCGTTAGTGCGTGAATTACGTACTGACGGACGTCGTGTCATTAATATCCCTGCCAACACGACGATTGACTGTCGGACTGCACCACGTCCGGTTCAAGCATGTCGCTTAGACTGTGCTATGTGGAACGATCCAGGCAAACTTTGGTATCGTATCCCAGTTGGTAATACATCATGTAAGTCACTAGATAGTGATACCAACCAAACCTTTACTGTTAATCGTAATGAAACGAGATTGTTGGTTACTTCTAACAAATCTATCATCGGTGGCAATAAAAACTCTAGCCTACGAGGCGGAACGCTGGTGGTCTATGATGCGAAAAACGTCATTATCAAAAACCTGAAAATTTATGATGTGAACCCAGCATTGGTTGAAGCGAGTAGTGGTATTGAAGTTGATAATAGTACTCACGTTTGGATTGACCATGTTGCGTTTCAAAAAATCAGCGATGGTTATATTGACTTCGGTAACAGTAAAAATGTGACCGTTAGTTGGAACCGTTTCTTCGGTAATAATAATCAAGTTTGTGCTAATCACCACTGGTACACCAACCTAGTTAAAAATACTGAAGTCACTTTCCACCATAACTTCTGGGATAATGCGGCTGGTCGCAATCCTAAGTTATATGGCGCGAATACTCGAGCTCATATCTTTAATAACTACTATAAAAATATTACTTATTTCTCAGTGAGTGCCTCACATGGAGCCCAAGGACTCGTTGAAAATAACTATTTTGAGAATGCGCTACGTCCGCACTGGCGTGATGGTGACGGATACTTAAGTGCTAGTGGTAATAAATATGTCGGAAGTTCGGCAACCGATGCTTATCGCGATTCTGGTGATGCGGTGCTACAGGATGTTAATATGTACCCATATTCACTGCAAGATCCGAGCAGCTTAGGTAGTATTATTGATCAAGGTACTGGTCCACAATAATAGTTGATGGTTACTCTATATTAATCAAAGCCCTTCTCATGAAGGGCTTTTTTGTGGTCAATAAGCTAACGATGATGCCATTACAAGCGCGAGGGTCGATTTACCGAGCAACGTATTTATTGTGTCCATTATCTAATTTTCTTACTTATACCGATATAGGGGGACAGATAATGTCCCTATTACTTTGATTTAGGGGTCATAAAGTTTATGTTCAAATTTTTGTTGGGATCAATGCAGCAAAAAATGGCTAATGTCAGAAAAATGTAAAGCAAATTCTTTACAATAACCTACTGATATATTTAGTTATAGAACGATATATCATTAACTCATAACCTCCAGAGGAGAGTGAGTCATTAATCGTAAGATGTATAGGAATTAAAATGTTATTAACCAACAAATATACCGTAGTTAAGCATGGTATTGCTTTAGCTCTGGCGCTAAGTAGTGCGTCTGTGTTTGCTGCTAATTGTACACAAGCTCCAAGTTCTGGTGGTACGTACTTCATCATTAATAAAGGTGCGAATAAAGCACTTGATGTTGATACCAGTGATTCGGGACCAACGCCAAACGTGATCACTTATAATAATTGGAAGCCGAATAACCAAAAATTTATTGTAACTAAACAGAAAGATAATTATTGGAAAATTAAATCGGCTTATAACAATAAGGTCGTCGAAGTTTATAATAATTCAACGTCAAACGGCGCCAATGTTGATACCTATGAAGATCTAGATAGTGACACACAACGTTGGGAATTAAAGCACCAAAGTAACGGCTCGTTCAAAATCGTAAACAAACTTTCGTCAAAATCTCTGACGGTTGCGAGCGGGGAAGATGCGGCCAACGTATATCAAAATGATGATGCGAATTCGAGCTCACAACGTTGGTATTTTAATCCAGTCAACGGCACGTGTGGCAGCGATTCGAATACTCCATCGCCAAGCGATGGTCCCATTGGTTTTGCAGGTCAATCGGGTAATGATGGTCTATATACCACCACCGGAGGTCAGGGTGGCCCAGAAGTTACGGTGAAAACTTGTGATGCTTTAGTGCGTGAATTGCGCACGGATGGAAAACGTGTCATTAACATTCCAGCTAACACGACCATTGATTGCCGTACTGAGCCTCGTCCTGTACAAGCGTGTCGTTTAGATTGTGCGATGTGGGATGACCCAGGTAAGCTCTGGTATCGTATTCCTGTTGGAGATACATCTTGTAAGTCTTTAGATAGTGATACTAATCAGACATTTACAGTTAATCGCAACGAAACACGTATTTTGGTAACGCCGAACAAATCAGTGATTGGCGGCAATAAAAATTCGGGTATTCGCGGCGGAACGTTGGTGGTATATCAAGCACAAAACGTCATTATTAAAAATTTAAAGATTTATGATGTGAACCCTGCGTTAGTTGAAGCGAGCAGCGGTATCGAAGTGGATGATAGCAGCCATGTTTGGATTGATCATGTGTCGTTTAAAGATATCAGTGATGGCCAAATTGATTTTGGTAATAGTAAAAACGTTACCGTAAGCTGGAACCACTTTAAAGGGCTAAATCCGCAAGTCTGTGCCAATCATCACTGGTACACAAACTTAGTGAAAAATACGGAAGTGACCTTCCACCATAACTTTTGGGATGAAGCGGCCGGCCGTAACCCGAAATTAACGGGTGAAAACACACGTGCGCATATCTTTAATAACTATTGGAAAAACATCACGTATTACTCAATCAGTACCTCTCATGGTGCTCAAGCATTAGTAGAAAATAACTATTTTGAAAATGCACGAAGCCCACATTGGGTTAATGGTGGAGGCTACATTAATGTACGCGGCAATAAATATGTAGGATCTTCAGCGAGTGATCCGCATCGTGATACAAATGGTCAAGTATTCCAAGATGTACAAGCTTTCCCTAAGCCAACTCAAACTGCTGATGAAGTCGCTGGTGTAATTAGTCAAGTCGGTCCACAATAATCGATTATTATATGTAGAGTGTTGATTTATAAAATATAATTCAATAGCGACCATAAGAAAAGGCTCTTCATCTGAAGAGCCTATTTTTGTTTTGATTGACTGCTATTGGCTAGCACCCTGTTATCGTTGCGAATAACAGAGCTATACGCGCTCACTTAAGTATGCGTTATAGTCTGGAATTTCAATTTCTACCTCTTGGTTGATAAGGTCAGATTTGAAAATAAACGTCGCGCTGGCGCGGTTAGTGGCGACAGGAATGTTCCAAACACTGGCAATACGTAGCAAGGCTTTCACGTCAGGGTCATGCGGTACGGCATTGAGTGGATCCCAGAAAAAAATCAATACGTCAATTTTACCTTCGGCAATCATAGCGCCGACCTGTTGATCACCGCCCATTGGTCCACTGATTTTACTTTTTATCGCAAGGCCTGTTTCTTTACTCAGCATTGTGCCCGTGGTACCGGTTGCGTACAAAAAGTGCTGTTGTAACGTTGATTTGTTTTCTTCTACCCAGCGCAATAGTTCAGTTTTGTAATTATCATGTGCAACTAAGGCCACGTGTTTATGGGCACTCATAACGCGAGTGGTTTTATGCATGATTCAATTCCTATTTGATTTTTATGGTCTTATCGAGATCAATACCAAGATGACTGACGAGAGTGTAGGGCTCATTGATGTAAGCCATCACTCGTTACCAATACCATCATCATTGGGTTTTATTGGGATTAAATAAAGCAAAAGTGTAGCGGATTTTACAGGCAAGATCAGTGATATAACGCGACAATATCGTTATAGTTATTGTGGAAATATGAACTTTTGAGTCAATGGGCGCTGATGCGCCCATTGAAGTGGATTGGTCTAAACCAACGCTTTTTCTAGAATTTCACGAGATTGCTTCAAAGTGATCGCTTTGTTCTCACCTAGAGCGGTCATACCGTGTTTGTCTAGTTGATTAACAACCGTATCAACCGCTTCTGAGTGCGTCATGCCGTGTTCACCAAATTGAGTCGCGACATTCAACCCATGGTAAAATGCTTCGATTGCTTGGATGGTTCGCTCCGCTAAATCGTCACCAGCTTCTAGGCCAAACACGTTGCGGCCCATTTGTTCTAATTTGGCACGTTTTACGTCCATTTGGTTGCGCAGTAGCCAAGGTTGTACGATCGCTAATGAACGTCCGTGATCGACTTGCCATAAAGCGGTAAATTCGTGTCCAATCATGTGGGTAGCCCAATCTTGTGGAACCCCCGTACCAATCAAACCGTTCAAGGCTTGGTTGGCTGACCACATTAGGTTGGCTCGCCATTCATCGCTGTCGCGGCTATCGTAGCGATTCCCCAAATCAAGCAGAGTACGCAGTAATGTTTCAGCATAACCTTCTTGTACCTTGGCAGAGGTTGGTGTGGTGAGGTATTGCTCACAAGTGTGAACCCATGCATCAACAACGCCATTGATAAGCTGGCGTTCTGGCAGCGTTTTCATTACATCTGGGTCTAAAACAGCAAAAAGAGGTTGCACGGCTTTAGAACCAAACGGAAGTTTATCATTAGTTTCACGTTTGGTGATCACGGCACCAGAGTTAGACTCTGAGCCCGTCGCTGGAAGGGTCAAAATTGCACCAATAGGAACCGCTGTCGTCACCGTATGTTTTCCAACCATGATATCCCAGCTTTCACCTTCGTAGCAGGCCGCAGCGGCAACAAATTTCGACCCATCAATAACAGAGCCGCCACCAACGGCCAAAATAAAGTTAATGTTGTGTTCTTTGGCCATGGTGATCGCTTTATCCAAGGTTTCTTTGGTTGGATTTGGCTCAACACCAGAGAACTCTTTCCAAGTGTGCTCTTTTAGTGCGTCCGCAACTTGATCGTAAACGCCATTTTTTTTGATAGAGCCACCGCCGTATATCACCAATACGTTACTATCGAGAGGGATTTCTTGTGCGATGGTCTTGATTTGACCTTGCCCAAAGTGGAGTCGGGTTGGGTTAGAGTAAGAAAACTGCATTGTACGCTCCTATTGCTTCCAGAAAGGATTATTCCTCAACTAGGCATATTGTGTTGACTTAAGTTTATCGTAACTGTGTCTATATTATGAGTGCATAATAGTGTTTAATAATGTATTTTAATAGCGTCATTTGTCCAAATTTAATGTCTAATCCTACAAATTTGTGGTGGTTTGTAAGTAACGAAGGTGAGAGTGTGAGTAATTTAGCGACATTAATGCAGCAATACGTAGAACAAAACCAATTGCAGGAACTTGAAGGCGATATAAAGACTGACATTCCAGAAGTTAAGTTCTTTCGCCATACCCAAGCTACCCCAAAATCTCCATTTGTTTACGAGTCGGGTATTATTATTCTTGGTCAAGGATATAAAAAAATTACCATAGGAAACGAGCATTGCGTGACGTATGGGCCCAATGATTATCTCGTCGCAGGCGTTCCTATGCCGCTTGAATGTGAGGCCTTTGCGAGTCAACAAGAGCCGATACTGGGGCTCAATATTCATATCGATCACACGTTATTGATGCGTATGGTGAGCCTGCTCGATGAGCACGGAATGCAATATTGCGCACAAAACAATAAGGGTCAATGCGGCGTTCAATCTGTACAAATGAATGCGCGAATGTTGAGCAGCTGTGAGCGAGTGATGCATGCCTTATTGTCTCCAGTCGAAGCAAAAGTACTGAGCCAATCTCTCATTGACGATATACTATTTTGTGTACTGACCGGGACAGAAGGGCATGTATTAGTCGAGTTAGCACGCTACGAAGGGCATTATGCGCGTATTGCCAAAGCGCTCGCGAAAATCCATAGTCATTACAGTGAGCCACTATCGGTACAGTTGCTTTCAGAGGTTTCGAATATGAGCGTGTCAGCTTTTCATCATGCTTTTCGTGCCGTCACAATGGAATCGCCACTGCAATACCTTAAAAAAGTACGGCTAAATAAAGCGAGACAATTAATTCAAGTGGAAGGATTGCGTGTGACAGAAGCTGCAATGAAAGTCGGTTATGTCAGCCCTTCCCAATTTAGCCGTGAGTTTAAGCGTCATTTTAACCAAACCCCGAAAGGCCAATCAGCACTCAATACTCTGGCTGAACCCGCGACTAAATAATGTTGAGTATCTATCATGGCTCCCCTCTACGCCTTGTTCCTAAAAGAGACGTTTAGGGGGAGCTTGAATAGAATACTTGTGTGACTAGAACTGATAGCTCTCTGGTATCACAACGACACCTTTTTCTGACACATGGAAGCGCTGCGCATCTTTCTTTTTATCAAAACCAATTTCGGTATTGGGTGGTATTTCTACGTGTTTATCAATAATGCAGTTTTGAATTTGGCAGCCGGCACCAATACTGACATCTTCAAATATAATGCTGTCCATTACTGTCGCACCATCATGGATTCGAACATTTGACGACACGACACTGTGGTGAACCGAACCACCTGAGTTGACGACGCCATTAGCAATCATTGAATTGATAAAAATACCTTCATTGCCCGTTGCGGAAGATACAGTGCGTGCGGGTGGGTACTGTGGCTCATACGTGCGGATTGCCCAATTTTTCTGATAAAGATTTAATGGCGGCACGGGCTCTAATAAATCCATATTGGCTTCATAATACGAATCAATGGTGCCTACGTCGCGCCAATAGCAATCTCGTTTTACTCGTCCTTTGTCTTGCTCTGCGAAGCGATACGCGTGGACGGTGTTACTTGGGATCAATTGGGGAATAATATTTTTACCAAAGTCATGTTCAGAATGGGTTTTATCGGCATCTTGATTCAATGCTGCTTTCAGTACATCCATGCTGAACACATAGACGCCCATAGACACTAAGCTGCGATCACTGTGACCTGGAATGGATGGCGGATCCATTGGCTTTTCAATGAATGAGGTAACAATATTGTCATCATTGACCGCAATAATACCGAATGCACTGGCCTCAGAGCGTTCGACATCCATACAAGCGACAGTTAACCCTGCACCTGATGCTTTGTGCTGTGTAAGCATTGCGTCGTAATCCATACGATAGATATGATCCCCCGACAGTACCACGACGTATTTTGCATCACTCCGCGACAAAAGCCACATGTTATGAAATAGGGCGTCTGCGGTGCCTTCGTACCATTTGCCGCCTTTGCGCTGCTGAGGAGGCACGACAGTCACATATTCATGCAATTCTGGGTTGAAAATAGACCAACCATCACGCAAGTGTTTTTGTAGTGAGTGAGATTTATATTGAGTTAGCACTAAAATACGACGTAACCCAGAATGTAAACAATTGGTAAGCGTGAAATCGATAATGCGGTATTTCCCACCAAAAGGTACGGCGGGCTTTGCTCGGTCATCGGTAAGAGGGGAAAGCCGAGAACCTACACCACCGGCTAGCACGACTGTAAGAGTATCCTGCATCTAGTTTCTCCGTGAAAATCGACAGTACTGCCTAGATAACCGTCATTTAATATGAAGGCTTTTGCGTCGTTACGCAGTAAATACATACTATAGTAATACTCACTTATATCAGAAGGTACTCATCAAAACGATGAGTTTGTGAGAAATTGTGTAGTTCTAGCTCAATTAATAATTTCAATGTAAGCGCTTTATGTAACAAGTTATTCGTTTATGTGATCGTCTCCAAATAAGTAAAGGTCGAGTATACACTGCGGATAAATTGAGCTATGTGGCCTATGGAACTATTCATCACGGCTTTGTTTTATCCGTATTGCTGTTTAGTTTACGGGTTTACACGCACTTTGCGCTAAATTCAGCATGAACAAGCGGTATTTTAAAGTAGGGCGTCATCGCCATATTTACATTGTAAATACTGAGGGTGTTTGTTGGATAATTATCTTAGTTTCTTGGTTGTACTCTGCGCTAATGAGATTGTTATCACAAAATGGTTGTATAAATAATCACCTCGCCATTTCTTTTTAGACACTGTTATTACACCTGCTAATACTTAAGGTACGGTGATGTGTTTGTTGTGTATGGGGAAATGAGCACTGATGAAAAAGTTACTGATGCTATTGTTACTGATCTTGGGAATCGGCGCTGCCGGCGCGGGTTACTATATATTCTATTATATGCCCAACCATGGTGACGTTTTTGGCATAGGTCGCTTCTTGGGCGAAAAACCGCAAACTCCACCGGCAGAACCTGAAAGTAACACAACCACACCCGTCACCGCACCTGAAGAAAAAAAAGAAATCATGGATTACTACGTGTCAGTTGCCACACTGCCTATCCGTAGCGAGCCGAATAAAGATGCTTTTGTTGAAGAACGCTTACATCGTGGAGATAAGGTCAATTTATTAGAAAAAACCGATGGTTGGGGGCGAATTACTGAATATTTTGTTTATGTACAAGATCAGCCAGCGACCGCGAAATGGATACCTCTCGATGGTCTAGTGATTGAAAAACCGGTGATTACTCCCCAACAAAGAAAGGAAACAGTACTTGGCTATATCAATCGGTCGGATGATTTGGGAAAATATGAAACGACTTTTTTTAATACTACCAATGAGTTGCTAATATCTAACCAATGTAAGCCGAAAGATTTTGAAGAAACCTATGGTTGGGTAAGAGCGGTATCTTTTCAAGATAGAGACGTGTATTTTGTTTATTGTGGTGGGTTAGACCGGCTGCACAAAATCTATTTGGATGCATCGAACGGTCAAACATTCAGAGTCAATGATGAGTAAGGTATCGCTGTATTTGCGCAGTGATCGGCAGCCGTAAAGCGTTAATATTGACACAATCACAAGTCTTTGGCGGGCAAGTGTCTCTTATCCATAAATTATAACTTGTGCTATGTCACAAAAGCTTGTTTTTCAGAGTTTATTCCTATCATAAAAATCGATTATAACCTATCTATAACGTATCACTCTAAAGTAGCAGATAGACAGTTATTGTTGATGTCATCTTATATCGTTAATGGTTAAGGAGAGGTATTTGTTACGTTCGATAGAGCAATCGGTTACCAGTTTTATTGTAAAATGGATGTCCTTAGTCATCATTTTTAGTCTGATCATTATTGGCTATTCCATCTTTACTCTTGCGTCATCACTAAATGATGCCGAGATGATCAACGCTTCTAGTTCTTTAAGAACGCAAATATATCGAATTACCATTGATGTCAAAACCAATGATGTACATACCTTACAGCATATTGATGATTTTGAAGATACGCTATATGGTCCGACAATGAGGCAATTAAATAATTGGTGGGTGCCTAATAATATTAGCGCTTATTATCGTCAATTGGTGCTAGATTGGAAGTCGATCAAAAGAACGCTGATAAGCCAGCATAATGTTTCTTTAACCCAACAAGTCGATCCTTACATTCGTTATATCGAGCAATTTGAGTACAAATTACAGCATTATAATGAACGTAAATTGACGACATTGGCATGGGTTGCCGCGTTATGTCTCAGTGGTGTGATTTTAATCTGCTTGGTGGTCGTACGCTACACCCGTAACGAAATTGTCAAACCTCTCAAGCGTTTGTCTCAGGCAAGCCAAAATGTAAGAGAAGGGAAGTTTGATGTTAGTTTATCGGGACAACCGCATAACGAACTCGGCGAGTTGATGGTGGTATTCAATGGTATGTCTCAAGAACTTGGCCAGTTGTATCAAGGTTTGGAGATTGCCGTCGATGAAAAAACACGTCATTTAAGAATGGCAAACCAATCTCTACAAGTATTGTATCAATCGTCTCAAGAGCTTTCATCGTCTCGATTAACGGTGGAGAATTTTCAGGTAATTTTAGATTACTTTTGTTCTCTAGAAGGCGTTATCAGTGCAGAAGTACAAGTTATTGATGCAGGTGGACAGGGCCTCACCTTACATGCTGGTGAACGTTATGCAGAATACTCCCTACATCGGGAGTTGAGTGTCGATGGCGTGTTGCTGGGGTATTTACGTTGGAAAGAAGGACTGCCTTGCCCAGATAAAATCCTCATTAAAAACTTTTTGCATATATTTGAACAAGCGATTCATTATGCAAAATCACAAAAACAATCTGAACAACTATTATTACTTGAGGAGCGAGCGACAATTGCTAGAGAATTACATGACTCATTGGCACAGTCGTTGTCTTATCTGAAAATACAAGTATCGCTACTTAAGCGGTCTATGCTAGCCGACGATCATGAAACATTGCAAGCGAGTGCTAACCCGGTTATTGCCGAGCTCGATACTGGGCTATCGAGTGCTTATAAACAGCTACGTGAGTTACTGACGACGTTTCGTTTGACACTCAAAGAAAGCAGTTTTGGTCAGGCATTAAATGAAGTGGTGGATCAATTACGCGCAAGAACCAGCGCGATTATTAATCTTGATAACTTACTTGTGTCTTTTGAGTTAAGTGCTCAGCAGCAGGTCCATTTGGTTCAGTTGATTCGTGAGGCTACGATTAATGCCATTAAACACGCCCAAGCGAGCCATATCACCATTTATTGTGGTGAAGAAAACGGGGTGGTCACGGTATATATTAAAGATGATGGTATTGGTTTTAGTGATCCCCCCTCAAAAGTGAACCATTACGGGATGAATATTATGTATGAACGTGCGCAACGTTTAGGTGGTCAATTACATATTGATTCCGAGCCTAACCAGGGATGTAAAGTATCTATTACGTATCCTGCGAATAAGAAAGGAGACTTATCTTGAATAAATGCAAAATAATGCTGGTGGATGATCATCCATTGATGCGTCGAGGTATTCAGCAATTGTTAAGCATTGAGCCTGAATTCGACGTCATCGCAGAAGCAAGCAGTGGTGATGAAGCGATTGCTCTGGCCCAGTCTGATGAACCAGATATGATCTTATTAGATCTCAATATGAAAGGGTTATCAGGGCTCGACACACTCAAAGCGTTAAGAACCGATGGATGCAGTGCGATTGTGGTTGTTTTAACGGTTTCTGATAATGTTGGTGACATCGAAGCCATGGTTCGTGCCGGTGCGGATGGGTACCTTTTGAAAGACACCGAACCGGAACAGTTGGTTGATTTATTAAAAAATGCCGCTAATGGTAATAAATCGTATAGCGATGTGGTGCTTAAGTACCTGAGTAATCGACGCGAGCAGATCGATTTGTTTGAGGCCCTTACCGATCGTGAAGGGCAGATCTTAAGTGAAGTCGCAAAAGGTTTTCGTAATAAGCAAATTGCCGATCGACTATTCATCTCTGAGTCGACCGTTAAAGTGCATATGAAAAGCTTACTGAAAAAGCTACAGGTGCCGTCTCGCACCGCAGCAACGATTATGTATTTAGAACGTTATGGTGAACGTAAATAACCCTCTTGCCATCATGCTGCATGGAACATGTACATAATCCTTGTTCTTTGCAGCATATTCTCCTGTCTGTTTTCTGTCTTCATTCGCTTAGTGATGTTTTAGTGACAATGTCTTGTATATTCAAATGCCGCATTTGTATTTTTGTTCGTTTTGCATAATATACTATTCTTTAAGTATTACAGGATGTAATCAGGACGTGAATATGGATATTAGAACCGCAGAGTACCAAGACTATGAGCGTATCGCTCATCTTCATGCCACAAGTTGGAAAACCTACTACCAAGATATCCTACGCCAAGACTACTTGGATGATGATGTCGATGAAGACCGCCAACTCATTTGGCAAACTCGTTTAACGAATCCTCCTTTTAACCAGCATGTCTTATTAATTGAAGATAAAACCGGACTTCTGGGCTTCATTTGTTTATTTGGCAATCACGATTTTGAGAAGGGCACGATCATTGAAACGCTACATATCAAACCGTCACACCGTAACCAAGGGTTAGGAAAGCTATTGATCCAACGAGCATTGCAATGGGTCGAGCAATTTTTTCCACAATCTGGTATTTATCTTGAAGTTATGGAAGATAATCAGCAAGCGGTGGACTTTTATGATCATATTGGTTGTAGTCATCACCTTGATCGTGATTGGCTTTCGCCTTGCGGCACCACCATTCATGAATGGGTTTATACATGGGAAAGCCCAAATGAATTAGCACACGCCTTGGAAGAGTCAATGCCCGCTTAGTGATACTACGGTGTTGCCAGTTGATAGTAAGCCAATTGCATTACATCGAGCTTCATGGAATGATGCTCAAATAATCATAAGACGTAAAGGAACATGCATATGGCGATAGAGTTAAATGACTACGCAGGACTGATTTTTGATATGGACGGTACGTTAGTGGATACGATGCCTGCACATTTAGCTGCTTGGGAACACGCTGCGCAAACATATGATTTTCCATTCGACGCAGAGTGGTTGAATAGCATGGGTGGTATGCCAAGTATTAAGATAGTCGATGTGATTAATGAGCGTTACCACTTGCAACTGAATCCTCAAGTCGTTTCAGACTGTAAAATGACGCATTTTGCGAGCTTAGAAGGGCAAGAAACGCTTATTTCTGCGACCACAGAGTTAGTTCATGCTTATTATGGCAAAAAACCTCTCGCGGTGGGAACAGGAAGTCAACGTACTATGGCCATGTCTATTTTAGCGCGGACTGGACTATTAAATAAGTTTGATGCTGTGGTAACGGCGACGGATGTCACGAATCATAAACCGCACCCCGAGACGTTTTTATCCGCCGCCGCGCACTTAAATTTGCGCCCAGAACAATGTGTAG
This sequence comes from Vibrio palustris, assembly GCF_024346995.1. NCBI lineage: Bacteria > Pseudomonadati > Pseudomonadota > Gammaproteobacteria > Vibrionales > Vibrionaceae > Vibrio > Vibrio palustris. The sequence goes on along the minus strand of NZ_AP024888.1, from coordinate 707,546 downwards.
TGTTTGAAGATACACTTTTGGGGATGCAAGCCGCACACTCAGGCGGCATGGATTGCATCTTAGTGACAGAGGAAGGGTTAGTATTACATCCTGTACCGTTAAGTGTTTAATATTGCCTGCCATCGAACAACATTGACGGTGTTAGTCTAGACTCAATATAGATAAACGCTGCCTAGTTCAAGAGTACTCTTATTACTGTTAAGCTCGGCAGTTGGTTGACTCACATCGTCATAATATTTGCGTAAAGTTTATGATTTATCAGTCGATAACCTTTATAGAATTCAATCATTGATGAGTTATCAGATGAAGTATGTTGCCTTGATCCTATCGTTATTGTTAAGCGGGTGTAGCCTTAGCTCAATGAGTGAGCTAAGTAAGATGGTGCGCAATGATAAACTTGATCAAGCGCCACAAGATCATACCAATGTACGAAATCCGCAATGGGGACAACCCGAACAACCCAAAAAAACGGCTGAAGTGGCGTTGTCTTATCACTCGGATTACGATCGATTGATTGGTTTTTTACGGTCTAATGATATCGCTTATGATGTATTACCAGGTTCGTCGATGATGGTGCATGTCAATGAGTCGATTTATTTTCGTTTAAATTCTGCCACGGTAGAAATGGGCTCATACCCTTGGATCGCACGCTTGAGTGTGTTCCTCTCTCGTTATCCGTCGATAACAGTTGTTATCAATGGTCATACCGATATTACAGGGAGTGAGTCTTTAAATGATGACTTATCTAAGCGTCGCGCAGAACGTATCGAAGCTCTGTTCGAAATGAATGGTGTTTCAAAATCGTCTATTTATACGCGTGGCTACGGTGAGTACTTTCCAGCATGTACGAATAAAACGGCGTCAGGACGCGCGTGCAACCGTCGTGCGGAATTATTATTTATTCTCAATGGCTCATAAGTATTGCTCTCTTTAAGAGTCACCGTAAAGAAACAAAAAAAAAGACAGAAGCCTTGAGCTTCTGTCTTTTTTAGACTAGATGTCATACGTTGTACGTATTAAGCACCGGTTTGTGCATTGGCAGCCGATGTTTTCACCTTGTATTCAAACTGTGGAATCATGACTTCAACACGACGGTTTTGTTCACGACCTTGACGAGTTTCGTTGCTTGCGATTGGATCCGCTTCGCCTTTGCCATCAACGGTCAATTTCGTTTTATCAATACCATTTTCAACTAAGTAGTCGGCAACAGATTGAGCACGTTTTTTCGATAGTTGCTTATTATACGATTTTGTTCCTGTAGTATCTGTGTAACCGATAATGTTAGCGGATGCATTCGGGTATTCTTTCAACGTTGCTAATAGAGGAGCAAGTGTTTGTTCACCAGCTTCAGTCAGCTTAGCGCTGTCCAACTCAAAGAAGCTCTTATCAGTCACATTATTGTGTTGCTTCATTACCCACTTAGGCTTTGGTGCAGGCTTAGGTGCTGGCTCAGCTTTTGGTGCGGGTGCAGGCGCTGGCTCAGCCGCTTTTGCAGGCATTGGCTTAGCGTCATCTTGACCAAAGTTATAGCTTAAACCGACGGTGACAAGATCGGTGTCCATGTTGTGCATAACATGATCAGACATACCTTGGTAACGCTGGTAAGCAAGACGTGCATCCCATTTTTTCGAAAGGTGGTATTCAGCACCCACTGTGCCGGTTGGTACGTAATCTGAGTCATCGCCGTATTGCATGTAAGCCGCGCCTACTTTTGCATACACATCCACTTTTTCTGACATAGGGTAAGAAAATTTCGGCGCTAAAGTGATGGCAGATAAGTTATGTTTACTGCGGCTCAGAGTACCATTGTCGTTGTAATTTAAGTCGTATTGACCTAGCCAATCCGCACCGAGCTCAACGCCCATGTATTGGTTGACGTCATAGCCTAAGAATAGGCCCGCCGCTGGGTCATCATCATTACAATTATGATTCGTTTCACAGGCATCATTAGAGAATGATTGACCAGCACGGGCTCCCATATAAAGATTGTCTGCGAAAGCGGTTTGAGCAAAAAGGCCACTGCTAGCCATACTTGCGATGAGTGTAAGAGCGATGTTTTTTTTCATGATAAAACCCTTAAGTTGAGTCTAATTATTGTCAGCGTAATATGGTAGTGTGAATTCATTTATCGAGTCACGCTGCCCGAATTATTCTTCGTTGAATACCCAGTCATAGTAGGGGGCATAAATCAGAGTTTTGTCAGTAAAAGGACATGGTTTAATGCAGCAGTGTCATATAGTTAAGTTCTAATGTCAGTAACTTAACAAAATAGCGGCATATCTAGACAAAATAAAAAAGGGCCAGTCATCAGACTGGCCCTTCTGTTTATACAAAGAGTGACATTGAATTAAAGCACTTCTTTCGCTTTCGCAACCACGTTGTCGACTGTGAAGCCAAACTCTTCAAATAGTTGATCTGCTGGTGCAGATTCGCCAAATGTCGTCATACCAACTACACGACCGTTTAGGCCTACATATTTGAACCAGTAGTCTGCAATACCCGCTTCAATGGCAACACGTGCTGTCACGCTTGAAGGCAGCACAGATTCACGGTATGCCGCGTCTTGCTTGTCAAACGTATCGGTTGAAGGCATAGACACTACGCGTACGTTTTTGCCTTCTTTGCTCAGCTCGTCTGCTGCATTCACAGCAAGCTCTACTTCTGAACCTGTTGCAATCAAGATAAGATCGGGTGTACCAGCGCTATCTTTAAGGATGTAGCCACCTTTGCTGATATCCGCTAATTGCTGAGCGCTACGTTCTTGCTGAGCAAGACCTTGGCGAGAGAAGATTAACGCCGTTGGCGCCGTCTTACGCTCAATTGCGAGTTTCCAAGAAACCGCAGACTCAACTTGGTCACATGGACGCCACGTGCTCAAGTTAGGCACCATACGCAGTGTTGCCACTTGTTCTACAGGTTGGTGAGTTGGACCATCTTCACCTAGGCCGATTGAATCGTGCGTGTAGACTTGGATGTTTTGGGTTTTCATCAATGCTGCCATACGCAGTGCATTACGTGCATATTCCATAAACATCAAGAAGGTTGCACCGTAAGGTACAAAGCCACCGTGTAATGCAATACCATTGATGATTGCGGTCATACCAAATTCACGAACACCGTAGTGAATATAGTTACCTGACGCATCTTCTTCAGTCAGTGACTTAGACCCCGACCAGATGGTCAAGTTAGATGGTGCCAAGTCAGCAGAGCCGCCCATGAATTCAGGCAGTATTTTACCGAAGGCTTCAAGCGCGTTTTGTGATGCTTTACGAGACGCAATTTTCTCAGGGTTTGCTTGTAGGTTTTCAATGATTTCTTGCGTGGCTGCTTCCCAGTTAGCAGGAAGATCGCCCGCGACGCGGCGTTTGAATTCAGCCGCAAGCTCTGGATAAGCTTTTTCGTAAGCCGCGAATTTCTCATCCCAAGCGGCTTCTTTTGCTTGACCCGCTTCTTTGGCATCCCATTTCGCGTAAACGTCACTAGGTACAACAAATGGGGCATGTTCCCAACCTAGGAATTCACGTGTTGCTGCGATTTCATCATCACCTAGTGGTGCACCGTGACAATCGTGAGAACCTGATTTGTTTGGCGAACCAAAACCGATGATGGTTTTACAACAAATTAGCGTTGGACGTGAAGTATCCGCTTTCGCTTCTTCAATCGCTTTGTTGATTGCGTCAGAGTCGTGACCGTCAACGCTAGAGATAACCTGCCAGCCGTAAGATTCAAAGCGTTTCGCTGTATCATCGCCAAACCAACCTTCAACGTGACCATCGATAGAGATACCATTGTCATCCCAGAACGCGATCAATTTACCCAGACCTAGCGTACCAGCAAGTGAACACACTTCATGTGAAATGCCTTCCATCATACAACCGTCGCCCATGAAGGCGTAGGTATGGTGGTCAACAATATCGTGCTCGTCTTGGTTAAACTGCGCGGCAAGCGACTTCTCAGCAATCGCCATACCTACTGCATTGGCAATACCTTGGCCTAGTGGACCAGTGGTTGTTTCGATACCAGGAGCATAGCCGTATTCTGGGTGGCCCGGCGTTTTAGAGTGTAATTGACGGAAATTTTTAAGATCGTCAATGCCAAGCTCATAACCTGTGAGGTGCAGCAATGAGTAAAGCAACATTGAACCATGGCCGTTAGAAAGTACAAAACGGTCACGGCCTGCCCAGTTAGGGTTAGTTGGGTTGTGGTTCATGTGGTCACGCCACAGAACTTCTGCAATATCTGCCATACCCATTGGTGCGCCAGGGTGGCCAGATTTTGCTTTTTGTACCGCATCCATGCTTAGAGCACGAATAGCATTTGCTAAATATTTACGATTCATATTTGGATGTCTCGATTTAAGTTTGTAGGTAGCCGCACAGTGGCGGCTTAAGAAATAAAATGAACAAGCGAGTGGTTTGAGGCCACTCGCTTGTGATTAAGTCTTATAGTTGATCTTTGATCATCGCTTCAAGTTTGCCTTGGTCTACGGCAAAGTTGCGGATGCCTTCAGCCAGTTTTTCAACGGCCATTGGATCTTGATTGTGTTCCCATAGGAACTCAGAGTGCGTCATTTTCGCAGGCGCTGCTTTAGAGCCTTTTGAGTCGACTAATTTTTCGACAACATCGCCTTCTGCTTCTTCTAACTCTTGTAGCAAGTTAGGGCTGATGGTCAGACGGTCACAGCCAGCCAACTCTAAGATCTCGCCAATGTTACGGAAGCTTGCACCCATAACCACAGTATCGTAGCCGTGCTCTTTATAGTATTCGTAGATTTTAGATACAGAGATAACACCTGGATCTTCTTGTGCTTCGAATGAACGGCCTTCTTTCGCTTTATACCAGTCCATGATACGACCAACGAAAGGCGAGATTAGGTAAGCGCCAGCTTCTGCACAAGCACGCGCTTGAGCAAATGAGAATAGCAACGTTAGGTTACAGTTGATGCCTTCTTTTTCAAGGATCTCTGCAGCGCGAATGCCTTCCCAAGTTGATGCGAGTTTGATAAGAATACGCTCGTTTGGAATACCAGCGTCATTGTACAATTTCATCAGTTCACGTGCTTTCTCAACACTTGCTTCTGTATTGTAAGAAAGGCGAGCGTTAACTTCAGTAGAAATACGACCAGGAATGGTTTTTAAAATTTCTTTACCAATGTTCACCGCAAGCATGTCACAAGCTTTATCCACTTGTTCGTCTTCGTCGTTGCTTAGCTCTTTGGCAGCAGCAATAGACTGTTCAATCAGCGGTGCATAAGCAGGAATTTGAGCGGCTTTAAGAATCAGAGAAGGGTTAGTTGTAGCATCTTCAGGTTTGTATTTTTTGATCGCTTCGATCTCACCTGTGTCCGCGACAACAGTCGTCATTTTGCGTAGTTGCTCTAATTTATTGCTCATTTGTATAGTCCTTCATTCGTCGTTGGTTTAGGCGACCTTTGCGTTGCAACAGGCGTCTAAAAAGCATGTTCTTTTTAGATTACGAAGTCATGACGATAACACACATCACTCTTCGTTTTCGTTTGAATCAATCTGACCTTATCATTTATGAACATATGATCGATTGATGAGTAAATGATGCGTCCATATTTATCTTATTTGCCCCGAAAGTCAATCCGATTTTGTCTATTACCACGATACGTATCACCTATTGAATTCCCGTCTGGTGCTATGATAACCAATCGTTACAAGGGATTACGCGGTGTTAACATTTACATTGTGGAATCTTAAGTTACATTGCATGAACAAATGTATTACCATGGAGCATATGTTCAAACGTCAGATCGGTTACAACTTTTGTAACGGATTATGACAATTGTTCATTGTTAGCACCTTGAACCCTCGATCTAAGAGTAAATTATGAGTACCAATAAATCCGAGATCTCTCTCGAAGACAGCGATCTCTTGACAGAAATTGCGGTTGCCTATTATCAGGATGGCTCAACTCAAGAAGAAATTTCCAAAAAATTCGCGATTTCTCGTGCCAAGGTAGGTCGGTTACTTAAACAAGCTCGGGATGAAGGGATTGTTGAAATTACGGTTAAGTACCATCCGGTATTTAGTGCCAAAATAGAACAACGTCTCATTGAACGTTTTGGTGTGAAACGAGCATTGATAGCGCTGGATCAGCCCAATGAAGCCGCCCAGCGTACACAAGTGGCTGGTCTGGTCTCTAATTATTTATCACAAACGTTAAAAAGTGGCATGGTTGTGACTGTGGGGCAGGGGCGTAACGTTTCCTCTGTTGCGCATCATGTGGGGGTCATTACACCAAGAGATTGTACTTTTGTGTGTGGAATTGGTGGAATTCACCCTCGGGGCAGCATGTTTAACGCCGATCATATTTGTCGTCAATTAGCGAAAAAATATGGTGGTACATCGGAAACCCTGTATGCGCCTGCTTATGCCGAAAACTATGAACAAAAAATGGTCTTCATGCAAAACACAACGGTTAAGCAAACGCTAGATTTAGCCCGTAAAGCAGACATGGCGTTAGTCGGGATTGGCGATATGAGTGAAAACAACTACATGGTTGATTTAGGCTGGTTTACTCCGAATGAAGTCGTGCAGTCGCGTTTACACCAAGGCGTTGTGGGGGACTTTGCGGGACACGACTTTTTTGATGTACGTGGCCACATCGCCAAAACAGGAATGAGCGATCGTGTTATTGGGATGAGTATTGAAGAATTTCGTCCGATTTCTGAAGTGATTGCTATTGCCTCTGAAAATAGCAAGCCTTTAGCGCTGCTTGGAGCATTGCGCACCGGTGCGGTCGATGTCGTGGCAACCAGTGTCAGTAACGCATTAACCGTATTAAATCTCGATGAACAAATGCAAACAGCGCGCCTTACCTCACTTAATGCTGACGAGTAACAGGTTGAGCAGCCGTACTGTACGAGCCATATCAAGACGCCGTCTAACCTAGACGGCGTTACTGATTTTGATGGCTTATTTGGATGCTAGGTGGTGAGGGTATAGAGTTGCCACTAGTTTGAGTTATCCATCCTCGGTGGCAATGGGTAAATCGTAACGCTGTCCCCATTCGGTCCATGAACCATCATAAACAGCGGTTTTGGTGTAACCACATTCTTGCGCAGCGAGTAATAAAATACATGCAGTGACCCCGGAACCACAACTAAATATAGCTTGACGTTCGGCAGCTAAGAGGCTGGATACAATGGGCATGAGTGCTGCGCGTGGTTTAAGCCGGTGGTTATCCATAAGTTCAGTGAACGGCAAACATATCGCGCCAGGAATATGCCCGCTACGGACTCCGTCACGTGGCTCTGGTGTTGTGCCCGCAAACCGTGCATGGCCGCGTGCATCAAATAATTGGGTATCGTGACGACCAATGTTTTCTAAAACAGTCTGCGCATCGACAAAGGCATCAGGGTTATATTGAGCTTGAAAGTCGCCAGGCTCGCGAGGCTCAGCGTAGTTTTGAACAATATCGCCATGTTGTGCTTTCCACTCGGTTAAGCCGCCATTGAGCACCAAGACATTGTCATGACCCATGGCACGTAACATCCACCACGCTCGGGGAGAGGCATAAGTGCCACTATTATCATAGACAACCAACGTATCCTGCTGATTAAGACCGAGAGCTTGTGCTAACTGAGTAAAGCGCTCGGCCGAAGGCATCATATGGGGGAGGGGACTGTCTGGATCGCAAAATTGGGTGTCGTAATCAAAACGGCGCGCACCCGCAATAATATTAGTCGTGTCTTTTTGCGGCTCTACCGGAATTTTAAACGCCATACTTGCATCCAGCACAACCACGTTTTCATCATGAATGTGCTGCTTGAGCCAATCTACAGAAACTAACGATGACATAACCCGCTCCTTTAATGTGCGTGCTCATGGTATTTGTTTGCTGATGAACACGGCTTTTATAATATTTTGCTAATGCGCTTAAGTGTTGCAGATCTCACAGTGCGAGTTTTTCATCAATGTCATGGTCCGCCAACTCATTGTCAAGGCATCGAGCATCAACATTTTACTCGATAATGTACGTCCAACATTAGCGATTACTTTGATAGCTTCCATGGCCTGCACCGCCCCAATAATGCCAACCACAGGCGCCATCACTCCAGATTCGACACAGCTTAAAGCGGTATCGCCGAACAAAGCGCTCAAGCATTGGTAGCATGGTTCCTGTTCATCTTGGTAGGTAAACACACAAACATGACCTTCCATACGAATCGCCGCGCCAGAGATGAGTGGGGTTTTATGAGCGTAACATAACTTATTTAATTGGTTACGCGTTGCCACATTATCACTGGCGTCCAGCACAATGGTATGTTGTTCAATCGCGTCGCTCAGCTTGATATCATCGAGCCGGTGAGTGATACCTTCTACTTGGCAATGCGGGTTCAATTGCTTGAGTGTTTCGACTGCCGAGTCCACTTTATAGCGGCCAATGTCGGCATCGTGATGCAAAACTTGGCGCTGTAAATTGGACAATTCGACTCGGTCAAAATCAACCAGCGTTAAATGCCCTATACCAGCGGTCGCCAAGTATTGACTACTGGCACAGCCAAGGCCGCCCGCACCGATAATGAGAACTCGACTCGTTTTTAATGCTTCTTGTCCGTCAAAATCGAAGTGCTTAAGAATAATTTGACGGTTATAGCGCAGCATTTCCCTATCAGAGAGGGTGTCTATTGATTGACTCATGCGCTAATACTGGCGTTAAATAATTCGATATTGACGGTTTCTCCCACTTCCACTCGACCACGTTCTCGTTCAAGGACGACAAAACAGTTAGCAAGCGACATAGAACGAAAAGCGCCAGAGCTTTGATTACCGGTACTTTCTACCACCACTTGACCATTTTCAATGTGATAGATCCCGCGTTGATAGTCTGTGCGTCCCGGTGATTTTTTAAAGCTAGAATGGGTAATAGCAGGAATCGACACGGGGGCTTGCCATTGTGTATGTCCGGCTAGTTTAGCGAGTAATGGCTGTACTAATACATAACAGGTAATAAAAGCGGAGACGGGATTCCCCGGTAGTCCGCAAAACCATGCTTGAGGAAGCGTACCAAAAGCAAACGGCTTACCCGGCTTGATTGCCAATTTCCAGAAGTTGATCTCCCCCAACTGGCCCAGAATATCTTTAGTATAATCCGCTTCACCCACACTGACTCCGCCAGAGGTTAACACCACATCGGCCAGTTGCTGCGCATGCATGAATGTTTCGGTCAATTGTTTAGGGTTATCAGCAATAATGCCTAAATCGAGTGGCTCGCAACCAAATTGTTCAATTAACGCTTTAATGCCATAGCGATTACTGTCGTAGATCTGCCCAGCACCGAGTTCACTTCCCAGCGGCTGTAACTCATCGCCAGTAGAGAAAAATGCGACAACGGGTTTTTTCAGTACAGTGACGTTGGCAATGCCTAACGTGGCGATCATTGGGATATCACGAGCAGTGAGTCGTGCGCCTTTTGTCAACACCACATCTTCTTGGCAAATGTCATCGCCAACGGGGCGAATGTTTTGCATTGGCTTGAGATCCGTTTCATTAAATAGGACGCCAGATTCGGTAACGTGTGCGTTTTCTTGCATGATCACCGCATCGCAACCGTTCGGGATTTGCGCCCCTGTCATGATACGCACACAGGTATTTTTAGGCCATACCTTGTCAAATGGCGTGCCGGCCATCGACTTACCTGCAATAGGTAATGTGTGCTGGGCACAGATATCTTCGCGACGTACGGCATAACCATCCATCGCCGAGTTATCAAAAGGAGGTACATTGAGCGGCGAGCAAATATCGTCAGCGAGGACATAACCGATGGCGTCTCCAATCGGTAAGGTTAATGTGTCACTGACGGGCTGAATATCCGCGAGGAGTTTCTCTTGCGCGTCTTCAATGGGCATTAAGCCTGGTACATCACAGCATCCCATGGTTTTATCCTTGCAATTTACGACATTGTTTTATTAACAGCAGTTTATCATAAATATATCGGCAGAAATAATAATGACCCGTGATAAAATGGGGTGTAATTATCCATAAATACGCGTATCCTTGGTCGCCATCTGCTAAGGGCAACGTAAGAGGTAGTGCAATGTCTGGTCTGAGTGACTCAGCAAAAAAAGTAATCGCAGCGTTGGAGAGTCGTGGACTTGAAACGCCAATGGCCCCCAATGAGTTCGGGCGAGCTGAAAAGAAAGAGAAAATTGAACACCACATGGGTGAAATTCTCAATGTTCTCGGACTCGATTTGACTGATGATAGTCTGGAAGAAACACCGAGACGTATTGCCAAAATGTACGTTGACGAGATTTTTTCAGGGTTAGACTACCAAAACTTCCCAAAAATCACAGTCATTGAAAATAAAATGAATGTCAGTGAAATGGTGCGCGTGAAAGACATAACGGTCACCAGTACGTGTGAACATCATTTAGTTACGATTGATGGTAAAGCTGCGGTCGCGTATATCCCTCGTGGTAAAATCATCGGGTTATCAAAAATTAACCGTATCGTACGTTTCTTTGCGCAGCGTCCTCAAGTACAAGAGCGTATGACTCAGCAAATTTTAGTTGCTTTGCAAACGTTATTAGAATCCGACGATGTTGCCGTTACGATCGATGCCACTCATTATTGTGTAAAATCACGCGGCGTGATGGATGCAACGAGCGAAACGACGACCACTGCACTAGGCGGTATTTTCAAATCTAATGCGTCGACTCGCGCTGAATTTCTTAGTGGTTTGCGTTAAGTCACACTCTAGCCGCCCATATTAATAACGCAAAAAGCGAATAAAGCGCACGTTTAACACGGGCGCTTTTTACGTTATGACTCGGTGGTGAGTCCACATTGCCATTCGATAATAAGACAAGGCATTTTACTCAAAGCGTTGTCTATGCCGTCAGCCATGGCATACATGAGTGTTTAGAAGGCCGCTTGGAAAATCGCACACACTTCTTCATGTGTCCCTTGCCGAGGGTTAGTAACAGCACATGCATCTTGGAGTGCATTACTTGCCAAGATTGGCACATCCTCTACTTTAGCCCCCAGCTCTGCAAGGCCTGATGGAATACCAATCTCAGTCGATAGTGCAACAATCGCGCTGATCGCGGCATCTGCCCCTTGCTCGGCATTTAAGTGTGCAACATTCACCCCCATGGCTTTGGCCACATCACGTAAACGGTCAGCAGAAACGCTCGCATTGTAACGCTGTACGTGAGGCAATAATACGGCATTGCACACGCCATGTGGCAGGTTATAAAATCCGCCTAATTGGTGCGCCATAGCGTGAACATAACCGAGCGAGGCATTGTTGAATGCCATTCCCGCCATAAATTGTGCGTAAGCCATCGCTTCACGAGCGTCTAAGTCTTGCCCGTGTTTAACGGCTTGACGTAGGTTGGCTTGAATCATTTCAATTGCTTTAATCGCCACCGCGTCAGTGATCGGTGTCGCGGCTGTCGAAACGTAGGCTTCAATCGCATGGGTGAGTGCATCCATTCCTGTTGCAGCGGTTAGAGAAGCGGGTTTTGCTAGCATCAACTTAGGATCGTTGACAGAAATCAGTGGGGTAGTGTGTTTATCAACGATCGCCATTTTAATGTGACGTTCTTCATCGGTAATAATGCAGAAGCGAGTCATTTCCGATGCTGTCCCAGCCGTTGTATTAATGGCTATAAGCGGGAGCATCGGTTTTGGTGATTGATCGATACCTTCATAATCACCAATTTCACCGCCATTTGAAGCGAGCAGTGCGATCCCTTTGGCACAATCATGCGGTGAACCGCCACCTAGCGAAATAACGAAGTCACACTGGTTGTCTTGTAAAATAGCCAAACCCTCATTGACGTTAGTCACCGTTGGGTTTGGATGAGTACCATCATAAACCACGGTTGCCACGTCGCGAGCAGAGAGTAATTCAGCGACGTCTTGTACGACCCCAATCTTATTTAAGACCGCGTCGCTTACAATTAACCCTTTTTTAAACCCCTTAGATTGAATGGTGTCCACAGCGTCAGTTAAACAACCTGCGCCCATTAGATTAACAGTAGGAATAAAAAATGCACTTGTCATAAGGCAGCTCCAAAAGCAATAAAATATGTATGTTTATGGTGTGAACCAACTGTTAAAAACTATGACAGACTCGCGACACGTTATTATTGATCTAAAACAATTTTTACCGCAGGGCGTTTGGAATATGAGGCGACATTGATAGAGATCAAATTTGTCAGTGTGGAAAGGGGAAATATATTGGTAGAAGGTTGATATGTAAGTAATTAATAATAAAGAGCAGTGTGATAAAAAGCCTGAACTATAGGTGTTTATGCATTTAAATGCCTACGAATAAGCGATGCAATAGACACTAATTCGCAGGCATTTAAATAATTGTGTAGCAAGTTATTTACATTGGCCGTTTAAACGAGCGGGTTTACCAAACTCTCATTTATCGTCACTAAGCCACGCTCTCCGTGTTTTGATTAAGCCAATTCGACTAATTTTTTGACTAAGCGATCAATGCCTGTGGCTGCTTCGCTCACCGAACTGGCCAGCATATACGCAGGAGTTGAGAGCACATTATTAGTTTGATCAAGCACGTAATCCTCAACTGGACAGTCAATATGTTGCCCACCTAAAGCCGTAAAGCCGGCAGCTGTATCCGTGTCATTACCAATTGTGCCTTCGACGCCGTGTGGATAAATCATGGGAATAATGTGCGGAGAAATACAAATATAACCTGCCGGTTTGCCCGTCGTGGCAAAATCGCGACACGCAGTGGCAACATCATCATTCAGTTGGCAGTTTGCGCCTTGAGTGGCAAAGTCAGTGATATTTTTTGCCATACCAAACCCGCCTGGTAATGCTATAGCATCGTAATCTTGGGCCGAGAGTTCTACGACATCGCTAATGTGTCCACGTGCAATCCGCGCTGATTCGACCAACACATTGCGTGATTCAGACATTAACTCACCATTAATATGGTTGATAACCTGACGCTGTTCCACGTTTGGTGCAAAGCAATGCCAGCTTGCCCCATGACGTTCAATAGCCTGCAGGGTTAATACGGCTTCATGAATTTCGCTGCCATCATAAACCCCGCAGCCGCTCAAAATTACTGCCACTTTTTTCATGAGGTTACTCCTTCTGGTATTTTTGGAACACAGTGCCTAAATCTGACCTTAGCAGGCGTATCCCGCGTTTGAAAAGGCAAGGGTTAAGATTCTTTAGTTGGATGAGAGCAAAACACGTTTTGATCCCAATAAGGCTGGGTTTGATCAAATTTCTCTGAGAGATAATCAATGAACAAACGTACTTTTTGTGGCAAATACTGACGGACTGGATACACCGCATACACTGCGCTTTCCGGTAACTGATAATGGGACATAATTGGCACGAGTTTTTTTGAACGAATATCTTCACCGACAATAAAAGTGGGCAGTTGTGCGACACCTAAACCAGACAGTAGCATACGGCGAATCGCCTCGCTGTTATTGACGTGTACATTGCCATGAGGAATGACCGACTCTTGCTCGATACCATCATAAAAGGTCCAACTTTGTCCTCCCCGAAAATAGGAGTATTGCAAGCAATTGTGTTCAATTAGATCAGCGGGACTTGTGGGCTCGCCGTACTGCTGTATATAGGCTGGCGAGGCACATAACACGGTTTTACAACACGTTAAACGCTTAGCAATCAAGGTTGAATTGGGCATATTATCGATCCGAATGGCCATATCTAAACCTTGTGAAACAATATCCACGATTTGATCATCAAGCTGAATATCCACACGTAGGTTAGGGTAGCGCTGTAAAAACTCGGTGATATAAGGAGAGATATGGCGAATACCAAATGACATTGGCACACTAATTTTCAGTTGGCCTTGCGGTTCTCCCTGCAGTTCAGCAACGGCATCGACCCCCTGATGGGCTGAGCTTAGCGCTTGTGACACATGCGAGTAATAACGTTCGCCGGCTTCTGTCAGGCTAATTTGCCGTGTTGTACGATTAAGTAATCGAGCGCCTAACCCTTGCTCTAATTGCGTAATACGCTTACTCACCGCTGATTTAGTTATATTTAGGCGCTCGGCAGCGCGTGAAAAGCTGCCTAATTCAACCACAGCAACAAAAATGGGAATAGCAGAGAAATCATTAAACATCATTGCTCTCATTGATAGTAGGACACCGCTGTTTGGCAATATAAAGCCATTTTTAGCAACCAAAGTAGGTTACTAAAAAGAATTGTTGAACACAAGGAAACACATTGTGTGGTGAAGAAGACTTACGTCAAGGCGGGAAAACTATTACAATAAGTTGATAAATATAAAGGAGAGCTCATGCAATACGATTGGATTTTATTTGATGCTGACGAAACGATATTTCGCTTTGATGCCTTTCGAGGGTTACAAACTATGTTAGCCCCGCGCGGAGTGACGTTTACTCAAGATGATTTTGACGAATACCAAAAAATTAATAAACCAGCGTGGGTCAAGTATCAAAATGGTGAAATTGATGCAGACCAACTTAAGCACGGGCGCTTTGTTCCACTAGCAACCCGATTAAATGTCACGCCTGAAGAACTCCAACAAGACTTTTTGCGCGCTATGGGCGAAGTTTGTGAGCCGTTACCCGGCGCCAAGCCACTATTGGATGCTTTAAAAGGCAATGTAAAATTGGGTATCGTGACCAATGGCTTTGTCGATCTGCAGCAAGTGCGTCTTGAGAAAAACGGCTTAGCACAACATTTTGATGTTGTGGTGTGCTCAGAAGCGGTAGGGTGTGCGAAACCCGACGCACGTATCTTTGAATATGCACTCACCGAAATGGGGCAACCCAATAAACAGCGCGTCATGATGGTCGGTGACAACCCTCGTTCAGATATTTTAGGCGGCATGAATATAGGCGTTGATACCTGTTGGTTAAATGAAGCTAATGAGCCGGTGCCTGAGGGCATTACGCCCACTTTGCAAGTAAAAGACTTAGCACAGTTACAGCACCATTTACTGGCAAAATAACACCGTCGGCGAGGTGTTGTGGATTCAAACCGAATTCATTTGATTAAGTTGTCTGAACCATCATTAAGGCTGCGCGTGTGCAATATGTAAAAATCAAAGACATCATCATTGAGCAAATTGCCGCGGGCTTATTAGCACCGCGGCAAAAACTGCCGTCTGAACGCCAGTTGGCCGAATCTTTTAATACGACACGAGTCACCTTGCGTGAGGCGCTTAGCTTGCTGGAATCCGAAGGGGCGATTTATCGTGAAGATCGCCGAGGATGGTTTATCTCACCTCCAGCGCTGCGTTATGACGTTGCGAGCGAGAATGAATTTCAAGAACTTGCTACGCAACAAGGTAGGCAAGCCGAGATGCGCTTTATTCGCTCGACTCGAAAAATGGCGGATAAGCACATCGCGCAAATGGGGAAATTACCCCCATTTACTGATGTACAGTGTATTGAGCGTATAGGCTACTTAGAATCTCGCCCCGTCGCTTTCGTGATGAGCTATTTACATCATCCCAATACGCTCAATTGGAAGGGGGTATCGGCCACACAGTCGTTAACCCAACAACTTGCCGAGCAGTTTTTCGTTACCTGCAAAGTGAGTAAGTATCAGGTGAAAATCGGCGCGTTATCTGGTGAGAGTGCACAGCATTTGTATGCTACAGGTGGGACGCCCGCCGTGGTGGTGACACGTCAGTATCATGATGACCAACAACAATTTGTGCGGCTAGATATGGAATATTGGCGGCATGATGCTGTTATAATAGAAGGGATTTCTCCAAGGTGAAACCGAATCGACAGCTTACCTTTACGCCCACTAAAGTGGGCGCTCGAGCCGCAGAGTGATTGATGATACAAACCGCCGGCCGTTATTGGTAATCGGCGGTTTTATCCAATGGGCAATCACGCGCAGCCATTATATTTATAGTCAAACTCATCTATCTTCTGTTCACGACCATTATACTTGCGTGTCGTTGTCTTTGCGCTTAATGACTTTATGACCTTCTTCGGTGACGCCACGTTTCCAGTAACTACTGATGTAAATGAATTCACGGTCTATGTTGTGTTCGTTACGGAAATACTGACGCAATGCGCGCATCGACTCAAACTCACAGGCGCACCATACCGCACATTGACCAGAGCGCCACTCTAAGGCTTGTACAGCGTCAACTAATGAAGTGCCTTCATCTGCGACATGCCAAATAACCTCAATACCCGCCGGTAACGCTAGTGTTTGAGCATCTTCAGCATCGGTAATTTCAACGATGGCATAACCTTGGGCATCCGATGGCAAGGTAAGTAATTGCGCGCTCAGCGCAGGTAGAGCGGTCATGTCAGCGACTAAAAAGAACCAGTCACCAGCTGGATTAATACCGGGGCTTTTTCCAGGGCCGGCAATCTGAATGATATCGCCGACTTGGCATTCCAATGCCCAGCGCGCCGCGAACCCACAACAAGGATCATTAATCTCATGACGGACAAAATCTAACGTAAGAATGTGATTGTCTTTGTCAAAATCTCGAATTGTATACGTTCTTAAACTAGGGCGAGCCTCTTGTGCTAACGTACTTAAATCGGCGCTGCCTTCTGGCGTGAATTGCAGCTTAATATATCCACCAATACAATCTTTCTCAAAGTGAGCAATGCTCTCACCTTGTAATTGAATTCGTTGAAAATTTGGGGATATCTGCTTGGTTGAAATAACGGTTAAAGCAAAGCTTGGACGACGTTGAGGAGTAGTTGACATAAAAGGGTCCGTCTAAGGTAAAATATAGGAATATAATAACGCTTTATCGCGACAAACTCAATGAGAACAGTTTTCATTATTATTTAGGATTGGCCGACACGCAACGATGACTTAATGTGATAACGATACGAGAAATGCGCAGCTTGTTTAACACAACATGCTCGGCTGACAAATCGGTTGTTATTTCAGGTGATTGCTTTAGAATAGCGGCGTCGCTTAAGAAGGTGCATCCGTATTTGTCCCTAAATTTGTTCGACATTGTCTCATGTGTTTTGTTTAAATCGTGTAAAACACAACATTCACTCGCAAGTGTTGCTTGGTGTGCAACACCACTGTAAGGATATATAATGCCTACAATTACTCTCCCTGACGGCAGTCAGCGTCAATTTGACACCCCAGTTTCGACTCTCGATGTTGCTCAATCTATTGGTCCTGGTCTTGCAAAAGCAACGATTGCAGGTCGTGTAGACGGTGAGCGCGTTGATGCATGTGATGTGATTGAGCAAGACGCAAGTCTTGAAATCATCACCGCAAAAGATGAAACCGATGGGTTAGAAATCGTTCGTCACTCATGCGCCCACTTATTGGGTCATGCGCTTAAGCAGCTGTTCCCAGATGCAAAAATGGCGATCGGTCCAACTATCGACAGTGGTTTTTATTACGATATCGATCTGGATCATTCTTTATCTCAAGAAGATTTAGAAAAAGTCGAAGCTCGCATGAAAGAGCTCGCAAAAACCAAATATGAAGTCGTCAAAAAGAAAGTAAGCTGGCAGGAAGCACGTGATGCCTTCGAATCTCGCGGTGAACCATATAAGATGGAAATCCTTGATGAGAATGTGGCACGCGATGACCGCCCTGGCTTATATCATCACCTTGAATACGTCGATATGTGTCGTGGCCCACACGTACCACATATGGGCTTTTGTCAGAACTTTAAACTGTTGAATGTCGCTGGTGCATATTGGCGCGGCAACAGTGATAATAAAATGCTGCAACGTATTTACGGCACAGCATTTCATGACAAAAAAGCATTAAAAGCACACTTAACTCGTCTTGAAGAAGCCGCGAAGCGTGACCACCGTAAATTGGGCAAACAGCTTGATTTATTCCATATGCAGCAAGAAGCGCCGGGCATGGTCTTCTGGCATCATAATGGTTGGTCTATCTTCCGCGATCTTGAGCAATTTGTTCGTAGCAAATTGGTAGAATACGATTACGAAGAAGTGAAAGGCCCATTAATGATGGACCGAGTGCTTTGGGAACGTTCTGGTCACTGGGATAAATACTCTGATGCGATGTTTACCACTTCATCAGAAAATCGTGAATACGCGATCAAACCAATGAACTGTCCTGGACATGTACAAATCTTTAACCAAGGGTTGAAGTCGTACCGTGATTTACCGTTGCGCATGGCTGAGTTTGGCTCATGTCACCGTAACGAACCATCAGGCTCACTACATGGCATTATGCGTGTACGTGGCTTTACACAAGATGATGCGCACGTTTTCTGTACTGAAGATCAGATTCAAGAAGAAGTGACGTCATGTATTAAAATGGTTTACGATACGTACCAAACTTTTGGTTTTGATAACATCGCAGTAAAACTGTCTACGCGTCCAGAACAACGTGTCGGCAGCGATGAAATTTGGGACAAATCCGAAGCGGACTTAATCAAATCTCTTGAATCAATGGATATTCCATTTGACATTCAAGAGGGTGAAGGCGCATTCTACGGACCTAAAATTGAATTTACTTTATATGACTGTTTAGACCGTGCATGGCAATGTGGTACTGTACAGCTTGATTTCAACTTACCAGGCCGCTTAGGTGCGACTTACGTAGGTGAGAATAACGAGCGTTTAGTCCCTGTTATGATTCACCGCGCAATTCTTGGCTCATTAGAGCGTTTCATCGGTATCTTAATCGAAGAATACGCAGGCTTCTTCCCAACGTGGTTGTCGCCTGAACAAGCAGTTGTGCTGAATATTACGGACAAACAGTCTGATTACGCTCAAGAAGTTGCGAAAAAACTGCGTAAATGTGGAATTCGTGTCAAAGCAGACTTGAGAAATGAGAAAATAGGCTTTAAAATCCGTGAACACACTTTGAAACGTGTTCCGTACATGCTGGTATGTGGTGACCAAGAAATGGAAGCCGGTGAAATAGCAGTGCGTACTCGTAAAGGTAAGGATCTCGGTAAATTTAAATTGGATGACTTTATTGAACATATCCAATCTGAGATTGCTAGCCGTAAGCTTAATCTGGAGGAATAAACTATTAAAGGCGGAAGACGTGGCCAATTGCCGGCCAAACAAAACCAGCACCGTTTAAACGGTGAGATTCGTGGCGTTCGTGAAGTACGTTTAACTGGCGTAGACGGCGAGTCTGTAGGTATCGTATCGATTCAAGAAGCAGTAGCTACAGCTGAAGAAGCTGGTTTGGATCTCGTAGAGATCAGCCCTAACGCCGAGCCGCCAGTCTGTCGAGTGATGGACTATGGCAAGTTCCTCTTCGAGAAGAGCAAGGCTTCAAAAGATCAGAAGAAAAAGCAAAAACAGATCCAGATCAAGGAAGTAAAATTCCGTCCTGGAACTGATATCGGAGACTATCAGGTAAAACTACGCAACCTGACCCGTTTCCTTGAAGAAGGCAACAAAGTGAAGGTAACAATTCGCTTCCGTGGCCGAGAAATGGCTCACCAAAACATCGGTGTGGACCTACTAAACCGAATTAAAGAAGACACAGCAGATATTTCTGTAGTAGAATCTTTTCCGTCGCGTATAGAAGGCCGCCAGATGATTATGGTGATTGCCCCTAAGAAGAAGTAATTAACGGCCTTACAAGTAATAAAATCGTCCGTGTAAGCGGACGGTTTTGTTCGCCTTGATTACGTGTTATTAACTATTACAATGCGGAGTTCTTCATCATGCCTAAGATGAAATCCAACAAAGGTGCTGCTAAGCGTTTTAAGAAAACAGCTGGTGGTTTTAAATTTAAGCACGCTACTAAACGTCACATCCTGACTAAGCGTACTACTAAGAACAAGCGTCAGCTTCGTCCAAATGCTATCCTTCCAAAATGTGAAGTGGCTGGCATTGTACGTTGTCTACCGTACGCTTAATTCTTTTTAGTTTTTTAATTCGTTTAGTTTAGGAGAAGCATAATGCCTCGCGTAAAACGTGGTGTACAAGCTCGTGCACGTCATAAGAAAGTTCTTAATCAAGCTAAAGGTTACTACGGAGCACGTTCACGTGTTTATCGTGTAGCTTTCCAAGCAGTTACTAAAGCTGGTCAATACGCTTACCGTGACCGTCGCAACAAGAAACGTCAATTCCGTCAACTTTGGATTGCACGTATCAATGCTGCGTCTCGTCAAAACGGTCTGTCTTACAGCCGTCTTATCAACGGTCTGAAAAAAGCATCTATCGAAATCGATCGTAAGATTCTTGCAGACATCGCGGTATTCGACAAAGCTGCATTTACAGTACTTGTTGAAAAAGCAAAAGCTGCTCTTTAATTAGAAGTAGTTTTACAGGTTAAGTAAAAGGAGAGCGCAAGCTCTCCTTTTTTATTGCCTGTTATTTAGTGCTGAGACAAGCCGTATAAATGAGCAACCGTTGTGTTGATAGTTGGTCGAGCTAACTTATCACACATATTTTCCTCACTGTGCTGGTGTGGTTAAGCCGAGCAGCAAAGAAAAAGCGCATTGTAATATTACAATACGCTGTATAAGTCGCCATTATGTGACAGTGTCACTAACGTATAATTTAGTGAGTATTCATACAACTACTCAGCATTGAAAATATCAACGTTAGATACGGATCAGAGCTTACGATTGCTCATCGTCCAAGTATGGCTGCAAAAACTGTAAGTCGGTAGCGCCTAAGCGATCCGAAGCGGTCATCGCTTGATGCCAGTAAGGATAGAGTAGTGGTGGACGGCTGACTTTTTCTAAGCGTGCCAGTTCATCGTTACTTAGCGTCAAATTAGCCGCAGCGAGGTTATCTTTTAATTGCTCATCAGTACGCGCGCCAATGACGACAGAACTGATTGCTGGGCGAGTCAGTAACCAAGCTAACGAGACTTGTGCGGCCGAGACACCATGTGTTTCACCAATCGCGACTAACTCATCGACAATGTCATACAGTTTTTCAGTGTCAGAGACTGGCGGCTCTTTCCAGCCTTGCAGGTGACGGGAGTCTTGCGGTGTTTGATTATCACGGCGGAATTTACCTGAGAGTAAACCACCTGCAAGTGGGCTCCACACCATTGCGCCGACCCCTTGATCGCTTGAAATAGGCAAGAGTTCATACTCAGCTTCTCGCGCTTGTAGGGTGTAATGAATTTGCTGACTGATTGGGCGCAAATAATGATTTTCAGCGGCGCTACCGAGTGTTTTCATCAGTTGCCACCCCGTGTAGTTAGACACGCCATAATAACGCACTTTACCATCACGAATTAAACGATCCATTGCTTCTAGTGTTTCTTCGACTGGTGTCCAGCCATCCCACTCATGAATGTGGTAAAGATCGATGTGGTCTGTCCCTAGGCGTTTTAAAGAGGCCTCACAGGCTTCAATAATATGGTAACGAGAGTTACCGCCTTGATTTTGCCCAGGACCGGTAGGGAAGCGAGCTTTAGTGGCGACCAGCATTTGATCTTGGCGACCTTGTAAGGCTTTACCTAAGATTTCTTCTGATGCGCCGTCTGAGTATATGTCAGCAGTATCAAGGATATTAATACCTGCATCAATACACATATCTATTTGTCTTTTGGCTACGTCTACTCCACCTTGACCAACGTGGGCAAATTTGCCTTGCCCACCATAAGTCATGGTACCGAGAGTAAAAGCAGAAATACGTAGGCCCGAATGACCTAGTTGACGATATTCCATTGACGCACTCCTTCGCTGTGCTTATTCAAATGAATGGTTAGATAACCAGCGTAACAGAATCATCTTACGCTAACTGATAACTATATTGCAAAGGTTGCATTGTGTGCGGGAGTGATAGGCATCCACCATAATTTACTTATGTTGGGTTGCTTTTGATGGAGTATTGTGGGGGAAGGTAGCACAGGACATAAGATTAGACGCTTAATGTAAGCAGCCACCATAACAAGATAAGTGGCGACTTGTCTTGTTATGGTGTTGGGAAGCAAAGCAGGTAAGTTTTTTATAAGGTTGCTTGCAAAGACTCATCCAAAGCGCCGACTAACCAATCAATGTCGTGCGCTTGGAAAGCCAGAGGCGGACGGAGTTTCAAGACATTACCGTGTGGGCCTGCAACCGATGTGAGGACTTTTCTATCGCGCAGTTTTTCAATTAAATCTAAAGCAAGCGCTTTGTTAGGGGCTTTCGATTCTTTATCCGTCACCAATTCAAAGCCAATGAATAAGCCTGCGCCGCGTACATCGCCAACGCATTCATACTTGGCTTGCAGTACTTTCAATTCATTCAGTAGTTGCTGCCCAACGATGGCGCTGTGCGCCTGGAGATCTTCGTCTTTAATCACACCCAATACCGCTTGCGCGGCCGCCATTGCGACAGGGTTACCGCCAAAGGTATTAAAATACGGGATTTGATCACTAAATGATGCCAGCACATCGTGTTTAGCAAATAAGCCAGACACCGGAATTCCATTCCCCATCGGCTTACCCGTCGTGACAACATCTGGCACAATACCGTGGCGAGCAAAGCCCCAGAACGCTTCGCCGGTGCGCGCAAAGCCCGGTTGTACCTCGTCTGCGATAAAAATACCGCCGTTTTTATGCACCACATCGATAGCTGGTTGTAAAAATCCAGGGTCGCCCGGTAATACTCCATCGGAGGAAAAAATAGAATCTGCCATGAAGCCGGCAAATTTGATTCCATTTGCGCTCATTTCATCGATCTTTTCTTGCATCTTTTGCGCAAACCATAAACCAGCATCTTGACCGGCTAAGCGGTAATGATCTGGAGAAGCAATAAGACCAGTATGAGGAGATAGCGGCTGACCTGAACCCAGCGCAGGGGATGCTCCCGACGTTAACGCACTCGTGCCGTGATACGCTTCTTGCGACACAATGATCCCCGTACCGCCAGAATAAGAATGTGCAATGCGCATTGCTAAGTCATTCGCCTCTGAGCCCGTACACATGTACATGGCTTTATTCACGGCCTCAGGCATGGTTTGTAGAATGTCTTCACTGTAAGACAAAATACGCTCATGTAAATAACGAGTGTGCGTATTGAGGCTCTGCATTTGTTCATTCACCGCTGAGGTAACAGCAGGATGACAATGACCAATACTCGCCACATTGTTATACACATCGAGATATTTATCGCCATTGGCGTCCCATAGATATTGACCGAGACCTTTAACCAAATGCACCGGACGACGGTAAAACAAACGGTAAGATTCTCCTAGCAAACGGTCACGTTTGTTGGTTAATTCACGTGTGGCATCGTCGAGCTCGCTGGCGTGCTCGGGGCGAAAACTATTGGTGTCCATAATGGTAGAGCGTACGACCATAAATCCTCCGGTCTCAAATAGCAGAATGCATACCGTGGCGATATTGATAAACGATGACAACACTAGAAAGTAAGTGCGGTCACTGCACGGTGAATGATTCCATCTTGCGCGAGCCACTCGTAAAAAACTTGACCTGAAAGCGCGCTTTGTGATTTTTTCAGACAACTTTGAGGCAAAGTGATCCGTTTATAGCAAATGACGCGTGAAAGAGCGTTATAAGGTCAAGCGCAGTGAGACAGCATTGCGGCATTCTTGCCACTACACCGATTAATGACAAGGATGACGTAATGGAAATGGAACAATACGATACATTAACCGATGGTGATATGATCGCGATGGCCAATGAGGTATTGACTCGTTACCTCCCAAAGCATCAAGGCGAGGCAACGTTAATCTGTCGTTCTGAAAATGCCACATTCAAAGTGAAGACGGCGACCGAGCAGTTTGCGTTGCGTATTCACCGACCTGATTATCACAATGCACTGAACATTCAAAGTGAACTGGAATGGCTTGCCGCGTTAGAAGCGCAAGGGTTTGTGACCCCAGCACCGATTGCCGATGCACAAGGAACCAAGGTTCAACACATTCGCGTTAGTGATGATGATTTGCGCTTTGCCGTTTTGTTTCGTTGGATTGAAGGGGACATGCCAACCACCGATATCGACCCAGAGCAATTTGAGCCGCTTGGAGAAATTATGGCGCGCCTTCACTTACACAGCATTGAGTGGCAACGTCCCGAGTGGTTTAAGCGCTTAGAGTGGGATCATGCATCGATGTTGAGTGCTGAAGGTCATTGGGGGCATTGGCAAAAGGTGCCGGGCTTGTCACCGCAAGATATTGAAACCGTGCAACACGCTGTCGATAACATCGCAACCCACGTACATGACTATGGAAAAGAAGCAGAAACATACGGTTTGATCCATGCTGATTTGCGCTTAACCAACTTATTATTTCATAAAGGTGAAACCCGCGTGATTGATTTTGATGACTGCGGCGAAGGCTGGTTTATGCATGATATTGCGGCGGCCATGAGCTTTTATGAGCATTATGAGCACATGGGGCAATGGCTTAACAGCTTGCTACAAGGATATCAAAAAGTGCGTCCGTTACCACAGCGCGACCTGAATATGCTACCAATTATGATTATGCAACGTCGTATTCAATTACTGGCTTGGGTGGGGTCTCATCAGCAAACCGAAATGGCGAAAAGCTTAGGTGATCACTGGGTCGCCGAAACTGTACGTTTGTGTCGCGATTATCTTGATGACCGTTGGAAAGTGCTAAAACACGCGGTATAAAACGCCATCCATCACTCAATATGAAATGATTGATCCTTAATACCAGTATGGTGATCTGTCGCGAAATATAATCGGGGAATGCTCGTACGCTCTGCACATTAATGGTGCGGAGCGATAGTTGTAGCGGCGTTGATTGGTGCAGTATGTTGCCAGCATAGCGCTAGTGCAGCGTTTTGAGCATGGAGCGATTTTTGCTTAACTTTGATCGGTTATCAGTTTACATCGATGAAGGATCATTACGATGGATATGTCTTGCACCCACAGTCACTATGTTATGAAGGCACTTTCTCAACCACCTGCGGGAAATCAAGGAGTGCTGGCTGCGGCCGCCACCGGCCTTTCTACGTTTATCTCGCAGCAGGGCGGAGACATCGACCGTATATTAGGACGCAGTGGTGTTAACCCTGAAATTCTCACCCAGCCGACTTCCAGTCTCAAACTCACCCATTATTGCCAAGTGTTGGAACAAGCGGCGCAACAAACTGGATGTGAACACTTTGGTCTATATTACGGCCAGCAATTTATGCCCCAGCAACTGGGATTGATAGGTTATATTGGCTTATGCTCTGCCACCGTACAAGATGCACTGACAAATTTAGTGCATGCATTCGGTTGGCATCAACACGACACCTTTATGCAATTCGTCGATTTAGGTGACGCAGTCCGCGTTGATTACCAAATACGCCATGGCGGCATTGTAGTGCGCCGTCAGGATGCCGAACTGACTATGGGTATGGTGATCAATCTGATCCGCCAAGGAGCAGGTAAAGCGTGGGCGCCGCGGATGGTGCATTTTGAGCATGCTAGCCCTGAAAGCTGGCATGAGCACTGTAAAGTATTTGATGCGCCTGTGTATTTTAACCAACCCTTTAACTCTATGGTGATTGATAAAACCTGCTTGTCGCGTTCAATGCCCAACGCGGATCCGATGCTATTATCGCTTATGATGGAAGCCTTACAGCGTTTGAATGTCTCGCAAGCAACCCAATCTATGGCCGAGCAAGTGAGAGCCAGTATTCAAACCCATTTAGTGGATGGTGAGCCAGAGCTAGATAAAATCGCCGATGTCATGGGCATGAACCGACTCTCTTTGCAGCGTCGTTTGAAAGCTGAGAGTGTCACTTACCGGCAATTACTGGAAAGTGTCCGTCGAGATTTAGCGTCGCATTATTTACAGCAAGCGCATATTCCTATTACGGAAATGGGATTATTACTAGGTTATTCAGAAACCAGTGCGTTTTCACGTGCGTTCCGTCGTTGGTTTGGCGTAAGCCCACGTCAATATCGTACCAACTAGGTGTTGGTCGCGCCGCCATAACAACCGAGTTCGTTATGAAAGTGTATACCAGATGACATTCTATTAGTTATTGTTTTTTATGGATATTATTTAATTTTTTTCATTTTATTGCAGGATTTTTGTCGGTCTTATTCCATAAACTCGATAAGTTAAAACACGCTTTTATCTTCACCTTTACAAATTAAGATGATGCTAAACAATAAACTATATCAATAGTGAAATTATTGATATTTAGCCAAGTTTATCAATGACCAAAAGGGAACAGAAGATGAAAAAAAGGACACCGATTTGGGCCGCAGTGGCATTAGCCTTAAGTTCGTCAATGGCGTATGCCGATTCGGCGCTTAATGTAAACGTCACACCACTCGAAACCTCGTATGGTGAAAACAGTGATGTGAAGGTGAAAGTGACGATTACTAACCAGAGTGATCATAACGTCAAAGTCTTGGATTGGTTTTTAGCGACAAACGACAAATTGAACAGTAATGCATTTGATGTGTCTGTGAATGGACAAAAAGTCGATTATACAGGGCCGATTGTAAAACGCCCAAGCCCGACAGACGCCGACTATATCCCTATAGGTGCTGGACAAACCCTCACACAAACTGTCGATTTATCTGCATATTATGATATGACGGCAGCGGGGAACTATCAGGTACAATTTGATGTGACTGCACTGCAATTAATTAAGCAGCCTACCGCAGCCAAACGTGCTAAGCCACAAGGCCCGCAGACGTTATCATCTAACGATGTGAACTTTTATGTTGCAGGGATTGACCCAAAGTTCGTGGCACTCGCTGAATCAAAAGTGGCGGTAAACGTTGCACCTAAAAGTGGTATTAGCTATGTAGGCAGTTGCTCCAATAGTCAAAGAGCGTCCATCAGTAGTGCTGTGCAAGCGGCGCAAAACATCTCTTACGATGCCTATAATTATTTGCTCGATCACTATGATAATGGCAATACATCAAGACGTTACGCTCAATGGTTTGGCGCATATGATGGTAACCGCTTTGCTACCGTTACCCAACACTTTTATAAAATTACCAGTGCGTTAATCGATAACACGGTAACGGCCGATTGTGGCTGTGATTCTCAATACTCGAATGCCTTTGCGTATGTTTATCCTAATCAGCCGTACCATATTCATTTATGCGGCGCATTTTGGAACGCGCCAACCACAGGCACTGACTCTAAAGCAGGTACATTAGTGCATGAAATGAGCCACTTTACTGTGAATGGCGGAACAGACGACGTGGCATACGGGCAGTATAGTGCTCGTCAATTGGCTCAATCCAACCCCGCGCAAGCAATTAACAATGCTGACTCTCACGAGTATTTTGCTGAAAATACGCCGCAATTGGATTAATGACTTACCTCAATACAAAGGTAGCGAGCTGTTTCGCTGCCTTTGATTGGGCTTAGGCCATGATAAGCTTGCACACATTGCTACTACTAAAAGTGGTTTATTTATAACCATTTGATATTCATTTGATTATTTACTAAACAAACGCGACAAAATCATAAAAAAAAGGTTTTCTTTTTACGGTGAGAGTGGCATATTAACTCCATCGCCTCGATGCGCACCAAAGCGGGCATCGTATAATGGCTATTACCTCAGCCTTCCAAGCTGATGATGCGGGTTCGATTCCCGCTGCCCGCTCCAATCTTGCTTCATCCAATCCTAAATTATTATTTTTGAATTCTAACAATATCACGCACTAAAGCGTGCTTTCGTACGTCTGAACGTCTGAACGTCTCGTATTATCTGCTACTCAACATGATTCCCGCTGCGATTTGTATTTATTCTCACTTTCTTCGTCATTCCCTCACACTCTGTGGTTTTCTTTCTTTTTCCGATAGGAATCTCCCGCGCTTTTTGATATAAATTTATGCAACAGATTGTTATTCATGTGCTTTGTTACTTGCAAGGTATGGCGGTAGCGTGGGGAATAGCACCTCATCGGTTGAGATAGAACTCCCACCCAATAGACTTTCACTGATTGAAGCGTGAAACGAGTACAAAAGGCGTGTCCAAGGTTAACAGTGCGCTTGCGGCGCGTGATGGGTAAAAACTTTCCCAGTCATGTTCTCGGAAGCTTTGGCTGACGGCAATGTTTATGAGGTTTTTGTAGCTCTCAACCCCAGAGTAGGCTCAATCTCGCTAGAGTCCAGTTGCTGGCGCGGTAGATATGATAGGTGTCCTGCCAGTGCGTCTATTTTTGTATGGATAGACAGTTTATT
This sequence comes from Vibrio palustris, assembly GCF_024346995.1. Lineage (NCBI taxonomy): Bacteria > Pseudomonadati > Pseudomonadota > Gammaproteobacteria > Vibrionales > Vibrionaceae > Vibrio > Vibrio palustris. The sequence continues at coordinate 679,483 of NZ_AP024888.1, read as the reverse complement.
TTTCAAAAACCTGCTTTTGTGCGCGTTTATCCATTTTAGATATCTCAATTGTGCATGGTTTGTACTCGCACGAATTCAGAAATCCTTTTAGTATCAATGAATAAGAATATATGAAGCAGAAATAACAGGCCGTGGATAAATGTGAAAATGCGCATGCTCGTTTTTCCAGTTTGGTTTTTGCGGGTATGAATGAAAAAGCATTATTTTTTCAGTAAGTTAAAAGAGTTTTTGAGTGAATTTTAAAATGTGTAAACGCGCATGCGCACTATTAAAATGTTATGAGTCTAAAAGGGAATCGTATGAAGCCAACTGTAGAAAATAAAATTAAGGCTCTAAAGTCAATTCGAAACCAAGTTAATCCGGTTTCCGCTGATTCAACACAAGAAGAGTTAGAGTTCTATAAGGGGTTAAAGTCAGACGGGCTGATCGAGTTTTCGCCTGATGGAAAAATTAATAGTGCCGCAAGAGTACGACTCACAGCTACAGGTGAAGAGCATCTTCAGAAATTAAAAGATCAAGGCTTCAGAAAGTTTCTCTGGGCATTTGGTATTGCAGTGGTTACAGGAATAGTAACCTTAATTGTTAGACAAAACTCATAACAAGGCGCTCAAGCAAGGACGCAGCAAAGCTGCGCCGCTTAGCTTGGCGTTAGAACTTTTCACTCACACCAGTGTATCTTTATGATATTATTAATTTTTATTAACACTAACTTTATTCATTTATGAAGTCTAAGAAGCTATTTGCATTAAGAGAAATCATTGTCGTATTTCTTTCTGGTGGTGTGCCTGTATTTTTGGCGTATTTTTTAGGGGGTATCGAGTTACTCGATTCAACGGTCAGTGCTTTGATTTCTCCCGATCTGCTGCTTTATTATGCAGTTGGCGCTGCGGTTTTGTTTTGGTTGCTTTATTTGATTGATGACAGAATTTACATTGACCCTCAGAGTCGAAAGCAAGCAGTACTCAACTTTACTATTTCTACGCTATTCGAGGTAAGTACTAATATTCTTGGTATTTTCCGAGTTGTTAGCGGTTTGTTAATCGTATTTCCACTGTTCGTGCTTGCCATTGAACCAGAATCTTTTCAGTCAGTTGGTTTTGGGTTCATTCAAATTGGTTTAATCGGGTTGTTTGAAGGTGGCTTGTTTTGCTGGTTTCATTCTAAAACTAAACTAAAACAAAAGTTCTAACAAACAGTTCAAGATGGATTCAGCACGCGTGGCATTTTTGGTATGCGTTGGTTTTAGTGATTAAGGTGGTATGCGGTTGCTTGGTCATTGCGTGCTTCACCCCTTAACTGGGCGTTATATGAATTAGGAGAGTACGTCATTGTCAGAAAGGAACTTAGAACACCCTGTTTGGGAAGTCTATAAATTGCAGAGAACTGCAAGGCTAAGTGTAAAGTACTACAGTAAGAAACTTGAGCGCATAGAACACTTGAACTTAGCAATGCAAATAGTAATTGCTGCTTCTCTTCCTACATCAGCTATTGCTGGGTTTAGTTATTGGACTACAGACTCAGGAAGTGAATTTTGGGGCTATATACTTGCCTTTGCTTCGTTATTGTCTTTTTTACAGCCATTTTTAAAACTCACCGATAAAATTAAGCGGTATGACTCGTTAATTACTGGGTACTTGGTGTTAGATTATGACGTGCAAAAGTTAATCGGAAAAATCGTTAATGCACAAAAATATACTACGACTCACCAGAAAGCTTTTGAATTAGCGTTAGAACGTAAAAAACATGTTGGTGTCAAAGAGCAAGGGATTTCTATCGATGAAAAACTTCGAGAAAAATGTACAGAGGAAGTTAAGTTAGAATTGCCAGCAGAAAATTTTTTCATACCAAAGGACTAAGCCATGAATAAAACGTACCAAAATCACCCTGATAAACCTTCACAAGATACTCCACGACCAAATGATCAGCCCTGTCCCGAGCAACCTTCAAATCCAACACCCAATCGAGAGATAATAAAAGATAATCCTCTTCCTGATGCAATTGAACCCAAAGTCGATTGGGAGCGAAAATAATTCATATAACAAGCGTTTAAGACGGATTCACAAAACAGTAAACAAGACACCCATATTATGAAGATATGCGTTATTTTGGATGTCACGCTATCGTTCATCACTATGTTATTTTTGAATGTTCTAGTCATTTTGGGTTTTGAGTGATGAATTAACCATTTTACTTAAGTTTTACTTTATTCAAGCCGAGTGAGGACGTTCCGCTATAGTTTTGGTCAAGCAATGAATGGCGTGACTAAGCCAGTAGCTTTTGGGTTTGAGTGATTTTCGGTCGGCGTTGGTAATCACAGTGTTGATAGTAGCGTGTTAGGTTGTTTTCTTTGCCCACCGCTATATGCGTGTGCTGCTCAAATTCACTCGTAATGATGAGCCAATTGTCGGATGGAATATTGAGCCTTTGCAGGATTGGCGTCAGTGAAACATCAATGTGACCGCGTTTATCATCACGAAGTATTCGCCCCGTTAAATCAACCAATTCGATGTAATCAGCAAGCTGGAAGGGGAGTCCCTTCGGCTGATGTTGCCTGGGATTGCCAATAAATGGCAAAAGATTGTGAGGTTGCTCCGGATGTAATGCGGCGGCGATACGCTGCTTAATGCTGGTATAATGCGAGGTTTCCGGAGTGTGGTCTATCTTTACTCGAATTGGATTTAGGTCGACATACGCAATGCAGGCAATGAGTGCGGCTTCATCGAGCAAGGCCTGAGATTTAAATCGCCCTTCCCAAAATCGACCCGTGCAGTTATCTTCTTGGTTGGCTTGTCTTGCAATGGATTCGTTCAGCTCTCTCATAAACCAACTGATGTCGATTAACCGTTGGCGATAGGTTTCAATGGTGGCGTCCAATAAAGGCTGTAAATGCTCGGGCACCGCGCCATTTTGTACATATTGTTGAGTGATGAGCGTGCCTTTATGCAGTTGATGCCAACGAGTGATAATGTCCATCGCTGACCAATTTTTGGCCGTCTCTTCATCAATAAAAAGCACCACATGAGTATGATTACTCATCACCGCATAGGCACACACTTGGATAGCGAAGACTTGGGTTAAAAACAGTAATCGTTTCTCAACCCAGCCGCGCCGGTGTTCGTAGTTTTGCCCGGTAACAGCATCATCACCACATAAGAAAGCGCGGCGCACACAGCGAGACACGCAGTGATAATAGGGTGTATCGACTAAGCTGATTTGTTGGCTTCTTGATTTAGGCATACGCTGCTCTCTAATTATTAGGTAACGAGGTATAAAAAATATAGTGTTTAACTGTATATTTGTACAGTTTGTTGTTAGATATTATGGGTGTCTTGTTAATATGGGATTAAAGAAAATGGCAATAATTACTACAAAGATTTCATAGTAGGAGGGATTTTCCCTGAAATGATTGGTGTTGTTGTTGATATGGTCTTTGTTTATTTGATATTTAGCTATATAGAAGAACGTAGAAGGAAAAAAATAGTAATAGAAAATGAAAGAAGAGCTAGATCTTATTTGCGATTTTTTATAGTTGATCTATTGAGATTTAAACCTCTTTTAGATAGGTGTCTAGTTGAGCATAAAGAATTTGAGCTGTTTATTGAAAGCCCAGAAAAATTTAAATTTTATGATTTTCAATCAGCATTTAATGCAAAAATTATAAATAAAATTTCAGAAGAAATTTCAGTGATAGAATCAGAAGCGCTATGCGATCATATTAAAAACCATATAAGCATCGAGCTAAGTTCTCTTCAGGCTATGCTTCCAGTTATTTCTGGAGTAAGTAAAGAACATTTCAAAAATTGGCAAAGGATTTTATATTTTATGTCAATGATTAATAAAGGAAATAATACGATATCTAATACTAAAAAAATATTAGCTAAAATAAAATCTTTTGATGTCAATACAGTTAAAAAATTTAACGTAATTCAAAAAACATAACAAAGCAAATCAATGGACGCTTAACGCTTGAGTGTTAAATAAACAAAACAAATAAACAAGACACCCATATTATGAAAATACTCGCACGAATTCAGAAATCCTTTTAGTATCAATGAATAAGAATATATGCAGCAGAAATAACAGGCCGTGGATAAATGTGAAAACGCGCATGCTCGTTTTTCCAGTTTGGTTTTTGCGGATATGAATGAAAAAGCATTATTTTTTCAGTAAGTTAAAAGAGTTTTTGAGTGAATTTTAAAATGTGTAAACGCGCATGCGCACTATTAAAATGTTATATCAATGGAGTACAAAATTTGGAAAGTCTGTACAAGTATTGTCCAGTTTATAATTTCGAAAACCTTGAAAATGAATATGCCATCCAAAACGTATTGAATAATCAAGTGACATTTTCGAAAAGAACAAATTTCAACGACCTTTTTGATTCCAAAATTGATTTCATCATACCCACTAAAAGTGAGCTTAGAGCCGTTCACGTGCAGCTAAAGGGTGCGGAAAAGCACGAGTTCAAACAGTTATTTTTTGGTGAGGCTGGACAAAGAAATTTTGAAGCTTTCCGTAGAAATGTAAACCAAAAATTCGATGAATACTTGTTTTTTTGTTTAACGGATAAACCTGACAATAATCTCATGTGGTCACATTACGCTAATTCTCATAAAGGCTTCTGTCTAGAATGGAACGTCAAAGATATAAACGCGGAAAAAGTAATTTACCAAGATTCAATAGCTCGCTTTGAGCTGCTTGATGTATTTAAAATGCAATTTGGTCTACTGGATAATGGAGAAGTCGGAAGGAAAATCTGGGAAGCTCTTAAAATTAAGTTAACAGAGTGGGAATATGAAAGCGAGTACAGGGTCCAGTTCGGCTCAGACATGAAGCCTCTTATCAATAAGCAGGAACCAAACTACACGTTAGTCTCTTATAAACCAGAATGGATTACCGCTATAATCTTTGGCTGTCGTATGGACAAGCGTGCCATAGCCTATCTGGATGAAAAACTCCCTGCCTTTATCGAGCGCAGGTATGCTGTAGAAAGAAAAAGCAGTATCGAGATCGTAGTAAAACATTGATATAACAATCTGTTCAAGAGTGATTCGGAACGCGTGGCATTTTTACTATGCGTTGCATTTAGTGTTTAAGGTGGTATGCGGAGGCTTCAGTATTGCGTTGCTCACACCTTAACAGGGCGTTGAAAGCCATAAGGAGAAATCGTGACCCCGAAACTGGATTTCGAGCTTCCTGAAAATGGCCCGCTTACCAAAGATGTGCGGATACTTGGTTTCGATCATTTTCTCAGTCTTGCCGAATACGTCCGGCAGCTGCCTTATGGGCGCCCCTCGGATTCCGGAGATTTTCTGTCGGTTCTTAATGAGCTGCGAGGCACATGCAGTTTCAAGCATCGCTTACTGGCCGCGGTGGCGCATGAATGTGAGCATATGGAAGTGGAGTTGGTTGTCGGGCTCTATGCGATGTCAGAGCAGAACACGCCAGGTGTTGGAGTGGTGCTGGACCGAGCAGGTTTTGCTTCTATCCCAGAAGCTCACTGTTATCTTCGACTCGGAAACCAGCGACATGACTTTACCGGTGTGAGCGCAGGAAGTTCATCACCTTTCGACGCCTTGCTGTCGGAGCACGTGATGTACCCTGAGCATCTAACGGAAGAAAAGAAGTCTCTGCACCAAGAAGCGATAAGGAAGTGGGCCAGCCACAATGACCAGTCGTTCGAAGATGCCTGGGCGTTGCGAGAGGCCTGTATCCAGGCACTGGCGTCCAACAATACGCTCAAGCAGACAACACAAATAAACAAGACACCCATATTATGAAAATATGCGTTATTTTGGATGTCATTCTATCGTTCATCACTATGTTATTTTAGAATGTTCTAGTCATTCTGGGTTTTGAGTGATGAATTAATCATTTTACTTAAGTTTTAGTTTGTTCAAGCCGAGTGAGGACGTTCCGCTATAGTTTTGGTCAAGCAATGAATGGCGTGACTAAGCCAGTAGCTTTTGGGTTTGAGTGATTTTCGGTCGGCGTTGGTAATCACAGTGTTGATAGTAGCGTGTTAGGTTGTTTTCTTTGCCCACCGCTATATGCGTGTGCTGCTCAAATTCACTCGTAATGATGAGCCAATTGTCGGATGGAATATTGAGCCTTTGCAGGATTGGCGTCAGTGAAACATCAATGTGACCGCGTTTATCATCACGAAGTATTCGCCCCGTTAAATCAACCAATTCGATGTAATCAGCAAGCTGGAAGGGGAGCCCCTTCGGCTGATGTTGCCTGGGATTGCCAATAAATGGCAAAAGATTGTGAGGTTGCTCCGGATGTAATGCGGCGGCGATACGCTGCTTAATGCTGGTATAATGCGAGGTTTCCGGAGTGTGGTCTATCTTGGCTCGAATTGGATTTAGGTCGACATACGCCATGCAGGCAATGAGTGCGGCTTCATCGAGCAAGGCCTGAGATTTAAATCGCCCTTCCCAAAATCGACCCGTGCAGTTATCTTCTTGGTTGGCTTGTCTTGCAATGGATTCGTTCAGCTCTCTCATAAACCAACTGATGTCGATTAACCGTTGGCGATAGGTTTCAATGGTGGCGTCCAATAAAGGCTGTAAATGCTCGGGCACCGCGCCATTTTGTACATATTGTTGAGTGATGAGCGTGCCTTTATGCAATTGATGCCAACGAGTGACAATGTCCATCGTTGACCAATGTTTGGCCGCCTCTTCATCAATAAAAAGCACCACATGAGTATGATTACTCATCACCGAATAGGCACACACTTGGATAGCGAAGACTTGGGTTAAAAACAGTAATCGTTTCTCAACCCAGCCGCGCCGGTGTTCGTAGTTTTGCCCGGTAACAGCATCATCACCGCATAAGAAAGCGCGGCGCACACAGCGAGACACGCAGTGATAGTAGGGTGTATCGACTAAGCTGATTTGTTGGCTTCTTGATTTAGGCATACGCCGCTCTCTAATTATTAGGTAACGAGGTATAAAAAATATAGTGTTTAACTGTATATTTGTACAGTTTTATTGTTAGATATTATAGGTACCTTATTATTATAATACCATGGGTGTCACCAGCGGAGAGATTCAAGGATGTATGCAATTGAAAAAGCGGCTTTAGATGATATTGAGGCCCTTCTGGATATCCAAATATCGGCCTTCTCACCCGATCGAACAATATGCGGCTCTGGCCCTCCCGGTTACGATGATTATGATCATCAAGCGAAAGCCTTGGAAAAGTATTGTTATTACGTGATCAGGCATGAAAGCGAAGTTGTTGGTGGTTTTTATTTTTTACAAGTGCATAAAATCATTAACCTTTATAGGCTGTTTATTGCTCCTGCTTGTCAAGGCTTAGGCATCGGCACATCGGCCCTCGATTTTCTTAAACACGAAGCGTCTTATGGAACAGTTATCGAGCTTGAAACGCCAACGTTTAGTGTTACTGCGCATCGTTTTTACGAGAAAAATGGCTTTCAAAGAACGGCTGTTATCGAGTATGGCGCCAGTCAGGCGTATCGTTATTGCTATAAACACCGCGCTATTTGATGATCGACTATACAATGAAGTTAGCAATAGGGAGTTACTCGTTACGCTCTCTGAGTGGAATAGGTGTGTTAGAGGTATTAAAAATGATGGTTCGAATATATCGGTAACGACGGTTGATTTATTGTTTATTAGATATTATGGGTGTCTTGTTAATATTGCCTAGATCTAAGCGAACCTTTTGATATATCAAGACCTTTCAAAGTGCTATTTGATAAAGCGGGTGCTGTGGAGTCACGATTAACCGATGCTCCAGCACCAAAGCACGAAGACTTTCCTGCATATACAAATGGTGACCAAGGCTTAATCTGGGAACTTTTAGAGTGTATAAAGTGGTTAAGCCGAGGTAAAAATGAACTAGCCAAATCTTACCTTAAGAAGTTGGCGGATAAGCTGTAAAAATTTGTATAACAAGCACTTAAGAGAGACTCGCGCCGTGTGCTGGTTTCGCTTCGCTCAAGATTATGGCACACATAGCTGTGCACCTTAACGCGGCATTAGCCGCCAAAGCTCATAAATAGAAAAGGAGTTCTATATTGAAAATTGCATTAGTCACTGGTGGCTCAAAAGGTATTGGTTTGTATTCGGTTCTTCGGTTCGTGAAGCAGGGATATAAAGTTATTACTTGCTCGCGTTCGAAGAATATTTGGCTTGAAGCAACGCAAAAATATCCAGAATTAAAATCTGTTGATTACCAGGCGGTTGATATTGCGGATGAGCAGCAATTAGACGGTTTATTTACTCACATTGAAGCTCAATATGGAAAATTGGATATAGCAGTAAATAATGCTTCTCCGACTCTTTCCTCTAGAGGCTACCTACCTCAAGTCGATGTTTCATTTCTCAAAGAAACACTTCATGTGGATTTTTTGTGCCAAGCCTTGTGTTTGAGATCTGAACTAAAACTAATGGAAGCAGGGGCATCCATAGTAAATGTAAGCTCCATCAATGGTATTAGACCAACACCCAATGCATCAATGTTTAGTGCTGCTAAACACGCGCTTGAGGGGTTGACGCAATCCGTTGCCCTAGAAAGTATCCAATCAGGAATTCGAATCAATGCGGTTGCTCCCGGTGTAACGTGGACTCCCCGATGGGAAGAAAAACAACTTGAAAACTCCACTATCCGTGCGGATGTTTCTGATTTAGTACCGCTTAATCGTTTTGGGGAAATCGATGAAATCGTTAATGCAATTGAGTTTTTATTATCCGATAAAGCCAGTTATATTGTCGGTCACACGTTGGTCGTTGATGGTGGGCTATCGTTGGCATGATCAGCTCATAAACAATTCAAGCAAATTCGCAACGCGTGACATTTTCGGTTTGTTTTGAATTTAGTGGTTACCGCATAAAAGTTTAGGCAGGGTGGTAGGCGTTGCTAACTACTTAAATAAGCAAAGCACCATACTATAAACGGTTTTTTTGTAAGTCTAAAGCGCTGGTTTTTATGCATCATTGCTTATTTTATTCAATATTACTTATTACATTACTTGAGTGTTTTATATAAAGGGAGAATACACTGAAATGGATATTCATCAGGCCGATAAAACTCATATTGAAGACGCTTCAAAACTTTTTGATTTATATCGCCAGTTTTATGGTCAACCATCAAATATTAATGCTTCAACTGAATTCTTATCTGAACGTTTTTCGAAGCAAGATTCAAAGTTCTTTATTGCATTCGATCTAGATGGCGAACCTGTAGGTTTTGTTCAACTATATCCATCATTTTCATCTGTTGCTATGAAAACAATGTGGTATTTGAATGATCTATTCGTTATACAGAACGTTCGAGGTAAAGGCGTCGCTAGTGAATTGCTAAATTATGTAAAAATATTTGCTAAGAACAATGACAGTGTCTCTCTAAAATTAGCGACGACGGTAGATAACTTAGCAGCAAAAGCGCTCTACGAAAAACACGGCTATTGTAAGATAACGGCATTTGATCATTATGTTCTTCGTATAGATACGGTGTAACAACGCAATAAACTCGCTTACTTCTCTCGTTGGGAAATATCGATGTGTGCAGCTACTAAGTACCAGCTCTCTTTATTGGAAAGTGATATTATGAGTGTCTTATTGAACTGTCAGTCTAACGTATTTTTCTGAATTCGCGGGCTTAGTCTTATTACTGGTAAAAAAGAAGCCGATGCGCAAAACGCCATCGGCTTCTTTTTGTTTTATGGTATGCACATCACCGTTTCTATTTTGAAATTTATACGGATTCATATTAGTTTAACTTTGCTGGAAGTCTCGATTTAACATATTGAAATCGAAAGGCTAATAGGAATTTAAGTGATATCCTCATAGGAGTGAAGTAATGAAGGCAACGATGTATTGTGTGTTAGCGGTGCTGTCTGGTGTATCTGGAAACCTTGAGGCTAAAGAAAGTCATTCCGGCCATCATCACGCGGTTTCAGATGACGTCATTGCGCAGCAACGCGATAACCTAAAGACCAATACGGCCAATCAAGGTTTTGGTCCTCAAGCTCCTCGGGATATCGACTCGATGGATGGAAGTAATCCAGTTTCCTTTGGTGTTGCTCCGCCATACACGGCGATGAATTTGTGCAATATTCATTTTCACAAAAATGCCGAGCATAAAGGCGGCGAATTTGTCACCTATGCAGGTAATGGAGACGGTCATGGTTATCAGTCTGGTTATCAATATTCCGGCACATTAACAAAGGCAGAGTCAACGCCGTTGGCGCATAAGGTATGCCCAAGTGCACATGGCGGATTACAGGCGGGGGATACTATCGAAGTGCATTACGTCTATTCGTCTGCCGAGGTAAAACCGGGCCCGACCTTAGCGGCATGTATGAACAAAGCCATTCATAACCCGCAATTACGGGTTGAAGCTCAAGTCTATGTTTTGGTTAACGATCCTAATGCGTTAGATTTTATGACACTGACCTCTCATGGTCAAAAGAACGGTTTTCAGCAAGCCTTTTCTATCCCTAATAATACAGGCGCGCCGGTTGACTACTCTGGTTCGACAACTGGACCCAATTACAACGAACAGGGCTCACCTTTTCAGGTATCTTGGAGCGTGCGACCTAAGGTTGCCAAGGTGAACATTGCGTCAGTGGGTAAATGGTGCGAAGGGAATGTGTTTAACGAGGATCATGCGCATGGCGTGAGAAATCTTGTCGTTAATCCTAAGCTGCTTTCTAAAATAACCAATTGAAAAACATTAGAATACTTGATTATGACGCCATTCATGTTGTTTTACGTCACGTCAAAATAAACCACGCACTCATACTATCAAAAACAGTGATTAATATTATGGGTGTCTTGTTAGTATGCTTCCAACTTTTGGTTTGTTTTGTCTGAAAAATAATCATAAAAGTGCGTGTTTTGGCTGGTGGCTGGTAAAAAACTCATTTAGTATCAATGAATAAGAATCGAGAGTGTAGAAATAATACGCTGTAGATAAATGAAATAACGCGCATGCTCACTATTAAGATGTTATACATAAAATCAAGGATCGACCAGTGAAAAAAATTATTGCCCTCTCGGGGGCGGAGAATTCAGGAAAAACCAGCACGTTATGTATTGTTCACAAGGGACTTTTATCAATGGCTGAATCCATTATGGATGAGCATAGTATTAATGATGGAGATCAGCGAAATATATTGTTCATCAATGGTGTAAAGGTTGGCATAGAAACACAAGGCGATCCCAATAGCCGATTGTCATCTAGCCTTATATTATTTAAAGAAAATAATTGCGACTTGATTATCTGCGCCACTCGGACGAGGGGGTACACTGTAGGGCTAGTGAATAACTTGGCGCCTGAATATCATATATCTTGGCGAGGGCAATCTTCTCTATCTGAGGAAAGTCTTAGGGAAGAAAGTAATCAGGCTATTGCAAATTTAATTATCAATGAAGCTAAGTCTGAGTTAAATGTATAATAAAGCAAGTCAATCTGACGTCTTACTCTCCACTTGTTTTTATGCGGTAAAATGCTCGCACAAAAACAAGTTCCGTTTCAGTCGCAGTTGCTTGCGGCGTTATATTTTTGTTTTACGTCAGTGGATAACGGAAAGTATGAAAAGAATAATTTTAGCCTCTTTATGCTGCCTCAGTTCGGCAAGCATGGCAGCTATAGGCATCGCCGAAGATAATTACCAAGATAATGAAAGGCATAGGCTCATTGAGACTAAGCTCTTTTACCCAACAAAAACGACCGCTTCCGAAACTATTTTCGCCGAAAATATAGCTTTCTATGGGTTTAAGGCTGCTAAATCAGCACCCCCAAAAGGTGGGGATTTTCCATTGTACATCCTAGTTCACGGAACTTCAGGTAATTGGAAAAACCTATCATGGCTTGGGAGTGAGTTAGCTGAGAATGGTGCTTTTGTTGTTTCAGCAAATCATCCTAGTTATACAACAGGTCAAGCTACGCCTGAGAGCGTCCTTAGAATGTGGGATCAGCCTCGAGATGTCTCCTTCCTTGTTGATCAGATACTATCAAGTGATTACGCCCAATATGTAGACAAAGATAATATAACTGTCATCGGTTATTCTTTAGGTGGTTACACAGCATTAGCATTAGCAGGCGCAGAATTCGATATTAGGGGGTATCAGAAATACTGTAATCAGTACAATGATGCGTCATGCGATTATTTCAGCAATGCATTCAGTGATCTTTCACCACAGGAACGCCTTATGATCTCAGGTGATTACAGAGATAAACGGATAACAAATGTAGTTGCTATCGCTCCAGGTTACGTGCCTGCGATATTACCCAAATCGTTAGATACTTTGTCGGCAAAGACTGTAATAGTTGGTGGTGAATTGGACAAGACTATCCCGCCGAAATTACAAATTATTCCGTATATAAATACCAGCCTAAGCAACCTTTCTTACAAAGAAATCAAAGGTGCTTCGCACTTTAGTTTTATGCAAGTCTGTAAGCCGCAAGCTATTGAAATATTGGCAAAAGAGGGGGCGGCTTTTGTTTGCCAAGAAACTGGTAACGTCGATCGAAGCTCAATTCATCAAAGGTTGCTTGAGGTATTGAGTCCACTGAAATCAAAAATATAACAAAAGAGTATGGCGTCAATAGTTAATTTTTCGCAATATTTTCATTGCACGTAGTTCCGTCTCTTAATATAGAAAAATCACATCATGGGTGTCTCGTTAGTATCTATCAAGGGTTTGGTATAAATATAAATGAAGTTGCTTATTGAGCTGAGGTGAGTCATCGACAGTAAGGCGAGTATTTGCCACGTATACGCATCTCACAGTGAAGGTAATTCATAAAAGGGCTGCAAGACATCGTACACTCGTTGTAGGTATTTTATTTACTGGATAAATATACAGTTTATTTTTTGGTTCGCCAACTTTTGGCTTGTTTTGTCTGAAAAATAATCATAAAAGTGCGTGTTTTGGCTGGTGGCTGGTAAGAAACTCTTTTAGTATCAATGAATAAGAATCGACAGTGTAAAAATAATGCGCATACTCGTTTGTCCTGTTTTGATTTTTGTGGGGATAACTGAAAATGTATTATTTTTCATAAGATTAAAAGTATTTTGAATGAGTTTTAAAATGTGTAAACGCGCATGCGCACTATTAAAATGTTATGTGTTCGCAAGGAATAAACTATGGCAATAAATTTGAGGGAAGTTGACGGCATTCCTATTAAGGCTAAACACAAGGCTTCTTGCCATGGTGGCTCAGTAGCGTTTGAGCTTGATCTGCCGGATGGCTTAATTGATGTTCGTCGTTGCGATTGTTCGCTTTGCAGAAGGAGGGGGGCAATTGTCGCATCAATTCCTCTTTTAGGTATTAAAATTTTAAAGGGTGAAAAACTGCTAAAGCTCTATCAGTTTAATACACGCACAGCCAAGCATTATTTTTGTAGTAACTGTGGCATATATACCCATCATCAGCGTAGGTCAAATCCTGCTCAGTATGGGTTCAACGTCTCTTGCCTAGAAGGTATAAACCCCTTAAAAATACAAGGCATACCAATCTATGACGGAGTGAATCATCCAGCAGATCGTGGGTAATAAACATTACACACGAGTATGGCGTCAATAGTTAATTTTTCGCCATATTTGGATCCCACATATTACCGTCTCTTAACATAGAAATATTAAATAAGACACCCATGCAATAAATGATAGATGTCTCAATTAGTGGTGAGCCGTTAACATATAGACACTCATGCTCACTCCAAGTGTACATGAGCCTATTTATGGGTAACGGTTTTTCTTACCGCCGCCGCATCATAAAACGGCGTATGATGAGTGTTTTCATGCGTCAGTATTTCATCGTGCAGTGCTTGGGCGTGCGCTTCATCCGAAAAATCTCGGGTGGTTTCTCTATTTATTCCCAATTTATTAAATAGCTGAGTATCTGCGTCGGTGTCGGGGTTTGATGTGGTGAGTAGTTTACACCCATAAAAAATGGAACTCGCACCGGCTAAAAAGCACAACGCCTGAGTTTGTTCGCTCATGTTCTCTCGACCAGCAGATAACCGAATGTGTGAAGCAGGCATCATGATTTTTGCAACCGCTATCGTTCGCACAAAATCAAAAGGATCGAGATCATCCAAATGGGCCATCGGGGTGCCTTGCACTTTGACTAGCATATTGATCGGAACACTTTGGGGATGTTCGGGCAAATTGGCTAATTGCTTGAGTAGCCCCGCGCGGTCATCAGCGGTTTCTCCCATACCAATAATGCCGCCAGAGCAGACATTCATTCCCGATTCACGAACATGGTCTAATGTTTGTAGGCGGTCTGCATAGGTACGTGTTGTGATGACTTCCCCGTAGTATTCCGGGGAGGTATCAAGATTGTGGTTGTAATAGTCCAGTCCTGCTTGTTTTAGTGCAATCGCTTGATCACGGCTCAGCATTCCAAGAGTCATACACGTTTCTAATCCTAATTGCTTCACTGCAGAGACTAACTGAGTGAGATATGGCATGTCTTTCTCTTTTGGATTACGCCATGCCGCTCCCATACAAAAACGCGTTGAGCCCGCTTCTTTTGCTTCTTTGGCGCGTTGGATGACGGTGTCCATTTGCATTAAGCGTTCTTTTTCTAATCCTGTGTCGTAGCGTGCGCTTTGAGGGCAGTATTTACAGTCTTCTGGGCAAGCCCCCGTTTTAATTGAGAGTAATGTACTGACTTGAATCTCGTTGGGATTGAAAAATTGACGGTGAAGAGTTTGTGCTTGAAAGACGAGATCATTAAAAGGAAGGGAAAATAAGGCCTCGATTTCAGGCTTGGTCCAATCGTGACGAAGAGAAGTCTGTGATTTGGGAGCGTGTGACAAAACGGACATACACTTGCTTTTTTATCAATGAATTATGGAGTGAGTGTAATCGGGTAAAAATTATTGTCAATAAAATTAATTACACAAGGTTTACATTTGCGTAAACAATGAACTTCTTATCTGTTGCTTGATATGTTTGATATTAAACAATATTCTTAAACAAGACACCCACGTCATAAATGATGTGACGTAATGACATTATGGAGGATGGCATTCAATGTTATATCCACAAGCTTTGCGTAAGGGGGATAAAATTGGCTTTTTCTCTCCTTCTTCGCCGGCAACCGTGTTTGCCCAAAAGCGTTTTCAGCGCGCAAAAACGTACCTAGAAAAGCAAGGGTTTGAGCTGGTTGCTGGCTCACTTACGGGGAAATCTGATCACTATCGTTCCGGATCAATTCAAGAGCGAGCAGAGGAATTTAACCAACTTATCCGAGATGCCAGCGTTCGCTGCATCATGTCCACGATTGGAGGCTCAAATAGTAATGCGTTGCTGCCATATATCGATTATGAGGCGTTAAGGCGCGATCCTAAAATCATCATCGGCTATTCGGATGTCACGGCTTTACTGATGGGGATTTCTGCGCAAACTGAACTGGTTACGTTTTATGGGCCCGCGTTGGTGGCATCTTTTGGTGAGTTCCCCCCTTTGGTTGATGAAACATTTGCATCGTTCGTTGAGATGCTTTCAAGCCCCAAAGATAGCTATGTGTATTCCATGCCAAAGGCGTGGACGGATATTCGCTACAATTGGGATACCCAAGACTCAGCGAAGCCAACCTATCCCAACCAATGGCGGTTTATTGGTCAGGGAAGCGTTCAAGGGCGCATCATTGGCGGAAACCTCAACACGCTTGCTGGGATTTGGGGAAGTCACTATATGCCAAAGATTCAACACGGTGATATTTTGCTGATTGAAGATTCTCTAAAAAGTATTGAAACCGTGGAACGTTCTTTTGCTCATTTATTGGCGTGTGGTGTGTTTGATAAAGTCGGTGCAGTAGTGCTGGGTAAGCACGAATTATTCGATGATAAAGGCACTGAACGGACACCGTTAGATGTTTTATTAGAAGTACTCAATGGTCAACCAGTGCCGATACTCTATGGTTTTGATAGTTGCCACACACACCCGATGCTAGTCACCCCGCTGGGAGTGAAGGGGAAAATTGATTTTGATAGGCATGAATTTAGCCTTGAAGAAAACTGGCTCTTGCGATAGTTACTAGGTTTGCAAAAAGAGGTGAGCGAATGAAAATAACAACGGTGACTCAACCGAGTGACGATGATTTTGAAGTGCTGAAAGCCGGCCTAAATGGGTTTAATGAGGGCATCACTGGCGTTGTGCATCGCGAAAAAGTGTCCGCTTTTGTTAAGGATGAGAATAACCAGACCGTAGGCGGTATTCTTGGGGAAATAAAATGGGGCTGGCTGTATGTGGAAGGCTTGTGGATGTCGGCAGAGATACGTTCGCGCGGATTCGGTTCAAGATTGTTAAGCCACTTGGAAGGCTATGCGTGTGCTCAAGGTATTATGCGTTACCGTTTAGAAACGACCTCCTTCCAAGCACTAGCGTTCTATCAAAAACAAGGGTATGTCATCTTTGGTGAACTGGACGATATGCCGCCTAACCACACCAGTTATTTTCTTAAAAAACAAGTCAGTACGTAACCTATGTAATGTCGTGGAGTTAAAATGCAACATATTGATAAATTGTTTCAAATCGCTAAGCGTAAGTCAGAGTTTGATAATAGCAACCCTTGGTATTCTGGCTCGCAAATCTATTTGACAGAAATGAAAAATGAAGTCGATGAGGTTGTCGAGGAAATCCCCAAACATCGGCGTTGTTATCTTGAAGATGAACTTGGCGATGTACTTTGGGATTATTTCAACGCCATTTTATCTCTTGAAAAAGAGGCTGGGGTAACGTTGGATAGCATCATTGCCCGTGCCTGTCGTAAGTATGAAGAGCGCGTCGGTGCTATTGAGAATGGTATTCCTTGGGATGACGTGAAGCAACAGCAGAAAAAACAGTTAGCAGAAGAGCATGCCAACGAAAAATAGTGAATCGTAACATATTGAATTTATTGGGAGTGTCAGAGAAACAATGGACGAAAGAAGTGAGCAGTATTTACAGTACTATTTAAGTACGTTGTCAGCCGATACTGCGCAAAAGTACCAATCTTTTAGTGCTGGCTATTTTTGTGCGGATGAGTACAACGCCAATGTGTGTGCGGATCTCATTGCGCGTGGAGAAAAGCGTGCATCGTGCAGTCTTGAGTATTGGTATAGCCATGCTGATGAAAGCCGTCCTCAAGTTGGCGATCTGCATGTAGTCACGAACTGGAACGGGACGCCTGTGTGTATCGTTGAAATTATTTCGGTCAGCACGTGTCTCTATTGTGATGTGACAGCGGAGTTTGCGGCCGAAGAAGGTGAGGGCGATAAATCGTTAGAGTGGTGGCGCGAGGCTCATTGGGCTTTCTTTAGTCAAGAATGTGAGGAATTGGGCATTCAACCGTCACAAGAGATGTCTCTGGTTTTAGAGCATTTCAACGTCGTATATCCCTCAACTTTGAGTAAATGAAAAGTGGAATAAATCATAGTGCTTCTTTGTCTTTCTATAACTCATGAAGCGTTACACATGCTTTCATCAATGCGAACAAGCCGGATCTGTTAACAGATCCGGCTTTTTTATCTGACTTTCCTAAATAATATTAGGTTGTCAGGGCGGTTACTCGCTAGCTTATTCAGCAGGAGGCCCCGCAGGTTGACTTACTGGTGGGTAAGCATTTTCTAGTAGATGTTGGAATCCTTCTGAGTACCAACGGCCGGCATGTGGCGCGTTGTCCATTGCACCGGTTGGATAAGGCGCAGAATCACTCATTTTGTTAGGATCACACATTGGATCGTATTGTTTTGCTGGGTCATCTGGATCCGGTTGGAAATTCGGTTCAGAGATACCATCTGATTCACCAGGTGGTTTTACCCAAACGAAGGCATCGACACCAGTATAAGGGTCTGCCCACGGTTTATACCCAATACCACTGGGTTGGTTACACCAATTACCACGGTGATAACGCTGATCGATGCGTGACTCATCCACATAGGTGTTCTTATCCGAAGAGTAACTCACACGTGTTGGCCGTTCAGGGCCACCCCAACCATTACGGCCAGTATCAATCAACATACCTAAGGTCGTTGGTGCACCTTTGTTGATCATTTTTTTACGAAATTCAATCGCATAGTCTTTTTCATCAAAGTACGGATTCCATTCGTAAAATTGGGCACTTCGAATCGGCCCACCACCGACATTCCGATTTGGATTCGGAAGGTAGGTTTCAACCAGTGGACTGTAGTTGGCTGTATTGGTAACAAAGCCAGCAACGCTATCCCATCCTGCATTGGTGCCTTTGACCACGTTGGCAATTAGGGTCACTGCCGGACCAAAGTTACTGTCCCAACCTAACCAGCCTGAGTGAGCAGCATCAATGTAGGAATAGACGTTTTTGATAGGGGAGAATTTATTGAGCGCGTAAGTGATCCCTTCACGGTAGCCGCCAGGTCCATTGGCTTCTTGACATTTTGGAATGTCTAGATTGGTGACAAGGTTCGGTAACGAGTCAATCTCAATCACCGCCGAAATACGGATGCTCTTATATTTCGGGTCGGCAAAGATCTCGGCAATTGGGTCGATAAACTCATCTTTATAACGGGCCATGCCGCCTTCAGAAATGAGTAACTCGCCATTTGAAGCTTTCGCTTTACAGTCTCGGTTCGGTAAGTCGTACACCACAACCGTGAACAGGTTAGCGCCTTGATTTAGAGCCTCGTCTAAGTGTGCTCGCAGCCCCATTTTTTTGTCTGTTCCTTCAATCGCGCCAATGCGATCGAGCCAAACACCAGTGCTTTGATCTGCGATGGCACTACCGCCTGGTTCTGCTGATGCTTTGGCTGACCATTCTGGGTTGACATACCATTTTGCATCGCGAAATGGGTTGTCCACACGTTGTACTGTCGGTGGTACATCATCATCGGTCACATTAACGGTTTTAATGATTTTATTGGTGTCTATACCATCGGTCACGATTAATGCGACGGTATATTGCCCAGCGTCGGCATACGTATGTGATGTGTTAACCCCTGAGCCAGTTGCGCCATCACCGAAGTCCCAGATATAAGTCAGCACATCATTATCGGCATCCGTAGAGGCAGAACCATCAAAGTTAACCAGCAGTGGGGCTTGTCCGGATGCCGGCGTCACTGTCATCGCTGCAACCGGTGGAGTATTACCTGATTGTGTCGTCACATTGATTATGACGGTTTCGGTATCCACGCCAGTGCCATCACTGACCGTGAGTTTAGCCGTATATTCGCCCGGCTCTGTATAGGTATGCATAACCTCTTTACCCGCCGAGGTGTCACCATCACCAAAGTCCCAGACGTACGTCAGTGTATCGCCATCTTCATCGGTTGAGCGAGTGCCACTGAAGCTCACTTCCAATGGGGCAATGCCAGAGACAGGTGTCGCATCAGCGACGGCCTCAGGTAAATTGTTCGAAGGAGCAGTGTCGCCTTCGCTACAAGTTGACCCGATGAGTTCCACATTGTTAGCGCTGATGCCATTGCTGGTACCCATGAAGTTGATGACTAAACTTTGGCCTTTTTTAATCGTACCATTCCATGCTGTATTCTGAATGTAGTAGGGATTACTGCCAGAAAGTTTACCGCTCCAAGATTGTGTAACAGCTATCCCAGCA
This sequence comes from Vibrio palustris, assembly GCF_024346995.1. NCBI lineage: Bacteria > Pseudomonadati > Pseudomonadota > Gammaproteobacteria > Vibrionales > Vibrionaceae > Vibrio > Vibrio palustris. The sequence continues at coordinate 659,912 of NZ_AP024888.1, read as the reverse complement.
GGGTATTTCATACCAATCTGCCACTCATTCATATCGGTGTTTTCGTCATTGGTGATGGTGACTGCGCCTTGAAATCCTGTATCCCATTCACTGGTTAATGAATATGAACAGGATGCGGCTTGTGCACCAAGCGACGATATTGCTGCGCCTATCGCCAAGGCGAGCGGCAATAGCCGAATTTTATTCTTCCCTTTTCTCATTTCTCGTCTCCTAATATTTTATTTTGTCTCAACCTTCCAGGCTTAGACGGTCACTACATTATGGACTTAACGTTTCTTGTCTGAATAAATATACGGCTTATTATTCATACTATCTGGGTTTAGATGCCGCTTTTATTTTCGTCAAGAAATAACCAATAAATAAAATATAAAAAGCGATATATTGTGAGGTTGTACCACTAAAGGTGCGAGGTTTTTAATGAATTAAATATTATGTATTTAATTTGTTTGTCGAAGAAATTAAATTAACCTACACGTATTTTTATTCAATTAATTCAGAGGGATAAGAGGTGGTTTCGCATGCCGATGTTTTTTCTTAAAAATTCACTTAAAGGTAGGAAATAAAATTTACTTTAACTGACTATTATAATTAATGATTTATGTAATTAGGTTCCAAAAATTTATTTTGGTTTAATATGCGTTACAAATATTTGGGAGGATGGTCACTTATTATTTTTAAGGTAATCGTTTTCGTGTCAGTTGTAAAATTTCATCAGCGTTATTGATAATATAAAAGTTCCGTAAAATAAATAATACGCTATGTTATAAAAATATTGAAATGATGGATTATATCAACATTAATAAATGAGATATTAGTTATTTAAAGCGATTGAATAATAAGATTGATGAGACTCGGATGTAAGAAAAGCCGTCACGCTTCTTATACCATGGTCACGTCGTTATGCGAGCCTTCTGGTTTTATCCGAGAGTGCCGATTGGTACGGCGCAACGACCGTCGTAGCATTCGCTTAGTGATAGGGGAGTTATGACAACGACTTTACGATGATTACTACTTGTGGGGGTATTACGAGGATTGTTATCGCTCAAATGATCAGACACATCATCATTGATTAAAAGAGATTTTTTTGGAGAGTGTGATAGTGCTGCTAAGCGGTTAACGATGATGGTGAGAGGTGGTTTAGGTGCACACTATTAACATGGCTGTATGAGTCATGTTATTAAAAACGAAAGGGCCGACTAAAAGTCGACCCTTAAATATCGGTAGCCAGAAAAGTAATCATGCGGCACGCTGAGAAACTTCGTGGCGGTATACACGCATTCCAGTATTTGTATTTTCGTAAGCTTCTAGCTCGTGCAGGTATGACCAAGCCTGTACATCTGTATTTGTTTGCGCGGCAAGGCGTGCAATCATCGCGTTGATGCTACGGCCAGCATAATCTTTTTTCGGTACAAAGATGTTCTTAATTACAGATAACATAGTGGATTCCTTAATGTAATTAAATTACCAATTCAGTGTGTAATAACTATACAACAAAAAGAAAGTGTGATCAATGTCCGTAACTAACTTTCAAAAATGTTTATTATTTTTAAAATGATCTGTTTCATGTTGATGCTAAGTGCAATCAATAACTAAGCTTTTAGTTATTGATTATTAGGAACTTTTAATTTTCCGTACACGAAGGTATGATTTAACAATATATTATGCGTATTCACTGACAAATGGTGTTTTAACTTTTCTATCACGCGCACCGTGTGGGTTGGGCTTGTCTTTGGGTGCTGAAAGCGGTATGTATTATTAATAAGCAGTGACATTACATACGAACCTCTACCACGGCATATCGTCATATTTTTTACGATTTATTGGTGAAGACTAATCAAGGAACCTTTATGACACCTGCATTAATATTACAGCGTCCTTCTGATCCTAAACGCTTAATTCTTATGTTTCACGGCGTCGGTGCGACACCTCAAAGCTTAGCTTCGCTGGGTGAAAACTTAGCAAAGCACTTTACAGATACGGCTGTTATTTCTGTACAAGCTCCTGATGATTCTGATTTTGGTGAGGGCTTTCAGTGGTTTTCCGTCCAAGGAGTGACGGAAGAAAATCGCTTGGCTAAAATACAGGCGACGATGCCTCGCTTTATGGATACCATTCGAGCATGGCAGCAAGAGCTAAGTGTGACAGCGGACAATACCGTATTAATTGGCTTTTCACAGGGCGCGATAATGGCGTTATCATCAACTCAAATCCACGATGAGCGTATGGCTTCTCATGTAATCTCATTATCGGGGAGGTTCGCCAATACACCAGGAACGGTCCCATTAGGCACCAAGGTTCATTTTCTCCATGGCGACCAAGACCCAGTGATTGCTCATCAATTTGCGCAACAGGCTTATACTGCATTACATGAGTTAGGCGCTGAGACAACTTACGATCTGCTCCCTAATCTTGGTCACTCGATTAATCAAATAGAAGTCGATTTGATCGTGAATTACCTGCAATCCTCAGATGAGTGACGTTTTGCTTTATGGTTCTCGATAGATAGGGTTTGAGCGTATAAATATAAGTATGATAACAAGTCCCCCCATACTCTTTTTAGCATCGGTTTATTGAGAATGAGTCGCGCTGAGAAGGAATACACTGAAGGAACAGCGATGGAGATAGTCATTAGAGAGTATGTAGAAACAGATGCTGAAGCTTTATGGAATCTGTTTTTTTGTACGGTTCGTCGTATTAATATCCGTGATTATTCGCAAGAACAAGTAGAGGCTTGGGCACCTGATGGTTTCGATTTATCCGTTTGGAAGCAATATATGAAAGATGCCTTACCAATAGTTGCACAGATTGGTGATGTTATTGTTGGATATACTGATCTGCAAGCCGATGGGCTAATTGACCATTTTTTTTGCCACCATGAGTATCAAAAGCGGGGCATTGGCAAAGCGCTCATGAATTGCGTATTAAATCGGGCTAAACAACATGGCCTTAAGCGGTGTTATTCGCATGTTAGTATTACGGCCAGAGCGTTTTATGAACACTTTGGTTTTCAAGTCGCAGAGATTAAAAATGTTGAAATTCGAGGTCAGCATCTTAAGAATTTTGTGATGGAAAAATGGATGTAGCCACGATTCATTATGCAAAATAGCGTTTGGGGTATCATTTAATCATAAGGAATATAGGGAATATAATGGATATTAAGGAAATTAATACGATTACAGATGTGGCTGAACAATTACAGGATTTGCTCACAGATTGTATTGAAAGTGGCGCTTCTGTTGGTTTTTTAACGCCTGTCGATGAGCAAGAAGTGTCTTTGTATTGGTCATCTGTTGCTAAACAACTAGAGACAGGGGAAAGGAAAATATTTATAGCTTGTGAGAGTGGGCAAGTCATCGGCGCGGTTCAGTTATCATTGTGTGCTAAACCCAATGGCGCACATCGTGGAGAAGTTGAAAAACTCATGGTTCATACGGATGCCAGAGGACAAGGTGTGAGTAAACAACTCATGGCGCGTATGGAAAGTGTTGCTGGTGAGCTTGGTTTATCGTTACTTGTACTCGATACTCGAATTGGTGATGTAGCTTCTTCTTTATATCGGGCAATTGGCTATACAGAAGCAGGGCATATTCCTCAGTTTGCTCGTAGCTCTAACGGTGAGCTTGAAGGCACAGTGTATTTTTATAAGTTATTGTAATACCTTTTGAGCCACGAGAACTGATAAGGACATACCATTGACAATATGTATCGGTATGTCCTTATTTAGATTGGTACTTCGAAGTACTTTACTCGACTTTGAAATAACTCATGTATTGTTTCAATGTTTTTGATAAATCCGCTAACGCTACGGCTTCTTGCGCATTATTTTTTAATGATAAGCTGGTGTCTTTAGACATACTGGCAATATCTTCAACACCGGCACTGATTTGCGCGGCCGTTGCGACTTGTGCCGATGTGGAGTCTACAACTTCTAATACTTTATCTAGTGAGTCATTCGCTTGCTGTTCGATTTCTTTTAATAGCTTATTTGCTTCATTCATTAACGCTAAACCATTTTCAACTTGTGGCACTGTTGTTTCCATCGAGGTGACCGAGGCTTGCGTGTTATCTTGAATCTGTGAAATCATTTTCTCGATATCACCCGTTGCATCTCCAGTGCGTTTCGCGAGTTGTCTGACTTCATCGGCTACCACGGCAAAGCCACGGCCTGATTCTCCAGCGCGAGCCGCTTCAATGGCGGCGTTGAGTGCCAATAAATTGGTTTGATCAGAAATACTACGAATAACACTGAGTATATCGCCAATGTTTTTAACATCCGCTTGTAATACATTAACTTGACTTACGGTCGCGTTTATCGCGGTGGATATCTCGCGAATTTCAGACTCGACTTTATCGACTGAAGCGCTACCTTGCTGGGAAAGCTGCGCCGTGATTTTTGAATTATCTTCGGTTTGTTTAACGGCACTCGCGACGGCATCAATACTGTGACTCATATCCGTTAAGCTTTCGACCGCCGAATCCGTCAGTGTTACCTGACTATCTGCCGCATTGAGTGCTTGTTGAGAGCCGAAAGCGACACTTTCTGAGTGAGAAGAAAGTGCCTGTGAGGATTGCATAATGTTATTAACAATGGTTTTTAATTCTTTTTGCATAATTTGAATAGAAGCCATCATGCTATTCGGACTGCATGAGTTTATTTGTGTAGTCAAATCCCCTTTCGCAATGCGTGCGATGGCTTCGGCAGCCTCGTGAGGTTCTCCGCCTACAGCATTTTTTATTTGTTTACTAATAACATAAGCAACCACTATACCGATGATGACGGCCAATACAGAGAGTGAAATCATCCATATTTCAAATGAGCTGGTGATACTTCGTGTTTTATCGGTCAGGATATTATTTTTTTGTTCTTCTAGATTAATAAATTGATTGATGGTGTTTAGCCATTCAACAAAGGATGGACGCGCATCATCGAGCAATAACTTTGTTGCTAGATCGATGTTATTCGCCTGTTTTGCTGCAATAATGTTATTAACAAGAGGGACGGTATGGCTTTCAATATCATTAATTTTTGTGAGTAATGCACGTTCATCGGCAGACATATCGTTGCGTAGCACGCTCATTTTTTTATGTGAGACTTGGTAGTCATCATTAAGCTTATTGATAAGTGTTATGGTGTTTTGTAAATCCGTGTTATTGCGTAGTAAGACGACATCACGGATAGCAATCGCTCGGTCATGTACAGAGCCTCGGAAATTAATGGCGTTACGCTGTTTCACGGAGTTAAGATCATTGATTTCAGTTATATTACTATCAATTTGATTCACTCTTGAGGTTCCAATGATGGTCAATGTGAGCATCATTAATAAAATCACACCAAAGCCTACGGTGAGGCGCATATTTATAGTCATGTTTTTATTACTCTTAGTTATCTATAATAATGTTTTATTTTTATAATTATTGTGGCTTCTTGTGATGCCAGTTCTCTATTTACCCACCATGTTTATGGGCGTATGAATGCTTGTTAGCAGCAGCCTAATTGCGTAGGGCATGATAGGCCATCGCTGATGAGTGTGAGTATACTATGAAATCTCAGCAAGTAACTGCTGCTTTAGAGTTAAACTGCGACAAGCAGGGCTCACGTAAGTTTTTGCGAGGATAGTTCTTTTTACTTCATATAGTTGTAGAAGTATAGATTTTGTGTGGCGTTGATTAATAAAAACGACACCTTGCACGATACCAACAACGACGAACAGAGAATAAGTCAGGGAGACTGAGACGGTGAGATTAATTTTTTCGAGTTCCATGCAACCGCTCGTTAACGGCGCAGAGTTATGTTCTGAGCTTGCCATTTATTTAGCGCTTAATAAAAGTGACTTTGAGCAGCGTCTGATTCCTGATCTGACTTACATCGATCAGACGGCTCATAATGTAAACGGTATTCAGGTTGAACGTGTTGAGTATATTACAGGAGAGTTATATCAACTTTACTATGGGGTCGATTGGGAAGTGTTCCGTGGTTGTTCTGATATATACGAAACAGGAATACAGCACGAGAAAGTGTCGTTTACACTTCATCATGATGGGGTGATAGAGATGGAGTTTCCGAGTTATCACGAGCGTGACACTCATGATGAGTTTTAGAACGAACAGCGTATCACGCGCTGTGTGGTATTGTAATTTGGGCGAAACGTTAGTCTCATGAATGGTGTTAAAAATATAGGGCACCGGCTGTTTAACAGCGAGTGCCCTTGGCTATTGCATGTGCCGACCGCGCGTTCGTAACCAATCGATTGGGTTAAATACGCGTGACCACGTCCGCCAATGGTAAACGAGATTTTGGCAAACTGGCATTGTAATCATCAGCAGGCAGATGATAGCCAACACTTAAAGCAAGCTCACATTCATAGCCTTGTAGCTCTTGTGCAAACTCTTGACTGATCATCTGTTTATCAACGCCTTCCATAGGGGTCGAGTCAATGCCTAAACGTGCGGCGGCGTGCATGGCGTTACCCAATGCGATGTAGGTTTGAGCTTTGGTCCAGTTAGCATTTCTTCCTTGTTCATCGGTATTGAGCCCAACAAACGCAAATGCGCCGAATGCACTATCACGATTGTCTTTTGCTATACGGCCATTGGCGACATCTGCATCCACGACCTTCTCGTAATCTTCACGGGTGTACTCAGGGTTATAGGCAAATAAAATCGTGTGAGACGCTGTTTTAATATGCTTTTGATTAAACTGAAACTTGTTTGCAAATGTAGTATGCAGACGTTCTTTTGCTTGCTCCGATTCGATGACAATAAACTTCCAAGGTTGAGAGTTAATTGATGATGGTGATAAGCGTATGGCTTCTAAAAGAATCGCTAAATCCTGCTCTGAGATGATTTTCGATGCATCGTATTTTTTAGTTGTATAGCGTGCTTCTAGATCTGCAATCATTGGATGAGTCATCGTTTTCCCCTATCGAAAATAAATTATGTTATTAATATCTTAAAACAGAGCAAATGATACGCCTTGTATCGGCTTTGATAAACATAATTAGAGCTTGAGGAAGAACGGGGCGTGTCGTTAAATGTGCCATTACTGGTTGGGAGCTTACGAGGTAGGAAGCCATGATTAGATTAGCAAAACAGCAAGATTGTATTAACTTAGCGGCATTATCGATAAAGGTGTGGTTGGACAACTACGCAGTCGCTGGCATTAGGCGTGAGTTTTCTGAGTATGTCTTTGAGACGTTTACAGAAGCTCAATTTATCGACTATTTGAATGATCCTCATTGTAGAATATTAGTATGTGAAGAGCATGGTGCTCTGCAAGGATATGCATTGCTGAACCTTCATTCACACTATGAGTCTGTAGTGAATGGTTATGAAGTACAAAGGCTGTATATCGACAGCCGTTTCAAGCAGCAGGGGATAGGCAAAGCACTACTATCTGAACTAAAACAACAATTTGGTCAGCCATTCTGGTTATATACCTGGGTAGAAAATGCAGCGAATGGCTTTTATCAGCACCTGGGGTTTGAGCGTATTGGTAGAATCGATATCGAGATTTCAGAGCATACAATTGAAAATATTGTGTATCGCTTTGCGTGTGAGCAACCTTAAAAGCGTAACAAAGTGGAAATATAACGCTAATTTTTTTGCTTAGTGACTGCTCAATAGGCGCATTGAAAAAAAACTTTTTGCCGCAATATTTGCTTATAAACGCATAAGTGTGTACAACGGGGCGGCTTGACTATCAAAGCAGCTATAACGAGTGACGGAGAAATAATGGCGACAAATCGCAGCAGAAGATTAAGAAAGAAATTACTGACCGGTGAGTTCACGGTTTTTGGATTTGAATTAGAATTCAACTTAGAACCACAAGATGAAGCCGAGCTTCATACGTTTTTCGATGACTTTGTCGAGTTTATCGAAGGTCAGGATTTAATGTTTGGCGGTTCAGCCTCTAATGAAAAGTTTAATGTGTTCGTAATGGCTGGTGGCCGTTATGATTCCGTAACAGAAACACAGCAACAAGCCATTGAAAGCTGGTTAGACGCTAAGCCGATGTGTTCTAACATTAAAATTGGTCCCTTGGTGGATGTAAACGGCGACGTTTAACTTTCCGCTATGTTGTAACTCACATTGCCACACGCTTAATTCCGTCTGCGCATTAAGTTACAAGATAACAACTATTAGATGACGTTGCTGTATTACCTGCGATGGGTATGAACCCACATAATTCATCTGATAGCATAAAAAAATCCCGCAATAACTTGCGGGATTTTTTGCGTAAGGTGTGGCTATTAATAACCGCAACCTTGAGTCTGATTAATTAACAATCGCTATCTTCAGCGCCTGCTTTTTCTTTTAGCTGTTCACATTTATCTTCGATAGCATTACCGCTATCAGTGACGGTGTTATCAATGGTTTCACCGACGTCTTCGGCCGTTGTATTATCATCTGATTTCATGAACATAGAAGCGCCAAACAATACTGCTGCAACAATGACTACGATTAAAACGATGTTTTTCATATGAACTCCTTAAATACTTCAATTCCCTTAATAAACATTATTCGAGTGATGATTATTAAGGTTTAGGGGCTTTACCCTTTAATGCTCTTGATACTAGTGAAACCAATAAAAGCACGATAAAAATAAAGAAAATAACTTTAGCGATCCCTGCAGCCGCACCAGCAATACCAGTAAAGCCTAACAGGCCTGCGACAAGCGCAATGACTAAAAATAGTACGGTCCAACCTAACATTAAGTTCTCCTTAGAGTAGTTGATGTTGCTCTCATGCAAATTCATATATTGGAATAATCAATGAGAGTTAACGCTAACTGTGATCAACTATAGACAAGGATTTGGAAATGATAAAAATTTTCCCCACATTAATCCACATGGCTTCAAAAAATGATAATTTTAATCTTCACATGACAAATTAATGCATTTTTTTAACATTTTAGATTCATGGTTATGAGTTTTGCTAAAACATAGCCAATAATATTTTGAGTGGTATTGATTGGATTTTTCATATTATGAATATAGAGGCGATGTTGGTGATGGTGTTATCTCTCTGATTAAAATATAAAAAGTTGCTGGTTTATTTCTTATAAATATACATATTTTAGGTTTAGGCGGCGAGAACCACTACACCTGCTAAATAATATCATTTATTTATTAATTTTAACGTTTGCTTGGTGGTTATACAAGAAAGAAAAACACCAACTAATAACTGATGCATGGGATTGAGACCGTGAGTTATGAAAAAGGTTCCAGCGAAAATAAGCTGTATAATGACTAAAAAATGGTACCAAACAAATAGCTGATTTTGTAATCTTACGCATGGTTTTTTATCCAAAAAATAATTTCAGTTCCCATTAGAAAGCCTTGTGGAGCGGATTAACCGCTAGAAAAGCTACCCGTCTCATTATTTGTCTTCATTCATTTAAATACTAGGTTCGCGGCATTACACGGTCATTTGATCGTGTGCTTAGATTCTTTTAGCGATGTGTGAGTAGATTAGAATGAAGTTTGAAAAGAAGCTTTTTTCTAATAATAAGCATTATCTTGCTTATTCGGCGGTAAACAACCAAAACAACAGAACTTATTGATTAAGCTGATAACTCAGTTGGGTGAGTTCGTTGGCGTGAATAATGTGAATGAATAACGCATCGTTAAAACATGGCGATGAATCCGCAACGTGTTTGTCATGTTGATGCTCTAATATTTAGATAGTGTTTCATATTGTACGAAGGTTAATGAATGATGTTGTTGCGATTATTAGTAGTGGGTGTGATGTGTACTGTGTGTACGATAGCACAAGCTAGGACAACAGAGGATATAAGCGTAGGCGATATTGTAGAGCTTTCTTTGAGCCAATTGCATCCCACTCAAGCATCAATTGGTTACGATCAAGTGTGGTATAAACTCGGACGGTACTCCGTTGACCGTAAAAAACTATTTGATGATATATGCGAAGCGAACGGACAGCGTGGCGTGATGGGTAGCGTTAAGTCTGCAAGCCTATTGAATAGTGACAGTTATAACTGCGAGGCGCGTGTCGGCACTGACAAAGATGAAATGAAAACGGTCGTTATTGCCCCTAATGGACAGTATTACCTAACCGATGGTCATCATACATTAAATGCGTTTTATGAAATGCCCAAGGGTGGGGCGCATTTTCGTATACATCTTCTTGTCGCTAAAGACTATCGAAGCTTGCCTAATATGACGCAGTTTTGGCATGCAATGAAAGAGGATGGTAACGTTTGGTTATATAATCAATCTGCTCAAACGATAAAGGTCAGTGAATTACCTTCGTCACTTGGATTGACGAATTTCGCGAATGATCAATACCGTGCATTAATGTATTTTTCGCGTGGTGTTGCGTGGAACAAACCACCATCGCCAGTGCCATTTTTGGAGTTCTATTGGGCTAATGAAATACGCGATAAAGTTGCCCTTAAAGAATTTGATCTCAATGATAAAGCGGGCTATGAACGAGCGATCAGGGCTGTGAGTCAGGTAATTTTGACATTAAAAACTCACAATGTCGGTGGTTCTAAACGTTCAACCACACAAATGGGTCAGTTTCGTCAATTTAGCCAAAAAGGGCTGGATAAATTACTTAAATCTAATGGCAAGGTTGATAACATGCTGCGTTATAAGCATCAATTGAAGATGAAGCAATAATCAGGAAGCCCTGTCTTGAGACGCGATGACATAGGTATTGAAGATAAAGACCAGTATCGTGAACGCATCTCACATCTTATTGTATCTAAATAAGAAAAAAATATTTAGTACTCAAACTAGATTGGCGTGTGTCGAAAAAATACGCTAGAGTGACAGATACGTTAAAGTTATCTCGATCGCTATAACATTGTATTGAATCGTTACAGGCGTTGAAGTTAGCTTCATTTTTAAATCAAAGGAGAGTTTAGAATGGCTACAGCAACTAAGAGCACGACACAATCAAAAGCACATGAGAAAGTAGACGACGCGGCTGATGTAGCACATAAAGGCGTCGATAGTGCAGCAGAAGCGAAAGAGCAAACTCAAGAGCGTATTGAAGAAGTTGCTCAACAAATTAGTGAACAGGCACATAAAATGGCCGACACTGCTAAGCAACAATCGGAAAAAGTTAGTTCAGCGGTGGGTTCATATGCAAAAGAAAACCCCGCAAAAGCCATCGGTATTGCCTTTTTAGCTGGCGCTGTCGCTGCGAGTTTTTTATGCAAGCGTAAATAGCATCAAGGAATAACCACTATGGAAGCACCACACTCTGACACGTCGTCAGACACCTCTGATTTTAGTCAGGCGGTGACGTCTCACAAACAGTGGTTCAAGAGTGTATTAGGGCTGGGAGCGCTAGAAGCTAAACTATGGGTAGCATCTAGCGCTCAACTTTTAGCATTAATGTGCGGTGTGATTTTTCTGTTACTCACAACTTGGTTATTGATCATCGCAACCAGTGCTGTGATAGCGTGGAGTTATGGTCTGCCACTCATCGGAATATTTTTAACCGCAACATTGGTTACCTTTCTGAGCGCGATTGTCTTACTGTATTTTGTAAAGCGTACGCTAAATAATATGAACTTTTCACGTACCTTGGATACGATTATTCCAGCGGAAGAGGAGTAGGGCATGTTTGGCATTAAGCATATGCAGCATCAACGTGATGCATTGTACCTGCACACTAAGCAGCTAGAAAAGCACGCTGAGCAATCGAGAAAAAAAGCACAAAAGAGTGCCATTGATATGGCGAGCAGTCCGGTTGGTTTGTTGGCAAGTTTTGTCATGGGAGCGACCACTCAAACAGACATGGCGAAAAAAGCGAGGCGCAATTTATTAAATGGTGCAAGCCGAGATATATTGAGCTTTTTGTCAGCCCAAGTCATGACCTATATGGCAGCGCAACCACAAGACGCCACATCTAAAGCCGAAGAATCGGCTAACGATCAGGCGAGTGCATCGCCCGCTGCGCCGTCCGATGACACTCCGTCACAACTATAATCTTGCCTTATTACTGAATCGCTATTCATTGAGAGTTACGTCGTTTACCCATCTATTAGTGATGTTCAGACTCGCTCATAACTGAGCGAGTATCGAAACGGCTACGAAATAAAAGCCCCTGACAAGTTTGGCAGGGGCTTTCGATGTTTTAGATGATGGCTAAGAGTGATTAGCTTTTGGTCTTAAAACGTTCGGTTAAGGATTTCAAATCTAAGCTAAGCGCTTTCAAGTTAGCGACCGCGGTCACTGACTCAGCAGCGCCTTCAGTGGTTTCATCCGCTAAATGACGCACGTTAACAATACTGGAGTTGATGTCTTCCGATACCTGAGATTGCTCTTCGGAAGCGGTGGCGATTTGCTGAGTCATATCCTGTACATTGCCCATTTCTAGGCTGATATTTTCAAATAATGCCATCACATCTTTCGCTTGGTCAGCATTACGAGTCGAAAGGTCACGACTCGCTTCAATTTTATTGAATGACTCTTCCGCGCCATTCTGTAATTGATGAATTAAGTCTTCGATTTCTTTGGCTGACTTTTGCGTACGACTAGCTAGCCCACGAACTTCATCGGCGACCACTGCAAAGCCTCGCCCAGCTTCACCGGCACGAGCGGCTTCAATCGCCGCGTTTAGAGCAAGTAGGTTTGTTTGTTCAGCCACTGCTTTAATCACTTCTAATACATTACCAACATTATCAGAACGCTCTTTTAACGCAGCCATCGTTTGGCTGGTATTATTCAAATCGGTTGCCAATTCACTGATTTGCGTTACGGTGTTGTTAACCATTGAGCTTCCTTGGTTCACTAATTCATCCGTAGTCGTGGTGGCCGACGCCGCTGTGTTGGCGTTACGAGCCACTTCAGAAATCGTGGCTGACATTTGATTAATGGCTGTCGCGACTTGATCGGTTTCATCCCGCTGAGATTGCATACGGTTTTGGCTATTGTGTGATATGTTTTCGAGCTGTTCACTCGTGCTACTGAGGTTAAGCACACCATTGATCACTTCAGAGATCAATGTGTGTAGCGTCACGTTCATGGTGCCAATATCATTGTATAACTTGCCTAATTCGTCACGACGTTCTGTGCGATAGGTGTGAGTTAAATCACCGTCAGCGATTGCCGATACGGCTTGGGTAACATCTCGCATTGGCGTAACAATCATATGACGAATAAACCATGCGAAGAACGCCCCCATAACAATTGCACCTATGGTTACTGTAATCAGTAAAGTTCGAACTTTTGCACCGTCATGCACACTTTTCTGACGCTGCTGCTCGCTCAATTCTTGCAGATTACTCGTGATTTCTTTGGCATAGGAAAGCAATTGGGTTGAGCTCTCAGTGAGCTTTTTCGTTAAATCTGGATTCGTATTTAATAATTGCCGATATTGAATAAATAATTGATTAATGTCTCGCTGGTATGTCTGTGCTTCGCCATCAAGTTGCAATTTCTGTATGTCTGTTGCGATAGTTGGAATACGTTGGTTAATAACATCGGATGGGATGGGTTTGTTTTTACCTACATTCTTCGTGATGACCAACATGGTATCAGCTATTTCATTTTTGACTTTTAATGTCGTCAGCATTGCCATGTAATTGTCGTCTTTTGACAGCGCCTTAATCATCAAATCGGCTTTTTCGGTGAGGTTGTTACGTACGCCGCTTGCCTCTTTACCCGTTCTTACCCATTCTTGGCGATCAGCATGCAGTTTAGAAAACGTGTGTGTATATTGTTTAAGAGCTTGGTCTGCACTATTGACTCGTTTTATATCATCTCCACTGACATAAAGTTTTTTTGCGAGAGATATTTGTTTACTCAATTCATCTTCTAGTGTCAAAACATTGGAGTAAGCGCCTTGGGATCCAGTGTCTAGATATAATTTTCGTTGATTCCCTAACTCTGTGACTGTTTGACGCATTTGGTTGGAGTGTTGAACTTTATTAGCACGCTCTAATAGAGTGTTAACTCCCATAAAGCCAGTACTTGCAACAATGAGCGTTAGTATCAGTACAACGCCAAAACCAAAGGCCAGTTTTATGCCAATAGAGGCGTTTTCTAAGGGGTTTTTCATGTGTAATCCTTTACAGTACTAGTGTCTTTTCGAATAAGGTATGAAATAAGCGGCATATATTGTAAATTTTTTGTCAGGATTTTGCGACAAAAAATGCGGACAAAATATATTTTTTAAAACTTATAAATGAAATATGTTTCATAAATGAGTCAAAAGCTAAAATATATTGGCAGTTTTTGCTATATCAACTAGGGTGAGATGACGTGTATTCTTGGTGAAGGTGAGCACAACCTCATACATCATACGCCACCTAGTACTGCAAACTCATCATCCATGACTTGCGGTTTTTTTTGAGTGATAAATGCCCAACTTGTTTAATTCATATTCAAGTGCTCGTTTTTAAAGAAAAAAGGTTTTCCTTTTGGGAATGAAAGTGGCATATTAATTCCATCGCTTCGATGCGCACCAAAGCGGGCATCGTATAATGGCTATTACCTCAGCCTTCCAAGCTGATGATGCGGGTTCGATTCCCGCTGCCCGCTCCAATCTTGTTTCCTCTCATTACCTGTCATTATCAGACTATATCCACATCCTTACACATTAAGTGTTTTTCCGTCTTGCCCTTTTTTTCAGTCTATTCGTACTGTCAAAACATGAGCCATAGAAATCTTTAACTATTCTTGATATAAATATGCATATAGATGCGTAATTTACTGGTTGTGTTCTCTATAAAAATCATACACTAAACATTTACGTTCCAGCAGGATGAGACAATAGCGCTTAACGGTATGGCAGAACCCAGTAACCTAGATAAGTGAAATTATGGCGGTGCCTTGTTTGCGTGTTTTGTTACGCAAAATAAAGTTTAAGCGAAATCAAGGAAGAATCATGGCCAATATTGTGGTGTGCTCTGATGGTACATGGGAACGACCGGAAAAAGATCTGCAAAAAGATTTCCCAACGAATGTGCTTAAAATCGCACGCGCAATTTCACCTTCCACTACGGGGATTAACCAGCATGTGTTTTATGACTGGGGGTTAGGCTCTGAACATGACAAATACAGCAGTGGGATCACGGGGAAAGGCATACATAAGAACATATTGGATGGATATCGCTATATTGTACAAAACTACACAGAAGGCGATCATATCTATTTATTTGGCTTTAGCCGCGGAGCGTATACCGTACGAGCGTTATGCGGGCTTATCAATAATTGTGGAATATTAAAGCGCGATCATGCCAATCGGATAGAGCAAGCCTGGTCTATCTATAAAAGCCCTGCTCAAAACTGCCACCCAGAGGGAAGTAAAGCGCTGACGTTTCGCGACATGTACTGTAATACCCGTAAAAATGTTCACTTTATTGGTGTGTGGGATACGGTTGGGGCGTTAGGCATACCATTTAGTTTATTGGGAGTGTTTGATAGAAAAGACGAATTTTATGACACTAAAATGGGCCCAAATATTACGTTTGCCCGACACGCGTTATCCATCGATGAAAAGCGTGAAGATTTTCAGCCCACTATTTGGCAACAAAGGAGTGGGGTGAATATGAAGCAAGTTTGGTTTGCTGGTACCCACAGTGATATTGGTGGAGCAAATAAGCCTGATCCCATAACCCATACCAGCTCCTCCGATACCGCCTTAGAATGGATGCTCACAGAGGCCCGCTCCGCTGGGCTATCCATTGAAGCGCATCTTTTTAAGTCACTAACCGACGGCGTGACAGGTAAACTTCATCCATCAAGAACCAGTATTTACCGTTTCCGAAAACCGTACTATCGCCCGTTAAATGTGGCAGGCACAATGATCCATCCTAGTGTCAAACAGCGATATGAGCGGGATGAACAATATCGCCCTAAACAGCTTAAGCAGTTAGTTGAAACCCTAGGGTGGGATGGTATTTCCCTTGGTAAGTAATGCGCGCTTTTCAATATAGTGTCTTGAGCCAAATGCGTGATAATCTCATCATTGTCGTCGCATAGTGAATGTGGACAGCTGATTGAGGTGTTAGATGATTGGGGGCAAAATTAAGTATGAAAATTAGTTTTCGGCAGATTGACATGGATGATTTTGAACTATGTGTTGCTGCTAGGAAAGATGCGTATTTTTGTAGTTTTGGGCATTACGATGGTTTCGACGACTTCATCAACGGTTATCGTCAACGGGTCGTTGAACGGTTAACGACATTAGAATGGTTTTACATCCATGTATTTGTCGATGACCAGTTTGCAGGACAGTTAGAGTTTCGTAGTTTTTCACCTGAACCGGAAACTGGCTATGTGCATCTTATTTACTTAAAACCGAATTTTAGAGGGTTAGGAATCGCTCCAATAATACAGGATTATATTGTAAGCACTTTGAGTAAAGCGGGGTGTTTGCGTGCGGTACTTTCAGTAAGCCGGACTAACAAACCAGCTCTTACATTTTATAAGCGCC
The DNA here is from genome assembly GCF_024346995.1 of Vibrio palustris. Lineage (NCBI taxonomy): Bacteria > Pseudomonadati > Pseudomonadota > Gammaproteobacteria > Vibrionales > Vibrionaceae > Vibrio > Vibrio palustris. The sequence goes on along the minus strand of NZ_AP024888.1, from coordinate 643,496 downwards.
ACGGTTGGCAGTTTGTGCGTAAGAATCCTAAGCATGATGAAACCGACTTTTATCAGCTTTGGCTACCTACCTAAAAAACAGTTTAAGTGCGCTAAAATACCAAGACATCCACTCTAAATGAACAAGGTTTTCACTGTTATCCTACCGTTTTTATTACGATATGATGCGTCCTTGCCCACACTCACCAATGATTGATGATATCGGTGAGTGTGGCGGTTAGTGTGAGTATTGAGTTAGCGATACTCTGCGACTTGCTCTGCGGTGACAGTATCCGTATCAGAGTCATCATGGCGGAGCTGCTGATGTAAATAGTTAACCAGTTGAGCAATCTGTTGGTCACTTAATCGCTCATTAAATGCGGGCATCACTTGCACGGTTGGATGCTGCTCTGTTTGAGCATTACGCGCACCATGCAAAATGACCTGCAGTAGATTATTGGGCTGTTTTGCGGTGACCGCGGTGCTGTGGGCAAGATTCGGCACCATGCCTGGCATTCCTTGTCCTTGTAAGTGGCAAGCCGAGCAGTTATCTCGGTATAATGCGGCTCCGGGGTGGTCCGTTTGTGTCATTGCATTATCGAGCACAGGATCGCTTATAGTAAAACTGGCTGTGCGTGCATGCATATTGTCTAGAGTCAACGAGGACGTCGCCGCAGGTTTTGTGATGGTCGGCAGTTCGGGCTCTTTCGCCATCGCAACCGTATCGCCATCGGTATCTTTTCTCAATGTTTTTAAGTAAAGCGCGATCGCTTGGCGATCTTGAACCGATAAATACTGCAAACTGTGTTCTACTGCTTCTCGCATTGGTCCTGCGGCAAAGTGGTTTTGCGTGACACCAGTACCTAGGAAACGGGTTAATTCATTGATATCCCATTTATCGAGAGGCTGGTCTGTGCCCGATAACAGTGATGGGGCATACCAGCCTTGCGTAACAGCGCCTTGCAGGGCCTTATCATGGTCTTTCGCCATAGCGATATTACGCTCTGTATGACAAGAGCCACAATGCCCGAGTACATTGACCAAGTAGTCGCCTCGGTTCCACTGATCTGAATGTTGCTGATCTGGAGTGAACCTTTCATCATCCACAAAGGTCCATTTCCATAAAGAGATGCCCCAACGCATGCTAAACGGCCAAGACATATCATTGTCTGGTGGCTGGTAGCTATCTGGTTTAAGGGCATGAATATAAGCCCATAAATCTTTGGTATCTTGTTCGGTCATCCCTTGATAAGCGGCAAACGGCATCGCAGGGTACAGATTATGGCCGTCTTTACTCTCGCCTTTATGAATGGCTTTAGCAAAGTCAGCATAAGTCCAATCTCCAATACCATGGTCGGGATCAGAGGTAATGTTGGATGAATACAGTACCCCGACGCCAGTATCAAATTGATACCCTCCCGCATAGGGATGTTGCGCTGTGGCGGTGTGGCAAGCACTACAATCTGCCGCTCGCGCGACTGCTGCCCCACGCTTGATTGCCGCGCTGCGCGCTTTATCTGCTAAGGCAGCTGATTGCACGTGAGCGGCAATCGGCTGTTGTTTTTTATACGGGAAGTGGGTGTCTTGCTGGGCATACACTCCGCTACTGGCTAATAGGTAGATGAGCGGCAACAGTCGCATTGATGATGAATGATTCATGCAATCTCCTCCGTTGAGACCAAAGGACCAGGCGCTTTTAGATATTTATGACGAATGGCATCCACCATAAAATAGGTCAGTGCGCCAACCGTGCCAGTCGGGTTATAAGCAAAGTTTTGTGGAAATGCACTGGCGCCGGGGACAAACACATTGGGTACGTCCCAAACCTGTAGATATTTATTGACGACACTGGTACGCGGATCACTGCCCATAATCGCGCCGCCCGTATTGTGGGTCGATTGATAAGGGACGATGTCATAAGGCACATTGAGCTGATGTACATCGATATGTTCCGGCGACATAGCTTGCGCGATCTGTTTAACTTGTTGCATCGCGTAGCGCGACATCTTTTGCTCATTCTCATAAAAATCAAAGGTCATACGCAACAATGGTTCACCAAACTCATCTTTGTAAGTGGGATCTAAATCGAGAAACGCGCTGCGATAAGACATGACCGAACCACTAGAGTTAATCGAAAGGTGAGAGTCATAGTATTGAGTCACGGCTTGTTTCCAACCACTGCCCCAGTTTTTGACTTTGTCAGGTACGGGGGTTGCGGCAATCGGCGCTGCGCCGCCTTGCCATGTTGCTAAATATGTTCCGCCGATAAAGCCGAGTTTGTCGTGCTCTAACTGAGTGGTCTGATAGTCATCAACACAACTGCCTAAGCCGCCTGCGCCAACAAAGCGATTGAAGGTTTTATCTTTGAAAAAGACCGTTGCGTTAGTCAGTGCTTGATAGGCATAATTTCGCCCGACAACGCCTGTTTGTTTTTCATAGTTGTAAGGTTCACCAATCCCCGATTTGAGCAACAGGTGCACATTAAAGAGTGCGAACGCGCCGATGATGACGATATCAGCGGGTTGCTCAATCAATTGTCCATCGGCATCCATGTATTCGACGCCGGTGGCGCGTTTGCCATCTTCACTTAATAGCACACGTGTCACGTGGGCATTACAGCGTAATTCGAAGTTCGGTTTAGGCATTAATGCCGGATGAATACATGCTTGTGGTGAGGCTTTTGAATTGTTGTAACAGCCATAATGGCTACAAAAGCCGCAGTAGGTGCAAGCTTGCATCTCTACACCATAAATATTGCGATAGGGCTTAGATGTTTGTGCCGCCGGACCTGGGAATGGATGTAATCCAAGCGATTTAGCAGCGTCGTTAAATACCTCGCAACTATGCGGCTGAGTTAAGGGCGGTAACGGGTACTCACCAGAACGTGGCCCTTCAAACGGGTTACCGCCGGCTTGTATTTCACCATTGAGGTTACCCGCTTTACCTGAAATACCACACATTAATTCAAACTTTGCGTAGTAAGGCTCTAATTCTTCGTAGCTGACCCCCCAGTCTTGGATCGTCATCTCATCGGGGATAAAGTCTGCGCCATAATTCTCTTCTAACCACGAGCGATAACGAAGATCATTGGGCGAGGCACGCCAATTTTGGCCGCTCCAGTGCACCATTGAACCACCGGCACCGCTACCAGGTAAAAATGAGCCGAGGTGGCGCATTGGAAGCGCTTTTTGATGTGGGCGATTACGAAAGGTTATCGTTGATTTGGAGAGATCCATCTGTAATTTATGGCGGGTATCCCATTTCAGCTCATCGGTATTTTTAGGATAGGCGAAATCGGGACTCGTATTACGCCAATTACCGCGTTCCAGTGCGACGACATGCAAGTTATCCTCTGTTAACTCTTGTGCGGCGATCGCATTGGTCATGCCAAAGCCCACGCAGACAACATCCACTGCTGGTTTTTTTATACTCATGATTTCACTCCTTTAATCGCTACGGGTGCGATAGAGTAGGGCTTGTCGGTGTTATCCTTCCATTCATAAAAACTCGATCGCGCCCCAGGAAAACCAATCATTTTCCATGCGGCCATGTGTTTATTACCGCCATGCATTGGATCGGAGAAAAAGCCTTGTTTGGTGAGAGCGAGTAAGTGTTTAAAAAACAATGTTCCATCCAAGCCAGGGAGCTCACGTTCTCCTTGTTCAATGCGTTCCAATAATTCTACCTGTTGCTCTGATGGTAACGCGGTAAATGAGCGCGTTTGATAATCTGCTTGAACGACGCTTTCCACGGCGTGAATCCCATCTTTGATCAATTGTCCCGGTGTACGCCGCGTTTGATAACCCTGCGTGGGAAGACCGGGTTCAAAAGGACCCTGCATATACCAGTGAGTGGCTTGGCCATAAGGGCCGGCAAGCTCACTGTCGATGAATTCGGCGACGCCTAACTCACTCGCTGCTGGTGAGAGCTCGTCTCCTGGAATCAACTGATCAATGATGGCTTCCACGATTTCAAAGTCAGAGTCAGAGAAAAATTGTAATTGATACTTGCCGCCGCGTCCGACATCTTCAGCAGTATCTGCAGTGGTATTTGAGGCGGCGAGGCTAGGAAGGGCAAAGGATGTGATTAATGTCGCGCTGCCGCCTTTTAGAAAACGACGGCGGTTAATGTTAGTCATAGAGACTCCTTGCGATAAAAATGATGAACAACCATGTTCACTAGTTACGCGATTAAGTCGGAGTTATCTATATATCATCAGTAGGGGCGGCCAAAATCTAAGAATTTAAAATGGCACATAGGCAGTGTTAGTGTGTCGCTTAGCTTACTTATGTTACTACGAGTAACCACTCTCATTCTGGTATTTGATATCTAACCAAAGCGCGTAACTTGTTATTTAGCCTAGTAACTGTGTGCGTATTTTCAAGCGGAGTGCTAAAATTGCCTCACCGCATTGCTGTGCAAATGTACGCCTGACTTTACGCATAATTGTCGATGCCACAAGTCGTTGTGAGTGTTACGATAAGACTTTTCTGAAAGGATTCAGCATGCATCAGTGTCGCCGAGGTCTAGATAAACACGGTTTTATCGATAATGTTTGTTCTGTAAATTCTATCCAACGTGAATTTAAAATGGTGGTCGATCAGGTTGTTTCACAGCTCGTTCAGCGTTTGCCTAAGCAAGTGGATAGCATCTATTTGTATGGCAGTGTGGCAAGAGGAGAGGCGGTTATTGGTTGTTCTGACTTAGATCTTTCTATCCTACTCAATACTCCTCTCACTGCTCACCACCAGCAGGTGTTTAATGAAATATCGGCTAGCATTCCCCAAACTTATTCAGAAATTAGTAAGCTCGATATTGACCCAGGGTATCTCTATGATGTGCTTAAGCCGCGAGAAGTTTACCATTGGCACTTTTGGTTAAAGCATTGCTGCTGTTGTATTTGGGGTAAGGATCATTCCGTTCATTTTCCTCGTCACAAACCAAGTCTTGCCATAGCCCAAGCTATTAATGGAGATTTATGCAATTATTTACTAAAGATGCAGCCAGAATTTGCCATTATGAGTGATATAAATGTTGCTAAAATTATTGGTAAAAAATTACTCAGGTCGGCGTATTACTATGTTGCCGAGCAAGATGGCAGTTGGTATATCAACTTAGCCCAATGCGCTGCTGTGGCAAAAGTGTATTATCCCAATCATAAGGCTGACTTGGATTTAGCGTATCAATACGCGGTGGGCGAGTTAACGTCGAAGTCGGGCGCTATTGAATTATTCCAGCGCTTAAGTGCTGAGATCCTCGCACCACAAAAAGTCAACAACAGCGTAAGTTAGTGAATAAGGTGAGTGACAATAGCGTCAGCAAGGAGGCTTATGTGTCAGAAAGAGAAAAAATGCTCGCCGGAGAGCTTTATGATGCGAGTGATGAGGAGTTAGTGGCGCTACGTTTACAAGCGCGACTAATGACCGAAAAACTGAACCTGACTTCTATTCAGTTTTCTGAACAACGCCAAGATCTTATAACAAGTTTATTTGGCGCGACGGGAAGTACGCTACACGTTGAATCTCCGTTTCATTGTGATTATGGTCGTCATATCCATGTTGGTGATAACTTTTATGCGAACTTTGGTTGCGTCATATTAGATGTCGCCTTGGTAACCATTGGTGATGATTGTCTTATTGGCCCACAAGTGGGCATTTATACCGCCACCCATCCGGTCGAGCCAATCGCCAGAAAGCAGGGACGAGAATTCGCGCAGCCAATCACTATTGGTGATAACTGTTGGATCGGTGGCCATGCGGTGATTAACCCTGGTGTGACGTTAGGTAATAATGTTGTGGTGGCATCTGGCGCCGTAGTGACACGAAGTTTTGGCCATAATGTGGTGATTGGCGGCAACCCAGCGCAAGTGATAAAGCAGGTTCCTCTCTCCTCATAGCATCAGAGTCAACCCATCAACGGTGCTGATGGTTATTAATCATCACTCAGTCTTTGGCGGTAAAGACATAAACGAACTACTGCGGCGCTGGTGAAGTTTTACCCATAATTATATGCAGGATTAGCATATTACGTCCACACAAGGTACATTGGTGGTTCGATCTTGCTTTTATCAAGATCCATGCTGACTTGTAATCAACACGAGCAGCTCAATTCTCTGCAAGATGAACGTCAAGTAGGAGTGCACAATGCAGCCACAATTTACAGTTCAAATCGATTCCTTCCAGAAAATTAACCAAATCAACAACGCGTGGTCTAATGATGATTATCGCGCGCTAATGCATATTATGAGTTTTGATGAAGACTTAGACGCGATGGATGCGACTGAGCTTAGAGAAATGTGCATGATGTCGCTGAATGACCAAGGTCCAGAAGGCGCAGCGGCGGTGGTATTAACCCATTTGTTTCCAGAATTACCGCAAGGAAAAATTGATCAAGTCAGCCATGACATGCTCGAAGACCGTTATTGGGAAGAATATGCCAACTGTTTGTATCATGAGCGATTCTTTAGCGCGTATGCGTTATTAAGAGAAGCATTCAATGGTACCTTTGCCGAGCCAACAGGCGTGGAAATGACGCTGACAGTCACGGGCGAAAACGAAGAAGATATGACGATTTTCGATACATCGCCTGAGTCTTCGATGGTGCGACTATTGGCTCATGGCCAAGGCGAGCTTGCGTTAATCAATCGGTTATATGAAGATCAAATCCAAGGCGACCAATTCCCAGAAGCGCCAGGTATTGTCTGGCAGTTGCAGCAAATAGCCGATAATGGGGCATCACGCCAATTTAGTTTTATTAGTTCTTATTTTTGGATGGAGGCTTTTGAAAATATGACCAGCTTTAATGCCGCCTCTCATGCGGATTCAGATGAATAATTTAGTAAACTAGTTAAACTCAACTGATAAAAAACGAATCTATTGATTCGTTTTTTTATGCGTTGAGTTTTTTCATGAGTGAATAACACTTAACTAGTTTTCTCGTTAGGCTTAATGACTATTTATATAAAATAAAAAATTCACTGCTAATTTTTGTGATTTTTACTGTTAATTAATTTAGTAAGTTTATTTTTTATGACTTATAAAATATTGTGATATCTATTTTATTATTCATGAAAAGGCTTTTAACAAGGTAGCATAGTTAGTAATATTTTTTATTATCAATGTTTTATATTGATAATGCCATTCCTTTAATAAGTTTTGTGTTTGAATTTCTATTAATTTGTAAATAATGTGTTGCTTCCTTTATATTATTAGGTAGGTATATGCAAAGTTATAAAATAACCAGATTAAAGCCATTTGGTATTCAATTAGAACCAGTTAATGATACGAATTTAAATGTTATTCCGATGGAAGAGTTAAAGCATTTATTTCATTGTGAGGGATTAGTTGTACTAAGAGGTTTTGATACATTAGCAACTAACGAAGATTTAATTGCTTATAGTGAACAGTGGGGGGAAGTGAGTGTTTGGCCTTTTGGTAAAGTATTAGAGCTTATCCAACATGATGAGCCTAATGATCATATTTTCGATAACAGCTATATGCCACTACATTGGGATGGGATGTATCGTCCTCAAGTGCCTGAGTGTCAGATATTTCAATGTGTCAAGGCACCTAACCCAGGGCAAGGTGGCCGAACCACATTTTCTAATACGCAGCGCATATTGGAACAAGCATCGGCAGAAGATTTAGCATTATGGCGAAGAGCGACCGGCGTGTATGAGCGCAAGATGGCGTTCTATAATAGTCGCACCATTGCCCCGATCATTAGTGAGCATCCTTATAAAGGCTATCCTGTCATTCGTTATAACGAACCGCATTTTGAGGAAAAAGGGGAATTAATTAATCCCCCGCATATGCAGTTCACCGGTATAGAACAACATGAAGTCATGCAATTGCATGAAAGTCTACGTGCTGCGCTTTACCACACCAATAATTTCTATGCTCATGAATGGCAAAACGGAGATATCGTGATTAACGATAACTTTTCGCTGCTACATGGGCGTGAGTCATTTCACTCTCATTCCGCCCGCTATATCCGGCGTGTACAAATACTGAGTAACCCTCCTTTTGACAATCCAAACTTGGAGTCTTATCAATGAATACCATGTATACAGACATTACTATTATTGGCGCAGGCCCTGTTGGGTTAATGTGTGGTTATTTAGCGGCGCGCAGTGGTTTAAATACCGTAATTATTGATAAATCCGCTGGGCCATTAATGGTTGGACGAGCGGATGCATTGAATGCTCGAACACTACAACTTCTTGAATTAGTAGATTTATTTGATGATCTCTATCCATTAGGTAAAACCTGTAATACCAGTTCTATCTGGGCTAATGGTGAGTTTGTTTCGCGTCAATCCTCTTGGTGGGAGGCGTTAGAGGGGTGTTATCATCGACACTTTCTGATGCTTGGGCAATCTTATATTGAACAGCTTTTGGATAAGAAACTAACACAATACGATCACGCTGTACGGCGATTAACATCGGTTCAAGATATCACCTTAAATGAACAAGGATGTATAACGACCTTAGATTCAGGTGAGCAAGTTCAGTCACGTTTTGTGATTGGTGCGGATGGCTCTCACTCATTTGTACGCCGCCATTTTGATATTCCATTCGATATTATCCGGCCCAAAATCACTTGGGCTGTGATTGATGGGGTACTAGAAACTGATTTTCCTAAAGTTCCAGAGATTATCGTATTTCAGACTGATACGTCAGATGTGGCTTGGATTCCACGCGAAGGTGATTTGGATCGTTTTTATATTAGAATGGATACGGATGAATTTACGCAAGCAGAGGTAATCACCAAGATACGGAGAGCGGTAACCCCACACTCACTGACATTTAAAGACATCATTTGGTATTCCCAGTTTACAGTCAAAGAATCAATCGCTGAAAAATTTTCGCTAGAGGATCGCGTGTTTTTAGCTGGAGATGCGGCGCACATTCATTCCGTTAATGGTGGACAGGGGCTAAATACCGGATTAGCCGATGCGTTTAATCTGATCTGGAAGCTAAGTATGCAATTACAACAGGCAGCGCCTGCATCGCTATTGCAGAGTTACCAGAATGAAAGACAGCCTATTGCGGCGAGTGTGATTGAGAGCTCAGGAGAGTTAGTACGTTCAACCAAATATTCAAAACATGGCACCCATGCCCAAGATTACGTCAGTATTGTGGAAAAACGCGCAGGTAACATTACGGGAATGGGGATTCGTTATAGTGAATCTGGTTTAGATGGGACGCGTATTTTTGATTTCGAATTACATAATCAAGGTAGCCTAACACGACTTTATCATTTACTTAATTATAATCATTATACGTTATTGATTTTTTCAGATAACGATATTCAAATTGAACTTCCTAGTTATATTCAATGTATTCAAGTGAGCAAAAAAGATAGCTATAAATATTGTTCAGATCAAGGCTATTATCATGATCAAGCGATACTTGTACGTCCCGATGCGTATATTGAGTCTCATTGCTCTATTAATGAAATTAATAATTTCATTAATAGTTTATGGATGTATGAGTGATATATAATTCAGAGATTAAGAAATATAAATAGAATGATAATTAGGAAACATCATGATTAAAAAAACAAACGAAGATTACGTAGAAAGAATTACGTTTATACTTCTCAATCAATTAATGGCAAAAACCAATGCTCAGTATGAAGGATTAGTTGAATTAAAACGTACTATTAGCAAATTTGTTATTAATCGAAAGCCAATAAAGCTACTATTGCCAGCATTTCCTTGTAAAACAAATAACTTGGATAAAGTTTTAGGGCATCAGCCTGATATGGCAGAGTATCAAGTTTTAAAGAAATTTATTAAGACTATTAGAGATATACAAAGCATTTATCCTTATGGCGTCTGCTTTTATATTTTTTCTGATTATCATACGTTTTCGTATTATATTAATGTCGATTTTAAGCATCATTATGACTATTCTGATGGATTAAAAAAGATGATTGATATCATGAACGGTAGTGATGTTCTTAAAGTTGTGAACTTTGGAGATTTTGCCGAGTTTTCAGGTGTGGCTGATGTGGATTATTTTGATGAACTCAAGCGTCAATACGGCGATGCGCAATATGAAATGGATTTTGAAAAACTCAAGCGACAGCATAAAAAAATGCATAGCACATACCTTGGTTTAAAGAAGTTTATGAGCCAAGATCAGAAATATCCACTCGCGGCTTTATCATACTCAAACCGGCGTAAACGCCTAGCAGAAATGGCAAAGGGAATGATGATTCAAGGTAGAGCGTTAGATAATTTTTTACATCACCACTTTGCGGATTGTATTCGCTTGAGTATCCATGAGCATCCGATGGTGGGTGAGAAATATTCACTGTATTTATTCGATGAACCAAGCTTTAAAACACCGTGGCACAGTACGCTAATGTTTGACGCTCATCTTGGTGAGTTTGTGGTGGATTCGTGTGTTAATCATAGTCATGAGCGTAGCGCGGTGGTGACGGTAACCTATCAGGGACAGCCTTGGTGTTTACTTAAACTTCATGCGATCTCCAATGAAGCGCTAGCGTGTCTGCGTCGACTTAACATAACCGTTCATCAAGAGCAGTTTGGTTTAGTACTGTCAACGCCAGATCCTGATATGCCCATTGAGCTATTACAACACCGTGATCTGACTCATTTAGCACAGACATTTGGTTATGTTACGCTGCGCGGCTTCCATGCGCTTGAGTCAACGCAGGAGTTTGAGTCTTGGTATCGCCAAGGAGGCGGTGTGGTGTCTTGGCCTGAGGGGAATACCCAAATTGTTCGGCCGTCATTGGCAGCAAAGGGTACCTCTGTTCACTGGGGACTGGTGTACCCGCTTGACACGATGAACGTCAATCAGGATAAGTACGATTATGACGATTATACCCCAGATGAGGTGGTGTTTTATTGTCATCAAACCGCTGGTAGCATGCTGCACTACACCTCTTCTTCGTCAGTGAGTAGGGTCATCAATAGTGAGCTAGCGACACTCATACTCAATGGCGATGAACGGGAAGCACTCCGCGAGACCGTATTGGCGTATTCAGACGGAGTATCGCCGAGACAATGCACATATCATTATCCAGTGATCATGTCTTGCCCGCAAACACGCAAAGATATATTACGATGGTGGATGGAGACAAACACTGGTGTGGCTATCGATCATTTACCCAGTCATGATACTGAACTGTACTCATCGAATCACTACACAGAGAGTAAAGATGTCGTTACGCGTTTGCATGAAATTTGTCGAGATCGACGCGTCTATCATGAGCTGTCTTTGCAAGCGGGGGATGTGGTAGTGATGAATAACCATGCGACGCTACGAGCGGTTGAGTCGATACATGATGAGCACGAATTGTGGTATTTGCAGCGCCAACCGACGTCGGTTAATTCGCCTTGGCAACCGTATAACGCGATATCTAATCACCAACCGGGACTAAGTTAATACTCCCGATTCATGTCGATGGTACTTCTCTTTAGCAGGAGAGAAGTGCCTATATTTTTGCCGCGCGATAATGTGGTGGTTAAGCGCTCAGATTTGGATGTGTCCATCGTGATGTTTACCCCGCTACAGCCAATACTAACAACTGGTATTTGATCAAGTATTCGAAATGATGGCAGGTCTCTCTTCGGTACTAAGTGAGCTTAGATATTGAGTGATGCGTTAGCGCCATAAGAAGCCTATCATTGACCACACCTACCTTGTGAGCTGCGGGTCTTGCGCATGGTTTGGTATGGGTGCACAAATTATCGGCAGGTTATTGTAAGAACTGGGTTAATTCATAATCGTTTTCAACATGAAAGCGCGATAAGCCTTTCATTTGTCAGTTTATCTCTTGTAGTATGTGGTCGCTAACCGCAAACCCTCAGTCAATACTGAATTCCCTTTAGATTACCGCAGTAAGAGCAATAGAAAAATGGCCGATTTTAAAACCCACGTCACCGTCGCTGCCGCCCTCAGTGCCCCTCTAGCCGCAAGTGCTTTCATCGCCGGCTTTGCCACCATGAATGATGCGATTTTTTATGCATTAGCCGGCACCCTTGGCGGTATGATGCCAGATATCGATTCGGATGAATCGATCGCGATTCGACTCGTGTTTCGCTTAATTAGTGCATTAGTGGCCGGCTTAACCATTGCGTTTTGGTTAGATAAGTTGCCCCATTGGCAAGTGCTGGTCGCGGCAATAGTGAGTTATCTGATTGTGCGTTTTCCGATTAAGTGGGCATTCGAACAATTAACCATTCACCGGGGCACATTACATAGCCTGCTGGCTAATATTATGTTCGCCGCATTATCAGTGCCTGTGGCATATCATGTATTTAAACTGAGCAGCAAAACGGCGTGGGGGATTGGTGCTTTTGTATTTTTTGGCGCTATGATTCACTTGATACTTGATGAAATTTACAGTATCGACTTATCGGGCATGCGTATCAAACGCTCATTTGGTACCGCGCTTAAATTAACCGATTGGAGTCAGCCTTTGGCTTCGCTTGTGCTAGTACTTGGGTGCGTGCTTGGTTACGTATTTAGCCCAGATGCCAGTGCATGGCAGGCAACATTGACATGGTTGCCTCAGCCTGAAAATGTTTCCGACTGGTTAGTTAAAGAATGGACGCATCTACAGTTATCATGGGGCTAAATACCGTCCTATGGCGTTTATGATTCCAGCGTAGAAGTGGTCGTGTGCTTGGCGGCACGTTTACAGCGTTGCGAGCAATATTTCACGTCTGACCAATTGCGCTGCCACTTCTTACGCCAAACAAAAGGGCGCTGGCAGACGGGACAGACTTTTTCTGGTAACGTTAATTTCTTGTGGGTCATGGTTTCGTGGTCTCTATCAATGGTAAGAATGCGCCAGCGAATGTAAAAACACACTGTCTCATAACACCGAGCCGCATACAACAGACTCGCTGAGAGAAGGATGTGTCGCGAGAAAAAGGTATTAGTCTGCATGACACATGGTTGAATTATAATGCCGATTTATTACATATTCGCGCACTTTAGCAGCATGGTGCGAGACGATTGCGACACATTTATCACTCGCCGCTGTAGATGCCAATGTGTTGATGTCAGGGATAATGAGACGTTAGCTAAGTGCTATGCGTATATCGAAAAGCGTTAGGGGCGGTTAAATGCAGTGGCGGTGATTGTCTAGTTAACTTGATTCATGGAATTCGGCGATGACGGTAATTGGGAAATGGTATGTCATCACAATAAATAGGGAATAACATGGCAAACATGTGTGTAGAAGTGTGTGTAGATAGTATCGAGTCCTTTAATCACGCGCAGGCTGGTGGCGCAGGCCGGATTGAATTGTGTAGCTCTTTAGCTTTAGGAGGAATTACTCCGACTTATGGGCTAGTCAAGTATGCGCTTGAGTACGCCACGGTTCCCGTTTATGCCATGATTCGTCCACGCAGCGGTGATTTCCTCTTTAATCATGATGAGATTGCGATGATGGCCGATGAGATTGAATTTTTTCGCGATCTGGGTCTTGATGGTATCGTTATCGGCGCATTGACCGGCGATGCAACGATTAATACGCAAGCCGTCAAGTGTTGGGAACAATGCGCGGGTCCGATGGGCATCACCTTTCACCGTGCGTTTGATTTAACGCGCCACCCAGAACGCGCACTAGAAACACTGATTGATCTCGGTTGTCATCGGATATTGAGTTCCGGCGGCCGTGCTACCGCGATGGCGGGAATAGATAATCTAAAACATTGGATTCAACTCGCAGACCAGCGCTTATCGATTATGCCCGGTAGCGGCGTAACCCCCGGTAACGTGACACAAATTACCCGTGCTACTGGCGCCCGAGAAGTGCATTTATCCGGTAAAGTTGCCCAGCCCAGTTTAATGACCTATCACGGGCAGGGTGCAACGATGGGAAGTCACGGGCACAGCGATTATTGTCGTGATATTACGGATGTGCAGCAAATTCGCGCAACGGTAAAACAGTTTCTTTAATCTGTACGTCTAGACATCCACCCAAATCGTCCTAAAAACCTCGGCTTGCCGAGGTTTTCTTTTTATCGAGCTCGGGATGTCGCAAATCGACATTCGCTAGACGTTACTAAGCATATTCGAATGTGCAGCAGTCTATAACATCTAATCTACACCAAGGAAGAAAGCACTTCATTTTGAAGGCCTGCATGGAGAGAAGGATGTTTACGAAAAAAGATTCGATTGCTGGATTCGATGATACGATATGGTCAGCAATGCAGCTTGAAGCAAAACGTCAAGAAGAGCACATTGAGTTAATCGCATCAGAAAACTACACCAGCCCACGAGTTATGGAGGCGCAAGGCTCTGTATTAACCAATAAGTATGCAGAAGGCTACCCAGGTAAGCGTTACTATGGTGGGTGTGAGTATGTCGATCAGGTTGAGCAAGCCGCTATCGATCGCGCATGTGAACTGTTTGGTGCCGATTATGCTAACGTGCAGCCTCATTCTGGATCTCAAGCCAACGCCGCTGTTTACGCCGCGCTATGTGAACCTGGTGATACTATTCTTGGCATGAGCTTAGATCATGGAGGTCACCTGACTCACGGTTCTAAAGTTAGCTTCTCTGGAAAAATTTATAATGCCGTTCAATATGGCATTACGCCAGATACGGGTGAAATTGATTTTGAGCAAGTAGAGCAAATGGCGCTCGAACATCGCCCGAAAGTCATTGTTGCGGGTTTTTCCGCATATTCTCGTCAAATTGATTGGTCACGTTTCCGAGACATCGCCGATAAAATCGATGCCTATTTATTTGTTGATATGGCACACGTCGCTGGTCTTGTCGCGACGGAGCAATACCCTAACCCTGTACCATGGGCAGATGTGGTCACAACGACAACACATAAAACCTTACGCGGTCCACGCGGAGGATTGATCCTTGCTAAAGCGAATCCAGCGATTGAGAAAAAGCTCAACTCAGCGGTATTTCCTGGCGGGCAAGGCGGTCCATTAATGCATGTCATCGCAGCAAAAGCGATCGCGTTTAAAGAAGCGCTCCAACCAGAGTTTAAAGCCTATCAACAGCAAGTGGTATTAAATGCCAAAGTCATGGCGGAAGTCTTACATGGACGCGGCTTTGATATTGTGTCTAACGGAACAGATAACCACTTGTTCTTATTGAGCTTGGTCAAACAAGGTTTAACTGGTAAAGCCGCAGATGCTGCCTTGGGCAGAGCGAACATGACAGTCAACAAAAATGCGGTCCCTAATGACCCGCAATCACCGTTCGTGACATCTGGTTTACGTATTGGATCCCCTGTTATTACTACCCGAGGATTTAAAGAAGCAGAGTGCACTAAGTTAGCCGGCTGGATCGCGGATATCTTAGATGTATTAGATGATGAACAAAAATTGGAAGAAACCATTCTAGAAGTGAAATCACAGGTCGTGGCGCTTTGCGCACAATTCCCTGTGTATCGCTAAGCCTTGGAAAGGAAACTCGGGAGAGATTATATGGAGCGTTATTCAGGATTTGGGCTGTTGAAGCACAGCTTAGGCTACCACGAAAATTGGCAGCGCCTATGGCGCAATCCTCAGCCAAAGAAAAAGTACGATGTTATCATCGTTGGTGGTGGCGGCCATGGCTTAGCAACAGCGTATTACTTAGCAAAAGAACATGGCATTACTAATATTGCTGTGATTGAAAAAGGATACCTTGGTGGCGGTAACACCGCGCGTAATACAACGATCGTACGTTCGAACTACCTATGGGACGAAGCGGCGCATCTATTTGAGCACGCACTTAAACTATGGGAAGGCTTGTCACAAGATTTAAACTACAATGTCATGTTTTCACAACGTGGTTGTATGAACGTTGGGCATACGCTTCAAGACATGCGTGATATCGAACGTCGCGTGAATGCCAACCGTTTGAACGGTATCGACGGCGAAGTCTTGGACGCTCAGCAAGTTAAAGAAATTGTTCCGGCCATGGATTGTTCTCAAAATCGTCGTTACCCAGTGATGGGTGCGTCATGGCAGCCACGTGCCGGGGTTGCTCGTCACGATGCGGTTGCATGGGGCTATGCACGTGGTGCTGATGCGATGGGCGTTGATTTACTGCAACAGACCGAAGTGACTGGTTTTGAGATGGAAGATGGCGCAGTGGTCGGTGTGAAAACCAATCGCCACGGGGTGATTCGCGCGGATCGCGTTGGTTGTGTCACCGCTGGACACTCTGGTGTGATGGCGAATATGGCAGGCTTTGAGTTACCGGTTGAATCTCACCCGTTACAAGCTTTGGTATCTGAGCCAATCAAACCTGTTATTGACACGGTCGTGATGTCTAACCATGTGCATGGTTACGTGAGTCAGTCAGACAAAGGCGATTTGGTTATAGGTGCAGGGATTGATGGTTACACAGGTTACGGTCAACGCGGATCTTATCCAACCATTGAGCATACTATTCAAGCGATTGTCGAAATGTTCCCAAGCTTTAGTCGTGTGCGTATGAACCGTCAATGGGGCGGTATTGTTGACACCACTAATGATGCCAGCCCAATTATTTCTAAAACTCCTGTTGAGAACTTGTTCTTCAACTGTGGTTGGGGCACGGGCGGTTTTAAAGCCACACCTGGATCGGGGCATGTGTTTGCTGCATCACTCGCGAAAGGCGAGATGCACGAACTGGCCAAGCCGTTTTCAATGTTCCGTTTTCATGATGGTGCTTTGGTGGATGAACATGGTGCAGCGGGCGTTGCGCACTAAGCTAAGGAGAGCAGAATGTTTCATATTTATTGTCCATATTGCCAAGAAATGCGTGAAGAAGAAGAGTTTCACGCCAAAGGACAAGCCAGTATTTCCCGTCCTTTAGACCCAGATAATTGCACTGATAAAGAGTGGGGGGAATTCCTTCACTTCCGTACTAACCCGAAAGGGACCCACCACGAAATGTGGCACCACGCGGCGGGATGCCGTAAGTATTTTAATATCGTGCGTAACACGGCGACGTATGAAATTGAACAGGTGTATAAAATGGGTGAAGAACCAAAAGCCTTAGAGCATGACAGCCAAGGAGTGGAATCATGAAACAACCTAATCGCTTAGCGTCTGGTGGTCGAGTTAAGCGCGCTAAAGTGCTCAACTTCACTTTTAACGGTAAACCTTTTCAAGGGTTCGCTGGAGATACTGTCGCCTCAGCTTTGTTGGCTAACGGTATCGACATTGTTGGCCGTAGCTTTAAATACAGCCGCCCTCGTGGTGTGATTGCCGCCGGCGCTGAAGAGCCCAATGCCATCTTGCAAGTTGGTGCAACAGAAGCGACACAAATCCCTAACGTCCGTGCGACGCAACAAGAACTGTATGAAGGTCTTGTATGTTCATCAACGAATGGTTGGCCAAACGTTGAAACGGATTTTATGGGCATGGTGGGCAAAGTCGGCGCAAGCCTAATGCCACCTGGCTTTTATTATAAAACGTTTATGAGCCCTGCTAAAATGTGGCCAACTTACGAAAAATACATTCGTAAAGCGGCGGGATTGGGCCGAGCGTCTAAAGAAGAAGATCCTGATATTTACGATCATATTAATCAACACTGTGATCTATTAGTGGTTGGTGCAGGTCCTGCGGGCTTAATGAGCGCACTGTGCGCAGCTAAAGCCGGTGCTCGTGTGATTGTTGCCGATGAGCAAAATGAGTTTGGTGGTAGTTTATTAAGTACGTCAGAACTCATCGATGGCAAACCAGCAAGCCTATGGGTTGAAAAAGTTGTCGATGAATTAGCCACGTATCCCGATGTCACGTTGTTAAGCCGTTCAACCGTTAACGGTTATCATGATCATAACTTCTTAACGATTCATGAGCGGATTGGCGACCATGTTGCCGATGTAATTGGCCGTGATAAAGCGCGTCAACGCATGCATCGTGTTCGAGCGGATTGGGTTGTATTGGCAACAGGTGCGCATGAGCGTCCTTTGGTATACGGCAATAACGATGTTCCTGGTTGCATGCAAGCCTCTGCGGTATCTACGTATATCAACCGCTATGCAGTGGTTCCGGGTGAGAAACTGGTTGTGATGACGACCAATGATGATGCTTACCAAACTGCCATCGATTGGGCGAATGCGGGTAAAGAAGTGGTCGCTGTGGTGGATACGCGTCAAACCGTATGTGGTACGCGTATTGATGCGGTCAAAGAGCTTGGTATTAAAGTGATGACTGGCAGCGCCGTGATTGATGTCACAGGCTCAAAACGTGTCTCTGGTGCTGTTGTTGCGAGTATCAACGAAGCTGGCGATAAGGTGACGGGTAAAGAACAGACACTCGCTTGTGACACGATTGCGAGCTCTGGCGGATGGAGTCCTGCGGTGCACTTATCTTGTCATACGGGAAGTCGCCCGGTATGGGATGACCAAGCGATTGGTTTTGTGCCTGGCGAAACAGTGCAACGTCAATTAACCGCTGGATCTATTAATGGATTACAAACCTTGCAGTCGGTACTTGAGCAAGGTTTGGAGGTTGGACAAAGTGCAGTACAACGTTTGGATCTGAAGGCCAGCGCGTTAAGCTGTCCGAAAGTAGAAACCCCGCGTAGCGGCCAACCTATGGCGTTGTTCCATATTCCGCACACTAAGCCGACCTCGCGTGCGCCAAAACAGTTCGTTGATTATCAAAATGATGTGACGGCGTCAGCGATAGAACTGGCGACGCGTGAAGGATTTGAGTCAATCGAGCATGTAAAACGTTATACCGCATTAGGTTTTGGTACTGACCAAGGTAAGCTGGGTAACATTAACGGCATGGCGATCGCGGCGAAGAAACTAGGGCAAACGATCCCTCAAACAGGTACGACGATTTTCCGTCCTAACTATACCCCAGTGACTTTTGGTGCAATTGCAGGACGCAACTGTAATGAGTTGTTCGATCCTATTCGTTATACCGCGATGCATGAATGGCATGTTGAGCAAGGTGCTAAGTTTGAAGAAGTAGGTCAGTGGAAACGGCCTTGGTACTTTCCTAAAGGCGGTGAAAGCATGCAACAAGCGCTCAACCGTGAATGTCTCGCTGTACGTGAAGGCGTTGGTGTTTTGGATGCCTCTACGTTGGGTAAAATTGATATTCAAGGGAAAGACGCACGTGAATTTCTTGGTCGTGTTTACTCAAACGCATGGGCAAAATTAGCGATAGGTAAATGTCGCTACGGCTTAATGTGTGGTGAAGATGGCATGGTCTTCGATGATGGTGTGACCGCGTGTTTAGGCGAGAATCACTTTCTAATGACAACCACGACAGGCGGCGCTGCGCATGTGCTTGAGTGGTTAGAGCTATACCATCAAACGGAATGGCCAGAAATGGAAGTCTACTTTAACAGCGTAACGGATCAGTGGGCGACCATGACCGTGGGCGGGCCGAAAAGCCGTCAGTTGATTGAAGAATTGACAGACATTGATGTGAGCGCGGATAACTTCAAATTCATGGATTGGAAGCAGGGTAAAGTCGCTGGCGTACCAGCGCGTATTTTCCGTATTTCGTTCACTGGCGAGTTGTCGTTTGAAATTAACGTGCAAGCAAATTATGCACGTTATGTATGGGATAAGTTATTTGAGCACGGTGAAAAATACGACCTAACCCCATATGGCACTGAAACCATGCACATTCTGCGTGCAGAAAAAGGGTTTATTATTGCAGGCCAAGATACTGATGGCTCTGTCACACCGTACGACTTAGGTATGGATTGGTGTGTGGCGAATAAGAAGCCATTTAGTTTTATCGGTAAGCGTGGGATGGCATTAGAAGCTAATGCGAAAGCTGGCCGTAAGCAAATGGTGGGGCTGAAAACAATTAATCCGACAGACGTGCTACCAGAAGGTGCACAAGCGGTGGCGGATCCAAATCAACCCGTCCCAATGAAAATGTTAGGGCATGTAAGCTCTAGTTATTGGAGTGCCACACTAGAGCGCGGTATTGCGTTAGGCTTTGTCCTTGATGGCCACAATAAGATGGGCGACACAGTGTTCTACCCATTAGTGGATGGACGTGTGATCGAAGCGGAAATTTGTAGCCCTATATTCTTGGATCCAAAAGGAGAACGCCAAAATGTCTGATGTACTTTCTACCGAAAAAGCTGAAGTCGCAGCAAGTAACGACGTTGCGGTAATGGATCAATATTGCACATTGCCAGCGCAATCACCGGTTTTTGATAGTCAAAAACATTTCACGATTCAACCCACCACGAGCAAAACTGGCGTGGTAATGAAAGAAGTGGCCCTGATGGGTCACCTCATCTTGCGCGGTAATAGCGATAATGCCAATTTTGTTGGTGAAGCTTCGCAAGTTTTGGGGCTAGAACTGCCGACAAAACCACTGACGAGTGTGGCTAATGACGTGACACGTATTATGTGGCTTAGCCCTGATGAGTGGTTAATCATTTCCTCCAATGACATGATGTTTGACATTGAAATCGCGTTACGCGCGAAATTAACAGGACATTATTCGATAGTTAACCAAAGCGGTGGGCAAACTATTATTGAGTTATCTGGCGACCATAGCGTTGATATTCTGAAGAAAAGTATGCCATTAGATGTGCACCCAAAAGTCTTTCCTGTTGGGAAAGTGGCCGCGACCATTTTTGCGAAAAGCTCAGCGGTGATTTGCCGTACTGGCGAGACGCAATGGCAATTGGTGGTACGACGTAGCTTTGCTGATTATATCTGGCGTTGGCTGGTGGATGCGGGCCAAGAATTTGGCCTAACGATTGAAAAGTAGTGGAAATCAAGCCGAGCACCTTTGCTCGGCTTATAGCATGGAGCGACCTATGACGAAAATGAAGTCTGATACTTGGGTATTTACGGGCAGTTGTCCTAGCCAACTGGGCACCGTAGATGTGGTGACCCGGTTTATGGCAGAATCAGGCAACTACGTTGACGAAATTCATTCGTTCGATGATCGTGTACAACGTCAGTTTTTCTTAAGAATTGAATTTACGCCTAACGATAGCGAGTTTTCGGTTGAGCAATTTAATGCTGAGTTTGCGAAACGCGCCACGCTATTTGATATGAAGTGGGATTTATCCCCCTCCTCGAAGAAAGAGCGTGTGGCTATTTTAGTGTCGAAATTCGATCACTGCTTAAACGATTTGCTGTTCCGAGTGCGTACTGGGCAGTTACATATTGAAGTGCCGGTTATCATCTCGAATCATCCAGATTTAGAGCCATTGGCGAAATGGCATAATATTCCATACTACCATTTGCCAATTACGCCGGATACGAAGCTCGCACAAGAACAACAGATTTTAGCTTTGTTGAAGGACTATGATATTGATCTTACTGTCTTAGCCCGTTATATGCAGGTATTGTCACCGGATATGTGTCGTCAACTCGATGGCAAAGCGATTAATATTCATCACTCATTACTTCCTGGCTTTAAGGGCGCACGTCCTTATCATCAAGCTTGGGAGAAAGGCGTTAAAATGGTTGGGGCGACGGCGCATTACGTGAATAATGATTTGGATGAAGGCCCGATTATAACCCAAGGAATTCAACCTGTTGATCATGCTCATTATCCGGAAGATTTAATCTCTAAAGGACAAGATATTGAGCGTATTACGTTATTTAACGCTGTGCGTTATCATGTGGAAAAACGTGTATTTTTAAGCGGTAAGCGCACCGTAGTATTTAGTAACTAATTGCCCTTATTTGGGGAGGTTCTCTCCCCAAAATTTCTCTTTCTTTCCCGTCATATCAAGCTTTTTTATTCCCGTTCTGATTACGTCGACATTAGAAGCACAAATGTCGTTTCAGAGCACCTAATTAATCTATTATTGATAAATAATCATTTTACATTTGAAAACGGAATTTCTTAGGAGTGTGCCATGAACATTAGCGTATTTGATTTGTTTAAAATCGGCATCGGTCCCTCAAGCTCTCATACCGTCGGTCCCATGAAAGCGGCATGCTTGTTTATTAGAGAACTCGAAGCCAGTGGTGAGTTTGACAGTGTTGAGAGTGTGAAAATTGAATTGTTTGGATCTCTTAGTGCTACGGGAGCAGGACACAATACTCACAATGCCGTTATTATGGGGTTGATGGGTTACCAGCCAGATGTGATTAATCCTGATGTGATTGATCCCACGATTCAGGCGGTATGTGAAACCAGCACGTTGATCTTTGGTAACAAAAAACCGATCTCATTTGATTGGGATACCCAATTGATTTTTGATGACCGTGTACTTGATTACCATCCCAATGCGATGACGTTGTCGGTTTTTGACGCTGACCAACAGCTAATTAAAGCCAAAACGTATTACTCCATTGGGGGCGGATTTGTATTGGACGAACACGAAATACAAGACGATCATTGGCCAGAAGATACCATCAGCCTACCTTATGACTACTCGACGGGCGAGCAGTTACTGTCATTATGTAAACAACATGATGCGCGCATCAGCGAAATAGTCATGGCCAATGAAATTGCCCTAAGACCACAAGCCGAAGTGCGTGAGGCGATTTTCACCCTCTGGAACGCCATGCAAGAGTGCATTACGACTGGGATCGAGAATACCGGTATATTGCCAGGCGGATTGAATGTTAAGCGACGTGCTGCTGCCCTTCATAAGGCGCTCACCGCGACGTCGCAAGCTGACGTTATTTATGCCTCGCTGAGTGGTATGGATTGGGTCAATCTATTTGCGCTTGCGGTCAATGAAGAAAATGCCGCTGGCGGGCGAATGGTGACCGCTCCAACTAATGGCGCGGCGGGGATCATTCCTGCTGTACTGGCCTACCACATGCGTTTTCATGCTCGCGCTAAAGAAGAAGATGTTATCACTTTCTTTTTGGCGGCCAGTGCCGTTGGTGCATTATGCAAAAAAAATGCATCAATATCAGGCGCGGAAGTTGGGTGCCAAGGAGAAGTTGGCTCGGCGAGTGCTATGGCCGCTGCGGGATTAACCGAAGTATTAGGTGGAACGCCAGAGCAGGTCGAAAATGCAGCCGAAATAGCGCTAGAGCATAACTTAGGGCTGACTTGTGATCCGGTTGGCGGTTTAGTTCAGGTTCCGTGTATTGAGCGCAATGCGATTGCCGCCGTAAAATCAATCAATGCTGCGAATATGGCATTGCGTGGTGATGGGCAACATTTTATTTCGCTGGATAAAGTCATTCGCACGATGCGTGATACCGGACGAGATATGCAAGATAAGTATAAAGAGACATCTCGGGGAGGCTTAGCTGTTAATGCTATTGAGTGTTGATTTTTTAACCAGATGTTTTTGTTGCATTTTTTAACATTTATCACTCGAATGGTGCAGCCTTACTGTATTGGTGCAAGGTGAACTCCAAATTATAACTCAATTTGGAGGCTTGTAACCTTAAGATTTCACATAGAAAAACTATTTTTTTAAGTGAGATCGCACAAATGCAAGGGATTGCACCATTAAATTTATGCTACGACACAAAAATTTAACAAAGTAGGCGTCAAGAGGCACAGTTGTTGCTATGTTGGTAGAGTAAAACAAGGCTCATTCCACCAAAAATATAATCAAGGTAGTGAGTCGTTACATTTTCTCTCCAACAAATAAATATGCAATGGAGTGTGTTATGTCTGTCTCAAACTATAAGCTCAACACAACAGTAACCAAACCCGTCAATCGTATTGGGTTTTTGCTGCTCGACAACTTTACGATGTTAGCGTTAGCTTCTGCCGTTGATCCGCTACGTATGGCCAATCAACTGACAGGCAAAGAGCTATATGATTGGTATACGATTACGGAGAATGGCCAGATGGTCACGGCCAGTGATGGTATCAACGTGACACCTGATTGCTCTATGGTTGACGCCCCCGTGTTAGATACATTGATCGTGGTGGGTGGCGTTAATATCACGCGTAGCTTTACTTCAAAGCAGGTCTCGTGGTTACAATCGTTAGCACGTAAGCATGTGCGACTCGGTGGCGTTTGTACTGGGCCATACTTACTAGCAGAGGCAGGCTTATTGGATGGTTACCAATGTAGTGTACATTGGGAATGTCTCGCTACACTTCAAGAGCGTCACCCGCGTGTCAGCTGCCTGAATCATTTATTTGTTATTGATCGTGATCGTATGACGTGTAGTGGAGGATCTGTTCCACTCGATATGATGATTACGATGATCCAAAAAGACTATGGTCGTGAGCTTGGATCGAGTATTTCTGAAATGTTTATTTGCGATCGTGTTCGTGGCGAGAATGACTATCAGCGTATTCCTCTTAAGCATATGATTGGTACCGCTCAGCCGAAATTGGTTGAAGCGATTACCCTGATGGAAGCGAATATCGAAGAAACCATCGAGTTAGACGAACTTGCCGTTTATGTTGGCTTATCGCGTCGTCAATTAGAGCGTCTATTCCAGAAATACCTGCATTGCTCGCCTTCCAAATATTATCTTAAATTGCGTTTGTATCGTG
This sequence comes from Vibrio palustris, assembly GCF_024346995.1. Lineage (NCBI taxonomy): Bacteria > Pseudomonadati > Pseudomonadota > Gammaproteobacteria > Vibrionales > Vibrionaceae > Vibrio > Vibrio palustris. The sequence continues at coordinate 619,152 of NZ_AP024888.1, read as the reverse complement.
CGAGACAATTACTTCGTCAAACGTCGATGTCTATCATTGAGATTGCCACCGCATGTGGGTTTGTCTCGTCACCTCATTTTAGTAAGTGTTATCGCATTCATATCGGTATTTCGCCGAAGGCTGAACGAGTAGGCACACAAGGGGCGGCGTTGACCAATGTACCGTTAGTTGCGGCCGCAATGGGTGAAGCAAACGTTGTCAATATGTTGGAATATAATATGGCACCACTGCGCTCTTCTAAGGTACTGTTTGAAGCGCAGCACGAGCCGACATATGGTTCTGTGTCACTATAATCAATGAATTAACGCAAAAAGCCGCCGTTTCTGAATACGGCGGTTTTTTTATGTCTAATTGTCGCGATTAGTTACGCAAAATGGATTTAGGATGCCGTTTTCAGAACACTTTTAAAAAGCCTTAATACCTATTCTGGAGTCTAACAAGGGATGACTGAATAGGTGATGAAATGAACGCAACGGACTTGCATGATGACGCGATAGTAATTGATGGTTTGGTTATCGCAAAATGGGAACGTGAGTTATTCGAAGACATGCGCAAAGGCGGTATTACTGCAGCCAATTGCACTGTGTCAGTCTGGGAAGGCTTTCAAAATACCGTTAATAACATTGTTGAGATGAACGAATTACTCGATGCCAACAGTGACCTTGTTTTGAAGGTACGCAATACCAAGGATATTCGCCGTGCTAAGCAAGAAGGGAAAACTGGCGTCATGATGGGCTTTCAAAATGCCCACGCGTTTGAAGACCAGCTTGGTTACGTACAAGTCTTTAAAGACTTGGGCGTTGGTGTTGTGCAGATGTGCTATAACACACAAAACTTAGTGGGGACCGGTTGTTACGAGCGTGATGGTGGTTTGTCGGGCTTTGGTCATGAAATCGTCGCTGAAATGAACAACGTTGGCATGATGTGTGATTTATCCCATGTTGGTGCTCATACTTCTAAAGAAGTCATTCTCGCCTCTAAAAAGCCAGTGTGCTATTCACACTGCCTACCTAGTGGTTTAAAAGACCATCCACGTAATAAATCTGATGAAGATCTAAAATTCATTGCTGATCATGGCGGCTTTGTTGGCGTGACTATGTTTGCCCCGTTCTTGAAAAACGGTATTCATTCAACGGTTGATGATTACGTCGAAGCCATTGCGTATATCTACAATCTCGTGGGAGAAGATCAAATCGGTATTGGTACCGACTTCACTCAAGGGCATGGTCAACCGTTTTTTGAATGGTTAACGCACGACAAAGGCTATGCGCGCCGTCTGACCAATTTTGGTGAAATCATTAACCCTGAAGGGATCCGCACGTTGGGGGATTTCCCTAACTTGACTGAAGCATTATTACGCCATGGATTTACTGAAACGCAAGTTCGTAAAATCATGGGAGAAAACTGGCTTCGCGTATTAGGAGAGGTTTGGGGAGAATAAGTCGCAATGCGAACGACTACCCAAACTCACAGTCTTGGAAATGGAGAATTCGAAATGAGTACACACGCACCAGAAATGCCAATTGTTGTTGATGATGAAACGGGCGTATGGACGACCGATGCGTTACCTATGTTATATGTACCTCGCCACTTTTTTGTGAATAACCATATGGGGATTGAAGAAGAAATTGGCGCGGAACGTTATGCAGAGATTTTATATAAAGCAGGATATAAATCAGCTTATTATTGGTGTGAAAAAGAAGCGCAAGAGCATGGTTTAAGTGGCGATGCTGTTTTTGAACATTATATGAAACGTCTATCCCAACGTGGTTGGGGGTTCTTCGTCATTGAGCATCTTGATATCAAAAAAGGTGAAGCTCGCGTGCGTTTAGAGAATTCTTGCTTTGTATATCAATACGGTAAAGTGAATCGCAAAGTTGATTACATGTTTACTGGTTGGTTTGCGGGAGCGATGGATCAAATTGCGAAAAGCTTGGGCTACACCATAACAACACAAGCAGTGCAAACCCAAAGTGGCGCGCAGGAAGGATGTGAATTCGGTCTATTTGAAGTTACGCCAATTGTGTAGCTGCAAATCATCAGAATTTATTTAGTCAGCAATGTTTATTGCGTAAGCAATGTCAAGGAAGACAGCCTTACCCATTGAGAAGTAAGGCTGGTACAGAGGTGAAGCATGTCTCAGTTCGATGTTCTGTTCCAACCATTAAAAATTAACAATACTACTATCCGTAACCGTATTGTCAGTACTGCACACGCAGAAGTTTATGCCACCGATGGTGGGATGACGACCGATCGCTACGTAAAATATTACGAAGAAAAAGCGAAAGGGGGATGTGGTCTATGTATCTGTGGTGGGTCCAGTGTTGTGTCCATCGATAGTCCACAAAGTTGGTGGAGTTCTGTCAATTTATCGACCGATCGTATCATTCCTCATTTCCAAAATTTAGCCGATGCTGTGCATAAGCATGGTGGCAAAATTATGATTCAAATCTCACATATGGGACGTCGCTCTCGTTGGGATGGGGAAAACTGGCCTAATTTAATGTCGCCATCCGGCGTGCGCGAACCTGTGCACCGCGCGACATGCAAAACCATTGAAGAAGAGGAAATTTGGCGCGTTATTGGTGATTTCGCTAAAGCGGCAGTGCGCGCGAAAGAAGGTGGGTTAGATGGTGTTGAGCTATCAGCGGTTCACCAACATATCATTGACCAATTTTGGTCGCCACGGGTTAACAAGCGTACCGATCAATGGGGTGGCAGCTTCGAAAACCGTATGCGTTTTGGTATGGAAGTGGTGAAAGCCGTACGTGAAGCGGTAGGCCCTGACTTTGTTGTCGGTATGCGTATTACTGGTGACGAATTCCATCCAGATGGTTTGACGCATGATGACATGAAGCAAATCGCCAAGTATTACAACGATACCAACATGATCGATTTCTTTGGTGTCGTTGGATCAGGGTGTGATACGCACAATACGCTTGCCAACGTTATTCCGAACATGAGCTATCCGCCAGAACCGTTCCTACATTTGGCGGCAGGCATTAAAGAAGTCGTGAGCGTTCCGGTTATCCACGCGCAAAATATCAAAGATCCCAACCAAGCAAAACGCATCCTTGATGCAGGGTATGTCGATTTCGTTGGTATGACACGTGCCCACATTGCTGATCCGCACTTGATTACTAAAATCAAGCTCGATCAAACGGATCAAATTCGTCAATGTGTTGGGGCAAACTACTGTATCGACCGCCAGTATATGGGCTTAGATGTATTATGTATCCAAAATGCCGCCACCTCTCGTGAGCATATGGGCATGCCACATATCATTGAAAAAACAACCGGGCCAGTTCGTAAAGTTGTGATTATCGGTGGTGGTCCTGCGGGGCTTGAATCAGCACGAGTAGCTGCAGAGCGTGGTCATAACGTGACCTTAATCGAAAAAGCGTCTGAACTTGGCGGGCAAGTTAGCATTGCGGCTAAAGCGCCGCAGCGTGATCAAATGGCCGGCATTACCCGCTGGTTAGCGATGGAATTGACTCGTCTAAATGTGGAAGTGATTCTTGATACCGCAGCGAATGCCGACATGATCCGTGAACTGGCGCCCGACGTCTGCATATTAGCAACAGGTGGCTCGCCATTTATCGAACAAAACCCCGACTGGGGAGCGGAAGAAGGCTTAGTTGTATCTTCATGGGATATTCTAAACGGCACCGTTGAACCTGGTGAAAATGTGTTGGTATTCGACACCATTTGTGAGTTCTCGGGAATGTCGGCAGCGGATTACCTTACGGCAAAAGGCGCCAAAGTGGAATTAGTGACCGATGATATTAAACCTGGTGTTGGTATCGGCGGCACAACGTTCCCAACTTATTATCGTAGCCTGTACGAAAAAGAAGTGATTATGAGTTCGGATCTGGCATTGATCAAAGTTTATCGTGAAGGTGATAACTTGGTTGCTGTGTTAGAAAATGAATATACCGAGCACAAAGAAGAACGCGTGGTTGACCAAGTTGTCATTGAAAACGGCACACGCCCTAATGAAGCTTTGTATTATGAGCTGAAAGCAGAATCTGTCAATAAGGGTCAAATCGATGTGGAAACCTTGTTTGATTCGAAACCTCAGCCGGTTTTATCCGAAGCACATGACGGTATGATTTTGTGGCGTATCGGTGACTGTGTGTCACAACGTAACACGCACGCTGCGATTTATGATGCATTACGTCTATGCAAAGATTTGTAAGGGGGGCGTATGTTCCTAGAGTCGTTACTTCCCATTCTACTCGTGGCAGCCGGACTACTGGCTGTCGTAGGCATGGTGCGTCGCATAATGATGTGGCGCAAAGGGCAGAGTGAGAAAGTCTCTTTGCTTGCTGGGTTAGCGGCGGTTCCACGTCGCTATTTGGTTGATTTACACCATGTTGTTGAACGCGATAAAGTCATGTCCAATACCCACGTCGCAACGGCGGGTGGCTTTGTACTGTCTGTTATTCTTATTTTTGCCGTGCATGTATTTGGTATTGCACCACACATCCTTTCTTGGGTGTTGTTGGCGTCTTTAATAATGATGTGTGGCGGGGCGCTGTTTGTGGCACGTCGCCGTCTTAACCCGCCGACTCGCTTATCGAAAGGCCCTTGGATGCGTTTGCCAAAAAGCTTATTGATGTTTTCAATTAGCTTTTTTATTGCCACGTTACCCGCTTCTGGCCTGATTTCCGGTGACGCATTTAACATCGTTGCTTGTTTGGTACTCGTTGCGGCGATCGTGTGGGGCTTAGGAGAAATGTTCTTTGGCATGGGCTGGGGCGGTCCAATGAAGCATGCCTTTGCTGGTGCGCTTCATTTGGCATTTCATCGCCGGCCTGAGCGTTTTGGCGGCGGTCGTTCGACTGGGCTTAAAGCTGTCAATTTGGATGGTGATAAATTAGGTGTTGAAAACCCATCGGACTTTAAATGGAATCAGTTGCTCGGCTTTGATGCCTGTGTGCAATGTGGCCGTTGTGAAGCGGTATGCCCAGCGTTCGCGGCTGGTCAGCCGCTGAACCCGAAAAAACTGATTCAAGATATGGTTGTCGGTTTAGCCGGAGGGAACGCCGAAAATTACGCGGGCAGTCCTTATCCGGGCAAAGATATTGGTGCCGCCAAAGGCGACCCGCATCAGCCGATTGTCGGTGGTGTAGTCGATGCCGATACTTTATGGTCATGTACCACGTGCCGTGCGTGTGTTGAAGAATGTCCGATGATGATTGAACATGTGGATGCAATCGTCGACATGCGCCGTTTCTTGACCTTAGAAAAAGGAGCCACGCCTAATAAGGGAGTGGAAGTGTTGGAGAACATCATTTTCACCGATAACCCCAATGGCCATGCACCTAGTAAACGGTCACACTGGGCTGCGGATCAAAACCTTAACTTAATGTCCGATGTCAAACGCGCGGATGTGCTGTTTTGGGTGTCGGATGGTGCCTTTGATATGCGTAGCCAACGTATTTTGAAAGCTTTCGTTAAAATCTTAAAAGCGGCCAAGATTGATGTGGCGATTTTAGGTGATGAGGAGCTTGATAGTGGTGATGTTGCCCGGCGCTTAGGCGATGACGCGACGTATCAACGCCTTGCCAAGCAAAATATCGCGACGCTCCAGAAATACGATTTTGATTGCATTGTCACGACTGACCCTCATGCATTCCATTGTATCAAAAATGAATATCCAGACTTTTATCCTGAAGGTGAAACGCCGGATTACCAAGTTTGGCACCATACAACGTTCATTAACCAGTTGGTCGAAAAGGGATTAATTAACCTTGGAACACTATCAGCGGGTAAAGTGACATACCACGATCCATGTTATCTCGGTCGTTATAACGGTGAATATGATTCGCCGCGAGCTGTGCTTAAGCAGCTAGGCGTTGAAATCGCTGAAATGGAACGTTCCGGGTTTCGCTCTCGTTGTTGTGGCGGCGGTGGCGGCGCGCCAATTACCGATATTCCTGGTGAGCGTCGTATTGCTGACATGCGTATGGATGACATTCGTGAAACCGAGGCGGATTTAGTCGCCGTTGGTTGTCAGCAGTGTACCGCGATGCTTGAAGGTGTGGTAGAGCCGCGTCCTGAAGTGAAAGATATTGCCGAACTCGTGGCTGAGCAGTTGCTTGAGCCAACAGATAGTGCAGTAGAAGAGTGGTCGCCAGCGTTAGACGCGCAAGCCGTATAGGAGATAGATATGGCAGATTATATACTACGACGTGACCCAAGAGTGGAATGGATTCGGCGTAATCGCCTACATCCTGACCATGAGAGCTTGATGGTCAAACCGATTGAAGAAATTGGGCCAAGTGGCTTGTTAAGACGTTATCCACACCGCGTTGGATTTATTGGTCCAAATGGTATTAAACGTATTGACCGTTTAAATCGCCAAGCGGGTGCCACTGGAATGTCGCGTCAAGCGAGTGCTGCCGAGGCGCCATTACCACTACATCAAGTCGCGGAGCCTGATTTTTATGTGGTTGTTGTACCGGATATGTCCGGTGGACGTTTAACCTCACACGATAAAGACGTTCTGGGACAAGCGCACCAGCTTGTTAAACAAAGCGAAGGGAATGGCGCGGTGATCGCGGTAGTGTTTGGTTCTCACAAGGAAGAAGCGTTTGAATTGGCAGGAGTTGACCGCTTACTCACGGTCAGTGATCGCTGCTTTGATGATTACTCCCCAGACATGCGTGCTAACGTACTGGCGAGTATTGACCGACACTTCACTCCGCAACATTGGTTGTTCCCAGATAGCATACACGGTGGTTTTGAAATTGGTGCGCGCTTCTGTGCCATGGTGCAAGAGCGCCCTGCCACCCAAGCGTGGTCAGTCAATGCCAATGAGTCGGTATGCCGCGCTGCGGGCGGACGACATGATATTAAACGCCAGACCCCTAAGGTATTGTTGTTAGCTCAAGAATGTGCGTTGCCTATTGATGAAACTCGTCATGAAGCGCTGCCTGTTGATGTGAGTTTTGATATTCCTACACAGGGTGATATTACAGATTTAGGCGCGGTAGCTGTCGATCCACAGGCGGTACCATTGACTGAAGCCGAGTTTATTCTTTCGGCGGGTAACGGTGTGCATGAATGGGATCGATTCCATGAAGCTGCCGATAAGCTCGGGGCAACGGAAGGTGCAAGCCGTGTCGCCGTGGATGATGGCTTTATGCCACGACATCGTCAAGTAGGCGCTACCGGTAGTTGGGTGACGGCGAGAGTTTATGTCGCGGTTGGTATTTCAGGCGCTATTCAGCACCTGCAAGGCATTGGTGCGTGTGACAAAGTGATTGCCGTCAATACCGATGAAGGATGCGACATGGTTAAACGTGCTGATTTAACTGTTATCGCCGATAGTAATGAGTTTTTGCAGGAATTGATTGCACTACTTCCTGATACAACCGAGGGATTATCCGATGCCGCTTAACTCTAAACAATCGCTTAAAATTAGTACCTTAGTATCGATAGGTGCACACCCTGATACCGGGCGTGCACGTCGCTCAATGACTGATGCGCGGGCGGTAGAGCTCGCGTTAAGTATGAATGCAGGTGACGTCGACGTGGTTCACGCTGGGGATCCAAGTGATCCTGCTTTGTCTTATTACAGTGGTATGGGATTGGCACAGATCCAAGTGTTATCACAAAACCCTGATGATGATGCGCTCAGTACCTTAACCGAGCACTTTAAAACGAATATGCCAGATATTGTGTTGACGGGCATGCGTGCAGAGAGTGGCGAGTCTTCAGGGATGCTACCGTTCTTTTTAGCACAGCAACTACAGTGTCCAATGGTCATGGGGATTGCGGAAATTTTATCGGTAGAAAATGGTCAGGCCAAAGTGTTGCAAGCGTTGCCCCGTGGCCAACGTCGTGCGATTCAAGTGTCATTACCTTTTATCGCCAGTGTGGATCTAGCGGCACAAGAACCCCGTCAAAGTGCCTTTGGTCGAGCACGCAAGTGTGACATTGTCACGCACGAAGTCGCTGAACATGTCGTCGATCAAGAGAAGATTACCTGGGAAGAAAGCATTGCTAAGCCTAAGGCAAAACGTTTAAAAGTCGTTAAAGCGAAAAGTGCGGCCGATCGTTTTAAAGCGGCCACTGCGAAAGCAGAATCGACCGGAGGAAAAATTATTAAAGGAGAGCCTGTTGCTGATATGGCGCAAGCGGTACTGGATTTATTGATAGAAGAGGGCGTTGTACATACGAGTAAATAAGCAGATAAGGATGTACTGCTGAAAGATCATAGCGTCATTAAAAATGAATAGGTCATCACGGAAAGAGGGATCATATGAAAAACGCAGTAGAGAGGTCGAAACGCGATCGTAAGCGAAAGACAAAAGAAATTTATGATACGGATTATTGTATTGGACAAGATAATGTCAGATTAATGGGGATGGATATTCACAACCCTGTGTTTGGTACTAGTGCCGTACTGATTTTATTATTTATCGTTTTAACCTTAGTGTTTCCTGACGGAGCAAATCAAGCACTGACCAGCGCCCGCAGTTGGTCAATCAATAACTTTGATTGGTTTTTCATAGTAGGATGCAATATTTTCGTCGTATTTTGCATATTTTTGTTGTTATCTCCTGTTGGGAAAATCCGTTTGGGTGGTAAAGACGCAACTGCCGAGTTTTCCTATTTATCCTGGTTTAGTATGTTGTTTGCTGCTGGGATGGGGATTGGCTTGATGTTCTGGAGCGTTGCCGAACCCGTTGCTTACTATACAGATTGGTATGGTACGCCACTCAATGTCGCTCCCAACACTGAACAAGCGAAAAACCTAGCGTTAAGCGCCACCATGTATCATTGGGGATTACACCCTTGGGCGATTTATGCCGTGGTAGGATTAGCTTTGGCATTTTTCTCTTACAATAAAGGTTTACCACTGACCATTCGCTCGGCATTTTTTCCTTTGCTCGGAGAACGTTGTTGGGGGGCAATCGGCAATTTTATTGATATCCTAGCCGTATTAGCGACCATTTTTGGTTTGGCAACATCGTTAGGTTTTGGTGCGCAACAGGCCGCCGGGGGGTTAAGTCACCTATTGGGAATATCAAGTGGAATAACCACACAAATTGGATTCATCGTCGTGGTAACGGCGATTGCGATTATATCGGTCACCCGTGGGCTTGATGGTGGTGTTAAGTTACTGAGTAACATTAATATGTTTATCGCGGCAGGTTTAGTGGCTTTGATTGTTGTCGTTGGGCCTACCTTGTCGATTGCCTCAACATTTGGGGACATTGCGGTAGGTTATGTCAAAAACTTTGCGCCATTATCAAACTGGATAGGTCGTGAGGATTCAGAATGGTTCCATGGCTGGACAGTCTTTTATTGGGCATGGTGGGTATCTTGGTCACCGTTTGTTGGTATGTTCATCGCGCGAGTATCAAAAGGACGCACTGTACGTGAATTCATTACGGCAGTACTGCTAATTCCGACCATTGTCACTATGGTGTGGCTGAGCATTATGGGCGGCACGGCATTGGAGCAAGTGACATCGGGTGTTGGCGAGTTATCAAATGGTATCAGTGATGTATCGTTGGCGATGTACCAGATGTTCGATCAGTTACCTGTTAGCACGTTACTTTCTGTTGTAGGAACGCTGTTAATTCTGATGTTTTTTGTGACATCATCAGATTCAGGGTCGTTGGTTATTGATAGTATTACCGCAGGTGGTAAAGAAGACGTACCAGTCGGGCAACGTGTATTTTGGGCGGTTGTTGAAGGGCTGATAGCAATTACACTCTTGGTGGGTGGCGGTGCAGAAGCATTAACCGCGCTACAAGCGGGGGCCATTACGACAGGGCTGCCGTTTACCTTGGTATTAATTATCATGTGTTGGAGTTTGTATAAAGGCTTGCAGTCCGAGAAACATTTATATCAAACCGCTTAGTTATCAACGAGTATAATACCGATAATAGTTAGTCAGGGGAGGCAGGAAGCCTCCCTAATTTTGGAGAGTAACAATATGATGCATGCAGATTTAGTCGATATGGAAGATTTTGTACTAGAGCTACAAGGAGTGGGTCTGGTTTGCGAATCTCATGATGCCAGCAGTGTCCAAGCCAGTATTGAGCATTGGTTAGCAACGGCAGACGACTCGGATAATGATTGTTTTTGGGATACCTTATTAAGAATTGAAGCAGAAGGGATTCTATTACCGGATGTTGAAAACTTAATTAACTGGAGTCATAAGTATAGCGAGCATGTACAAAAGCCTAATTGAACACATTTTCGTTGCGTAAAAGCCCGCTCTTTATGAGTGGGTTTTTTTATGGTTTCGCTGTGAATATTGGAATGATGCCACTTGAGCCTAACGATAATATAGCCTTTATTAGCGTACAGGATTCTGTGTGGAAGCAACGCGTTCAGACTAGTCGGGCAGTAGTTTACATGGTTTGGAGATAAGCGAGGGTGTACATGTTGCGGGGCATAAATATTGCGGAAAAATCCACAAAAAAGAGAGCGCTATCGCTCTCTTTTGATGATGTATAACGAGTGGCTATTGACTTAGAGGTGTTTCTGAATAGTCTCTGAATACCAGTTAACGAAGTCTATCACACCATACTCATAAGTTTTAGAGTAAGGCCCTGATTGGTAGCGTAGTGAGTTGATACCGCGCTGATTCTCTTCACCTAACTTACGGTCTTGTTCGTTAGTTGCATCCCACACCCGGCGTAATGTTGCAACATCATAGTCAACTCCTTCGACGGCATCTTTATGAACAAACCATTTCGTGGTAACGAGCGATTCTTGCGCTGAAATAGGTAATACGCGGAACACAATGAAGTGATCACTTTGCATATGGTTCCAAGAGTTCGGCAAATGCAGGATACGCAGTGAACCCAGCTTGTCGTTTTTAATACGGCCCAGCATTTTTTGCGAGCTACGTGTACCATCAATTGTCATGACCGATGTCCCTTCTTTGAGAGGCATACGGACTAAACGGTTACGTCGACCAAATTTTTTGTGCTCGTGCGGAATATTTTCATTGTCCCATTCTTGTGCCATACGTTCACAATAGGCTAAAAATTCCGGAGTGGCCCTAGGGTCGGTGGTGTCATCCCATTCAAGTAAGGTATTGAGTAACTCTGGATGACTGCCCGCACAGTGGTAGCATTCGCGGTTATTTTCTAGTACCAACTTCCAGTTGGCTTTTTCGTACATGTTTGACTCAACCGCAAGCTTAGTGTTCGCGACATCATAGGGTTCCATATACTCTTCAAGCGTTGCTAAATAGTCGTCAAAATCGGACTCGGGCGGCGTATCGGCCATACAGATAAATATAAACCCGCCAGCGGTCTTACAATGGATAGGGTGCAGTTTGTGCTGTTGCATATCAAACTCTGGGCCCATTTCCATACCAGCAAACAGTAGGTTACCTTTGGTGTCGTATGTCCATTGGTGATAAGGGCACACTAAGTTAGCAACCTTACCACGGTGTTCTGTACAGATACGTGATCCACGGTGACGGCAGGTATTATGGAAAGCATTCACGTTACCGTCAGCGTCACGTACGATGAGAACCGGATCTTGGGCTATTTCTACGGTGAAATAATCCCCTTTTGCTGGGACTTCACTGGTCATGCCGACAAACAGCCACTCTTTTTGAAAGATTTCTTCGACATCAACTCGAAAGAGTAAAGGGTCGTTGTATAGCGGACGAGGCAGAGAATAGTCCTCTTTGCGTTCACTGAGCATTTTTTTCATTTCTTCCCGGGCGACATCCATGCTTGGGTAAGTAATGTTGAGAATATCGTTTTGATTCATTGCGCTATCTTCTTTTCGAAAATGTGGACGATATGCCCATTGAGGGCTTCCTTGCGTGAGCCAGCAACCTTATATGTGCCTATTGATGTGTGGCTTGATGCTATCCTGCCATCAATAGGAGGATGTCAAGTGGTCTAAACACGACATATGCCGATCCTATTTAAGACATGAGATCACAAACTTTTGGCTTACTGACTGTTTTGGATAAGTTAATGTCGTAAATGGGTAACTCGTTAAACGCAGATAACTCAACAATACGATCAACCCATGGAGGGATACCTTACACACACCGTTGCGGAGAAGCCGGATATGAATACCCCAACTAACTCAGTCACTACAGGTGGCGCTTTTATTCCTGTTGAAACACAGATTTGGGACAACGGTCGCCATGCGGTACGTTGCGTTAAAACCATTCAAGAAACATGGGATACGAAAACGTTTTGTTTTATGGCAGATCAACCGGTGATGTTTTTCTTTAAGCCAGGTCAGTTTGTCACATTAGAGCTAGAAATCGACGGTGAACAGGTATTCCGTTCTTATACTATTTCGAGCTCACCCTCTGTTCCATATAGTTTTTCTATTACAGTGAAACGCGTACCTGGCGGTTGGGTTTCAAACTGGATTCATGATCATTTAGATGAAGGTTCTGAGCTTGCGGTACACGGTCCGGTAGGGGCGTTTAATAGCATTGACTTCCCTGCAGAAAAAGTACTGTATTTATCAGGAGGCGTGGGTATTACGCCAATGATGTCGATGGCACGCTGGATTTACGATACCAACACGGATGTTGATATCACGTTCGTACATAGTTCGCGTACGCCGCGTGATATTATTTTTCACTCCGAGTTGGAGTTCATGACATCGCGGATAGCTAACTTTCAATTGCATTTGATATGTGAGCGCTTGGAGTCAGGGCAGAATTGGTCAGGATATCGCGGCTTCCTTGATGAAGCGAAGCTGTTGATGGTGACACCTGATATTCATGAGCGTGAAATTTTCTGCTGTGGTCCGACGCCTTACATGCGAGCCATTCGCGAGATTTTGCAGAAAATTGGTTTTAACATGAAGCATTACCATGAGGAAACCTTTGGTGCGACGCCTGAAAATGCGGAAGAGCAAGCCGTACAAAGTGCAGAAATTGCCGCTGAAGAAGCCGAAGCACTGACTGCGAGTGATTTGATTGAAGTTGTCTTTACAGAAAGCGATAAGAGCGCACAGATCGCCCCAGGTGATACGGTGCATGCCGCGGCAGCGAAAGCAGGGTTGACCATTCCTCGAGCGTGTGGGATGGGCATTTGTGGTACGTGTAAAGTGAAGAAAATCAGTGGTGATGTTGAGATGAACCATAACGGTGGCATTACCGATGAAGATGTGGCTGAAGGCTATATTCTGTCTTGTTGCAGTATTCCCAATGATGACGTGGTTATTGAATATTAATTAGAGCCAAGTTCGATTAAAAAGGTCAGCATAATAGCTGACCTTTTTCGTAACTAGAACGTACATCACATTGTTTTCTTTTGATGATAATAGCGGACTACGCCATGGTATTGGTGCTTTTACTCTAACGGTCTTATTGTTGTGGTGCTGGAGTTAATAGCGGTTTACCCGCAAAGTGTGCGGCAAGGTTATCGACCACCAATTGTGCCATAGCGTCACGTGTTTCAACCGTCCCACTGGCACAATGGGGTTGAAGTACGACATTATCCATTGCTAATAAAGCGCTAGGTACATGCGGCTCATCATCAAACACATCCAAACCTGCTCCTGCAATATTGCCCTGTTGTAAACACTCCACCAAGGCTGTTTCATCAATGACAGACCCCCTTGAGATATTAATTACATAGCTCGTCGGTTTGAGAGCGGCCAATACAGCGCGATCGATTAAGTGTTTCGTACCGGCTCCTCCAGGGACAACAGGAGCTAAAATATCAACGTTAGCGGCCATTTTTTGTAAATCATCATAAAATGGGAACGACATCTCTGGTTTCGCTTGGCGTGCATAGTAACAAACCTGAAGGCCCATGGCTTGAGCCCGCGTGGCAATGGCTTTTCCAATGCGGCCCATACCGACAAGACCGAGTGTTTTATTCGTGAGTGTGGTGTTCAGTGGCATCATACCTTGGCGTTCCCAGTGGCCATTTTTGATCCAGTCGGCAGCAGGGATAAGACGCCTTAGCGTCGCTAAAATAAGCATGATTGCCATGTCGGCCACATCGTTAGTTAACACATCTGGTGTATGAGTCACCGCAATCCCACGTGCCTGACATGCCTCTACACATAGCGTATCTAATCCGACACTTGATGAACATACCACTTCTACATTAGGTAAGCGTTGCAGTAATTCAGCGGAAAAGCCACCGCCATGAGAGGTAACGACGGCTCTAATACGATGACCAACTGACGCCAACATGGCTTCTTTTTCGGCATCACTCGCGAGATCATAACGATGAAGCTGATAAGTGTTACTTAATTGCAGCATTTGTTTAGGTCGGTTTGGCCATACGACTAATATATCTATCTGACTCATAAATTGGTGCCTCACAAGAGTTAATAAGCTGGGACGATACCGTGTGATATCGCCTCACTACGCTTTAGCTATACTGACATCACTATGACAGCAAAGGCTGGTGTATCAACATGTTATACACCTAAGCCTTTGGCAGTTAAATCAGAGTACCAATGTGATGAGACATTAATCAGTTAATTGTTTAGACTTTTTCGCCATGTCTTCAGCCAACGTGTGATACGCGGTAGCATGATGATGCAGGCTAGCCCCCAGTAATAGATAGGTTCTCCCCATAGGGTTTTCTGTGACCAAGTGAAGTGCAGTAACATTAGAAACAGCGCGAGATAAACCCAACGGTGCAGTTTTTGCCAATAACTGCCCATTTTCCGTCTCACTATATTCGGCGACGTGGCGGTAAACGCGAAAAGCAATAATACGGCACTAAAGCCGACGGTAATATAGGGACGTTGAGCGATCTCAGTGGTAAGACGTGACCAGTCAAATCCTAATATAAAAATAATAAAGGTCAGCATATGGCATAAGGCATACACAAACACATATATCCCAAGCAACCGTCGAAAACGCATGAGATCACCACCTAAGATTCGGCTCAGTGGTGAAATACATAATGTGAACAGTAATAAATTGATGGCACCAATACCGGTAAAGTGCAGTAAACTATCTACAGGATCGGCACCGAGCTTGTCTTGGATACCAAACCAAACCGTTAAGGTGAGGTATCCGCCAATCGTAATATGAAGCAAGGCTTTGATTACGATTCGCTGCCATGGTGAAATACGCCAGCGTAGTCGTGCCATATTAAAAGTTCTTCCTCAAATCCAAGTTTTTATATAGGTCTGCCACTTCGGTATAACCATTAAATAATTGGGTGTCGATACGTTTAGTGGACAGTAAGCCGCCTTTAGTAATACGGCGTTCGGTTGCCTGACTCCACCTTGGATGATCGACATTTGGGTTTACATTCGCATAGAAGCCATATTCATTGGGTGCGAGCAGGTTCCAAGTATTGTCAGGTTGGGTATCAGTTAAGCGTATTTTGACAATTGATTTAATGTTTTTAAACCCGTACTTCCACGGTACGACAAGCCGAATAGGCGCACCATTTTGCGGTTTTAACGTTTTTCCATACAAACCGACACTCAATAAGGTGAGGGGATGCGTGGCTTCTTCTATCGTCAGGCCTTCAACATACGGGTAATTCAACCCACCACCGACAAACCGACTGTCTTGCCCTGGCATTTGCTTAGGATCGTATAAGGTTTCAAACGCTACGTACTTTGCTGATGAACGCGGCTTGGCGAGCGCAATGAGCTGGCGTAATTCAAAGCCAATCCATGGGATGACCATCGACCAAGCTTCTACGCAGCGAAATCGATAAATGCGTTCTTCAAGCGCGAATCGCTTATATAGATCGTCATAATCCAACGTTATCGGGTTATCAACTAGCCCTTCAATCGTTAATTTCCAAGGATCAACGTCAAAATTTTGAGCATTCTCAGAAGGATCGCTTTTACTGGTTCCAAATTCAAAGAAGTTATTATAGGTCGTGACTTTGTCGAAAGGCGTTTGAATTAATTTGGTAGCAGGTCCAGAGTCTTTCTTATACTCGAGAGGGGTAATTGGAAACTGATGTTTTGGTTTATCATCGTCAAATAGGCTAAAAGCGTTGGCTGTCGGGGCTAATAGCGAACTGGCACCAATAAAGCCTAGCGATTTAAGTAATTGACGGCGAGATCGATAGACAGATTCATCGGTGACATCATTCTCGGTTAGATGTGTTTGTGTAGATTTCGACTTTTTCATATCAACATCCTTTTTACTCACACGCCATTTATAAGTAACAGCGTTTACTATAATTCGATGTTATCAAGCATAACACTCAGAGGCGTTAATGTAGGGTTAAATCATCAATGAGCTTAAATAGCACAAAAGAGGATTCGAAGTTGGTAAGTGTCAATGTCTTAGCTATGCTTACTATTATGTACCTCATTAGGGTTAAGAGTTATCAGCATATTCGTAACCTTAGCAATTTACTTCTTTTACAAGTGATCTGCTAGGCCGAAAAGATCCTGTCTAAATAGAGAGAATCAATATTAAATGATGGGCAATAGTGATGAATAGAAAACCCACATATCATCAGATAGCTGGTGAATCTGAATGTTTGGACATTAGCATTCTAACCAATCATGAACTTAAGGTGCGAGAAGCATCGTTGATTGCCGTGCTATCGTCGATTAATCCATCGTTAGTCACAGTCGTAGTGACTGATCGACAAGCGGTTGAGCAGGTGTTTGATTGTATATCGCAACGAGGAGCGATTGCGGTTTATCTCGACAAAGACATGAAACCAAGTCGCAACGGGCATATTGGTATTATTCATCAGCAAGCGAGTGATGAATCTCTTGGCGCCTCGTGTACGAAAATCCGCTTACGTCAGTCGGAGGTGGATGTCACTATGACGGCTTGCCTTGTCAAAGAACACTCGGCATTATTCGAAATTTCATTGCCTTGGGGGACAGTAGAATTACCTTTATCCGATATAGGGCCATTTATCTGCCAATTCATGAATCTGTTAACCGCACTCTATGATGATAATAAAGAGTGTTTCCCCCAGCAGGCTATTTCGACATTCTTATTAGACATTCAGCGCCAAGCGATGAGTAATGTTGCTCATGCCCCGTCGAATCTTTCGGTTTATACGCAGTTTGAGTCTTATCTAGAGGAACTTGAACGCAGTAATCATGATTTATTTAATATTAAAGAATGTATTGCGTTTCCATTATTTGTGGTTGATAAAAATTTGCGTGTTACGCAAGCGAATCGCGGCTGTCGTTCGATTATTAAAGATGACCTCTCTATTGTTGGTAAGTACATTCACGAACTGAGTTGGCTCATTGTCATTCCAGCGATAGATAAAATGATCCATCGTGTGATTATATCAGGACGTTCTGAGCAGATATTATTGCAAAATACACAAATAGAACACGTCTATGTGTTACGAGTCATGCCTTATCATTCGCAAGGAGAACAAGTTCGCGGGGCCATATTAGTATTTGATGAGGTGACAGAGCAGTGGCAAGCAGAGAGCAGTTTGCGGGCAAGTGAACAACGCTTTCGCCAAGTAACTGAAGCGTTACCACAGTTGATTCTTGAGCTTTCTTGTCAGGGAAGCTGCGATTTTGTTAATACACAGTGGTCTTCGTACACGGGGATGACACTCTCGTCGCAAACATCAATGTGCTGGCTTGACTGCATTGAGGCAGAGGATCGGCCATTACTGCAGGAGCAATGGGATGATGATCATATCTCTGGACAGTCGGTATCCGTAGAATGTCGGGTTTTGCATCATGATGGTACGTCGCGCTGGTTCAGCGCGTTATTTGTGCCTATTTTCAATGAATACGGAGGCCTAGGCAAGTGGTTTGCGTGTTTTACTGACATTGAAGAATTTAAGCAGACACAACTGAACTTACAAAGAAGTCAAAATCGAGTCAGCAATATCATAGATACCATGCCTGAGGCCATCTTAGTTGTCGATCAGCAGGGCATTATACGTGTTGTTAATAAACGTATTGAAGATATTTTTGGTTACGAGATGCGTGAAGTTAAAGGTCAAGCTGTAGAGATGTTGTTACCTGAACGCTATCGCAGCGGACACGGCCAGTTACGTGCTGGTTATATGAAAAAGCCTGAGACGATGTTACTTGGCGCTGGACGAGATTTATATGCAC
Source organism: Vibrio palustris (assembly GCF_024346995.1). Taxonomy (NCBI): domain Bacteria; kingdom Pseudomonadati; phylum Pseudomonadota; class Gammaproteobacteria; order Vibrionales; family Vibrionaceae; genus Vibrio; species Vibrio palustris. The sequence goes on along the minus strand of NZ_AP024888.1, from coordinate 601,134 downwards.
TACATAAAGATGGCTCAGAGTTTCCGGTCGAGCTTGGTCTAGCGCCTTTAGAGGAAGAGGGGAACATCTATACGGTGGTGTCGGTTGCCAACATCTCTCAGCGTAAAGATGCCGATGTTGAGTTGAATCTCGCGGCAAAAGTATTCTCAAGCACCATGGATGGTATTTTTATTCTCGATACCGAACAAAAAGTCATTAAGGTGAACTCGGCAGCACAACAGATATTTGGCTTCCCAGAGCAGGAATGGATAGGACAGCCACTTACACGTATACGCAGTGAGCGCCATAGTAACCTATTTTACGATAAATTATGGCGTGCAGCGCGTATCAATGGTCGATGGCAAGGGGAAATTTGGCAGTGTCACAAGAATGGCAGTGATATCCCGATGTGGCTCAGCCTGACGGCGGTTTTCAATACGCACGGAGATATAGAACGTTACATTGCGACCATGTACGATATTTCCGAACAAGTGAAAGCCAAAGAATATATTTATCATCTCGCACATTACGACATGCTGACCCAACTACCCAATCGAACACTGTTTCTAGAAAAATTTCATGAATATACTCAACCGCCTACCGAGCAAACAGTCACTATGGCACTGCTGTTTGTTGATCTCGATAATTTTAAGCAAGTAAATGATACATTAGGCCATCCGGTGGGAGATATCTTACTTTGTCAAGCGGCGGAACGCATGAGAAGTGTTATCAGAGTTCAAGATGTGGTGAGCCGCCATAGTGGTGATGAATTCACTATTTTATTACGTGGCGTAGACGAAAAAAACTTAATCAGTGATATTGCGCATCGTCTATGTGTTGAGTTAGCCAATCCCTTCGATTTAGGGAGAGGAGATTTTTTTGTGTCGGCTAGCATCGGGATTGCACGTTATCCAACGGATGGCACCGATGTGAACACTTTACTACGTCATGCCGATCTTGCTATGTATCGCGCCAAATATTTGGGGCGTAACCAATACCGCTTTTATCAACCTGAAATGTCCTCTGTATTAGTCGAGTTAACCGAATTACAAAGTGATTTACGTTTGGCCATTGAACGGGATGAATTGGTATTACATTATCAGCCAATTATTGATATACAATCTGAGCGGTGTGTTGGTGTAGAAGCGCTTACACGCTGGTGGCACCCCACCAAAGGATTTATCTCGCCGGTAAAATTTATTCCTGCCGCTGAAGACAGTAATCTAATTTTGCCTTTGGGGGAGTGGGTATTACGTGCCGCCTGTCGTCAGTTACATCAGTGGAATCAATCTGGGGTATGCTTGGATTTCATTAGCATCAATGTATCTGGAAAACAGATTATGCAAATGGATTTTGCGGCATTACTTCGCCAAGTTTTAGATGAATACCAATTAGAAGCTAAGCAAGTACTGATAGAGCTTACAGAAAGTTTTGTCATGCATGAAAGCGATATTGCAATTAATCGTTTAATGGACATTCGACAGATTGGCGTTGGAATTGCCATTGATGACTTTGGAACAGGTTATTCTTCACTCTCTTATTTAAAGCAATTACCTGTCACGAAATTGAAATTGGATCGCTCGTTTGTCAATGATTTACCTAATGACATCAATGATGTTGAGATCAGTCGAGCTATTTTTCATTTAGGAGACGCAGTCGGCTTACAAGTGGTGGCTGAAGGGGTTGAAACCTACTCACAACATCAATTCCTCGTCGATGAAAGGTATCATTTATGCCAAGGGTTTTATTATGCTAGGCCGATGTTGGCTGACGATATTAATGAATTTTGGCGTAATTACTCGTTTCCTCATAAATAAGGTTAATCGCACTGATGAGCGGCAGTATTGCCGAGTAAATAATAGATACGAGGACGAAATTCGCGAATCGATGAGTTATTACTATAATCTAATAGTTGCATATGATTAAGCGAGGTTAAGATGAGTAAATCACTACAGTCGACTATACCAATGAATCATCAACCAATGCAGTTTGGAGATGTTACCCTTAGAGCCGCAACTCCTGAAGAGCGAGACAGCCTTTATGAACTCGTTGTCCGTGATACGTCTTGGACTGCCCACAATGCGCCCTATCTCAGTTCGCAGTGTCCAACGATAGAAGAATTCACTCAACAACATTTTACTGCTTTGTGCCTAGGCGAAGATAAACGCTTAATTACCGTTAATGGTCAGCCTGTTGGTACGGTTTCATATTACTGGGAAAGCCGTGAATCACGTTGGTTAGATATTGGTATTGTTATCTATGATCCGGATTATTGGGCTCAAGGAGTGGGGTATAATGCCTTAATTTTATGGATTTCGCATTTGTTTGAAGAGTTTGATCTACCACGAATTGGGCTATCCACGTGGTCTGGTAATATTCAAATGCTACGTTGTGCGCATAAGTTGGGTTTGAAAGAAGAAGGGCGAGTACGTTGCGTCCGTTATTACCAAGGTCAGTATTACGATAATGTTTTTATGGGGGTTCTTAAAGAAGAATGGAATGAAATAATCTCAGAACTAGAGCTGCCCATAAACAAGAACAATATGTGAATTATAGCATCATACATGCTTGTAACTCAGTTTGATAAATATACATTTTAATTGCTATATCACATCTTTATTGAATTATTATGCTAATGTTTCCAATGCGTTTATGTGTGCAAATAAGGAGTAGACATGCATTCTTGGTTAACGATGGCAAAGGAGCTACAAGCGATTGCTCAAGCTGGACGGGCGTACAGCAATGATGGTTACGATTTGGAGCGATTTGAGCAAGTTAAACATATTGCGTATAAAATGATTGCTGATTTAGCTGGGAGTACGGTAGAGCAGGTTGATGGATTATATTTGCCAGAAACAGGCTATCCAACACCAAAAGTCGATGTACGTGCTGGGGTGATTTATGACGGTAAAATTTTACTGGTCAAAGAGGCACAAGATGGTTGTTGGTCGTTGCCTGGTGGCTGGGGCGATGTATGTGAAACACCGACGGAAGGGGTGATTCGCGAAGTTCGTGAAGAGTCTGGACTGATCGTTGATAATCCCAGGTTAGTAGCGATCAAAGATCGTGCAGTTCATGGGTACCATCCTTTATTTCCTTTCCATATTTATAAGTTATTTTTCTTATGTGATTATCAATCTGGTAAGCTGCAACAAAGTTTAGAAACAACCGATGCCCAGTTTTTTCATCCTGATGAGTTACCACAATTATCGGCTTCACGTACGATAAATGAAGATATCACCATGCTATTTAAGCATTTTCACCAACCGGACTTAGCGGTTTATGTGGATTAGCTACCATAAGATGATTTATTTTTAACACGTTTACATTGAGGTGAGTCGCTCAAGAATGGACGTTTACATGAAAAAACCTACTGCAAGCAGTAGGTTTTTTCATGTAAACGTCACGATGTTGCTGTAAAAAAGAAAGTTCTTTCGTAAAGCCGTTGTGTTGTAAACTGAATTACTTCGAAAACACAGTACGGAAATCACGTTTGAGAACCGCATCGCGGCGTGCTTTTTTCAATTGTTTGGTCATGTCTTTTACACAGTTAAACAGTACATCGTCTAACAATTGAGAGCGATAAGCTTCTTTATCTTCTTCTGTCATTTCCTTTGGAAGATCTAATGTTGGAAACTCTTCCATGACATTCATACCAGCAAATGCTTGGCTAACTGAAATTAGAGCATGGAACTGCTCAAAGTTATCCAATATGTTTTGTGCACTGGCTGGAAGTGCATCCCATGACTCTCGAACTGCTTCTTCTGATACTTCGTGAATCGAGAATATCATCGTAAACATTTCGGCTGGAATTTCTTCAAACTCTATCACTTGGCGGAGTTCATCAGGCAAACTACTTAGTTCGATTTCCTGATTCTCATTGTATGTGTTGGCTTCAGACATATCTGCATTCCTGTCAATTGAAAAGAGGCATCGTAAGTACTTATCGGTGCAAGTCAACTACCCGTATTCATTTTACGGTTAAGTGTTGAGTTTATGAACAATATTGTAGGTGAGAGCTGTATATATTGTAGAGATTAGCATAGTCAGAAATAATCTGAAGAGAAAGTGTTTATTGGATATTCATTGAGAAAGCAGAGGTGGGGCAGTTTAAATAGACAATATGTTGATTCATTGAGTAAGAACAAGGAGGGGGATGACTCCCCCCTTATATGACGGTCGAATAACCGCCATGGTTAACGGTCGAACACGACTTCACCTGAATCACTTTTGAACAAATGAGCCTCATGTTTTTTAATCAGTTGTGCTGCATAGGCAGGACTTACTGCTTGAGTCTGTCCTTTTGTACGTAGTATAGGTGTTTCCCATGCTTCATCACGATATTTACCCGCTTTATCGTATTCAATAATAATTTTCATAATGACCTCTGTATTGTGTTTGTTGGCTTTTATTGTTTGCTTATTGACCGAGATCAACCATAAACGATTTATGTCATGTTATGCATCACATAAAAATGCAACTTTAGTTTAACGAATCAGAAAACACGGCACTTGAAAAAGTTCCGTTGATATGTAAATAAAAATTTTCTTTATTTACATGTAGATAGGCTATAGTTAACGAGTTATTTGTCATCATGCCTATTGTGATTTCGCTCGCATAATAGTATAAGTTAATTTGCACTGGTCATTATTAACATTTCAATGACATATGATGTTGGTTATTGTGATTCTAATTTTGTCAGTGAAAAGGGTAAAGGGATCACCCATGAACGTATTAAAGCAAGCTGGAAAGCATTTATTGGTTGCAGCAGAGATTGTCGGACTTATGTGTATCGCGATATTGACCGTTATTGCGATGGGCCAAGAAATGGTCGGTATTTATCACATTCAAAAAGTGTCTTTAGGGGATCTGTTACTTTTATTTATTTACCTTGAAGTACTCGCGATGGTTGGATTATACCTCAAATCAGGTCGTTTCCCGGTTCGAATGCCGCTATATATCGTCATTGTAGCGATTGCTCGTTATATGGCATTGGATATGAAGAACTTGGATATGACAACCTTGTTAGGTTTATCAGGCGCGATTTTGATGATTGCTGTCGCTATTTTGATTATACGATTTGGTCATGTCCGGTTTCCTTATGGTTCTCACGATGACTGATGGTTTATGCTCGCTATGAGCTTCGTTTTCGCTAGTGTTATAGCTGGAATAACCTATCAATGTGTCTGTTTTTTCAAATTTATGACTCATTACTTCCACTCCACATAACAAGTTTGATGCTTAAGGAGGAGCTATGGTGACGCGGTTTGAAGCGGAACCTGTACACGATGCAGAGTTGGAACAACAGGCTTTTGATCTGTTGCTCTCTTATAGAGACGCGCAATTTACCGAATTAAATCACTTATTAATGATGGCGGCCTCTTGCGTTCGGTCTGAAGATATCCGAGTCACTATAGGCAATAGAGATCGCTCAAAAGTTGTCGCCACCTATTTCCCTTCTCGTGGTCAAGCAGAAGACAGGCTGCAAGATCATATACGCGTAAGTGCCAGAGTTATGTCTTTATCCAGCGATAACTCCGTATATGAGGAGGAACTCAAACACATTACTCATCAATCCATAATGGCAACGGCGCTATCGGATGGTAACCGTAGCGTGATTGGCGCGGTGACCATGATTTTTGATGAAAACTTAGTCGATAGGGCCAGTATTGAGAGTAAAGTACGCTTACTCGCGAGTAGTGTTGGTGGCCTCGTCAATTCGCAGTTTAATGCCATCCGTGCACAGCTTGCACAGCAGTCAGAACGAAGAGCGCGAGATCTCGCGATGCGTAAAGAGCGTTTACTTGAAGAAGTCGCGAATGTATCGGGGGTCGGTGGTTGGGAGTTTGACGTCGTTACACAAGAGTTGTTTTGGACCAGAAAAACAAGAGAAATTCATGAAGTCGATGACCGCTATATTCCCAGCTTAGATACTGCTTATGACTTCTACCCAGAGCAGTCACGCTCAATCATTACTCAAGTTGTTGAAGATGGGCTAAAAAAACACGGTATATGGGATGTCGAAGTGCCTTTTGTTACGGCAAAAGGTCGACAGATTTGGGTAAAGGCTACCGGGTTTGGTGTATACGAAGGTGAAGAATTGCAACGCTTAATTGGCGGTTTCCAAGATATTACCGCTCGTAAGCGCCAAGACGACCTATTGGAAGAGAAAGAGCGCGAAGCTCGTGCTCAGCGTAATGAATTTTCGGCAATACTTGCAAACATGAGCCAAGGGATTGCGGTATATGACGCTGAGGCCAAACTTAAATATTGGAATCAGCGTTACTTGAAAATATTGCAGCTCACAGAAAATGATATCACCATTGGTATGACGTTTTGCCAGATTATCAAACATCTAACTGACGTTAATTTATTGTCCGGGGATATAACGACCTTGATTAATAGAATGCAAATGAACTTTGAACTTAATAAAGAATTACGGATGAAATACCGTTTAGGGGCTGAAAGTGTCATTGATGTGATTTATACACCGTTACCTGATAAAGGCTGGGTGACCACAGTGGAAGATATCAGTAATCGTGAGGCAATTGCCAAGCAGATCAAATTTAATGCGAACCACGATAGCCTAACCGGCCTTGCGAATCGTCTGCTATTTAATAAGGCGTTAACTAAAGTAATCACTACTGAACCGCAAGCGAGGCCGTATCAATATACGTTGTTATTACTCGATCTAGATGGATTTAAAGCCGTTAATGATAACTACGGTCATATTGCCGGTGACGAGGTATTGATTGAAGTCTCACGACGTTTACACTCTATCGATGAGACGTTTGAACATTGTCAATCGACGACTGCCCGTCTTGGTGGTGATGAATTTGCTATTTTATTGGCCCATCAAAAGGACACTCATGCGCTAAGTGAAGCCAAGCTTGTTGCGCAGATGATTCATCGCCGTTTATGTCGTTCTTATACTATAGTAGGCAAGGATATTCATATTGGTGTGAGCATAGGAATTGCTCAACTACTTGATATCGATGTCGAACTGCGGGAATGGATTCATCGTGCAGACACTGCGATGTACAGCGTGAAAAAATCGCGTAAAAGTGGTTATCATGTGAGTAATGATGAGGAGCGATTTGACAATGAGTCATAAATTGGAGGTCGTATTGTGACTACATTGTTACTTATTTTCTATAAATGATAACAATTATCAATTGATAGTTATACTCCTAAAGAGGTAAAGTTAACGAGTGAGTGATTATTAATCATTCAAGCAGTTTTATTTCATTATGCGGGGTGCCGTTAATGAAACCGTTCTCATCGTCTGCTAGTATCTTCTGCTTCGCTCAACATGTGATTAATGATTGAACGAATTCATGCTGATAAAAGGCAAATTTTTAACAGATATTGTCTTCCATAGAGTAAATAAATGAGCGGATAATATAGAAGAGTGGTTGAGCTCTTTTAGATTATTGCAATGATTGACGGTGTGAGATTGAATGTACAATCGTACCTATAGCACGCTGCAATCAATACTGAATTGGTTTAGGAGATGGCTCACATGAGTGTTAGTGTCAAATGGCAACAAGGGCATCAATTTAAGGTCACAACCGGTAATCAGCAGGATTTAGCCGTCGATACTGATGACCAAACGGCGCCTTGCGCAACGGATGTGTTACTTTCGGCATTAGGGACTAGCTGTACTAACGAAGTGATTGCTCAGCTAAACAATCATGGTGTGGAATTAGTTGCAGTACAAGCACAGTTGACTTACACCTTGACTGAAGCGCAGCCGCGTTTATTTGATAGCATCAATTTGCACTACATCATCAAAGGGACGGGGATGACGGAAGTATTGGTTACACGAGTGCTTTCTTCTGCTATTCATGAATGTAGCCATGTTAGCTTAATGCTGACACCGGCTGTCAATTTGACCTACAGTTACCATGTGGTGAAACTCGCCGCGTAATGCTGGGATGGTTTACCTGTGATAAGTGACACATGCCAATCGTAATTGCGTCCCAACTGGAATAAGAAGGGACGCGTCTATTTTACAATAGCGACAATATTAACCACTTAATCGACGAAATGGCACGCGACGCGATGCTGATACTCGGCTGCGTCATCACTCACATTACGATTGACAGGTACTTCTTGGGCACACCTTGCGGTTGCGATAGGGCAGCGTGTTCGAAAAGTACAACCACTTGGCGGTGAGAGCGGGGATGGCACATCACCTTGCAGTGGGATATGTGTTTTGTGATACGTCGGATCGGGAACGGGAATAGCAGAAAGCAACGCTTGAGTATAAGGGTGCTTTGGATTGCGATATAGCACCTCCGCTGGTGCGTGTTCGACCATACGCCCTAAGTACATCACGCCAACCTCATCACAGATATGTTGTACGACCGCTAAATCGTGGGCGATAAACAAAAATGAAATACCGCGTGTCTCCTGCAGCTCGGCAATTAAGTTGAGTACTTGTGCCTGCACTGAGACATCCAATGCTGAGACTGGCTCATCGGCGACAATGAGTTTGGGTTCTAATACCAAAGCACGCGCAATCCCCACACGTTGACGTTGTCCGCCAGAAAACTCATGTGGATAACGGTTTAAGGCTTGCGGCCTTAAGCCAACAATACTCATTACCTCGGCAATCTTTTCTTCTCGCTCTTGCACGCTACCAATATGATGGACATCAAGCGGCTCACGTAAAATATCATGGATGGTCATACGTGGGCTAAGCGAAGCAAAGGGATCTTGAAAAATCATTTGCATATCGCGCCGCATGCTTTTTAGCTCACCGCGACTTAAATGGACAACGTCTTTATTGTCTATGATTACATTGCCGTCTGATGGTTCGATTAAACGTAATACGCAGCGTCCAAGCGTCGATTTTCCACAGCCAGATTCACCGACTAGACCAAGTGTTTGGCCTTTTTTTATGCTAAAACTCACATCATCGACCGCTTTACATACCGATTGCGAGCGACCCAATAACGACTTTTTCCCGACGAGGAAATGTTTTTTTAGACCTTGGACATTTACTAAGGTGTCATAACTAAGCGTGGTACTCATAGGGTAATCTCCTCGTGATGGAAACACGCAACCTGATGTCCAAACTGACCATAATGCTCGTCATCAAATGCCACAACTGATTCCAACTGTGGTGATTGTGCATGACAAACATCCGTTGCATACGAACAGCGATCGGCAAATCGACATCCACTTGGTAAATGAAATAAATCTGGAACGACCCCTTCTACAGTCGGTAAACGGCGAATTTTTTCATCGCGTACCACCGGGATCGAGCGTAATAAACCATGAGTATATGGATGCTTAGGCTGTGCAAAAATGTCTTGTACAGTACCTTGCTCAATGACTTCCCCACAATACATAACAACCACACGGTCACAAGATTCTGCGACGACACCTAAGTCATGCGTGACTAAAACCATCGCCATATCCAACTCGTCTTTTAAACGCACCATTTCTTGCATGACTTGAGCTTGAATGGTGACGTCTAATGCTGTTGTTGGTTCATCGGCTAACAGTAACGATGGATGGCAAGACAACGCCATCGCGATCATGACTCGCTGGCGCATTCCACCAGAGAGTTGATGCGGGTATTCGTTAACGCGTTTCTCTGGAGCGGGAATGCCCACCGTACGTAACATATCGACCGCACGCTGTTTCGCCTCCTTTTTACTAATATCGTAATGATTGCGAATCACATCAATCATTTGAGTGCTGATTTTTAATACTGGATTTAGCGCAGTCATGGGCTCTTGGAAAATCATTGAAATTTCGTTACCGCGTAACGAACGATAAGACTTATCATCAAGGCCGACTAACTCCTGTCCTTTAAAGCGGATACTGCCTTCGACAATGTTACCAGGAGGTGAAGGAATAAGGCCCATCACCGCCAGTGAGCTGACCGATTTACCACAGCCGGATTCACCCACGATGGCTAACGTTTCACCAGGTAGGACATCAAAACTGATGCCGTTAATGGCTCTGGCGATCCCTTTATCGGTGTTAAACTCTACCGCTAAGTTTTTCACTGAGAGTAACGGCGATACTGTGGAAATATGCTGGGTATCCATTATGACACCTTCCTTGGATCTAATGCATCTTGTAGGGAGTCTGAGAACATGTTGAATGCGAGGACTAAGACAAATAACGGCACTGAGGCGGCAAAGAAATTACAAAAATGTCCAGCACTGACCTCTGTGCTGGCTTCGGCAATCATCACCCCCCAGCTAATACTATTTTTTACACCGATACCTAAAAAGCTTAATACGACTTCGCTTTTAATCGCGGTGATAAATAATAAAGTCATATCCACTAGCAATATGTGCAAGGTATTAGGTAACAAATGCTTGAAAATAATGCGGTAGGTAGGCACACCTAGCGAGTATGCCGCTTCAGTGAATTCCATACTTTTAAGCTTAATAACCTCACCGCGAATCACCCGTGCAGTGCTGGTCCAAAACGCTATAATCATGGCGATGTGCATGGCATAGGGGTTGTCTTGTAACGCGACTGAAATCGCGGCAACGAGAAGAAAGTAGGGAATACAATCGATACTGTTCATTATCCACAGGATAAACTCATCAAACCAACTATTGGAATAATAGCCAATCAGGGCACCAAATAGGCCGCCAAATAGGATAGAGAAAAACGCAACCACCAGCCCAACCTGAAAAGCGGTTTTGGTACTAAACAAAGTGCGTTGTAAAATATCTTGCCCATTGATGGTGGTCCCGAACCAATATTGTGAGTTTGGGCCCATCTGCCCATTAGCGAGTAGCTCGTCCCAGTGCTGGCCAATAATGCCTGCCCAAACTAAGCCGGCAATCACCAAGAAAAAACACACTACCGCTAAGCTGATCATCCCAATTTTGTCTTGCCGAAATTTAACGAAGGCTTTGCTCCACAAGGATTCGCGCTTCATCTCTGCGACACCTGAAAGTGGTGAAATTACATCTGTCATAGCAATGTCCTTATTGCAACGAAATACGTGGGTCAACTAATTTGTAAATCACATCCACCACACTCACCACTGCAATATATAATAGAGTGATCAGTACGATAACGGCTTTAAGTAACGGAAGATCGCCTGTTGTAATGGCGTTGTAGGTGATTAACCCGACCCCGGGAATGCCAAAGTAGCTTTCCAGTAATAATGATCCTCCAACCAAGACAAAAGGAATGGAGAATATGACGCGGGTAATAATGGGAATCAGGGCATTTTTGAGTACATGCTTGATTAAAATACGCAGCGATGAATGGCCAAATGCTCGCGCGGTGCGAATATGATCGCGATTCATTTCCTCAACTAAAATTGCCCGATAAAACCGTGTTGTATAGCCGACAGAGACAAAAATAGTACACAGAGTGGGGACGGTGACATAGTATAAAAAATCAGTAAAATTATGCACGTTCCAGCCATAGACAGGAAACCAGTTAAGCCCATAACTTGAACAAAACACCAACTGTAACGCAATGATGACGATGATAAATGAAATACTCATACCGATGACAGATGTCGACATGACGAGTTTATCTATCCATTTACCACGGTGATAAGCCGCCACTAATCCCAAAACGATACTGATGACATGCCCAAGTATAAATCCAGGTAGCCCTAGCATTAGTGAAATAGGAATGGTTCGTCCAAGAATCGTTGTAACAAGCTCTCCGCTTGAATCAGAATAACCGAAGTTAAAGGTCACGACTTGTTTAAGGTAATCCCAATAACGTATCCAAAAGGGTAAGTCGTAACCTAATTGGTGACGAACTTCGGCGATTTGTTGCGTGGTTGGGTTACGACCTAATAAATCGTAAGTTTTATCTGGGCCAAAATAGACCATCAGAATAAAGCTTATCAGAGTGACTCCAAAAAGCAGCGGAAGGCTGTAAACCAGCTTCCGCATACAGTATTTTAACGTTTCCATGTTAGGCGATATCCTATTTATTTCACGTCAACGTATTTAAAGTAGTTACCTAGAATACTTGGCTCTGGCCACATAATCGTGTCTTTATGCCACATCAGTATACTGGTACGTGAAAAGCTGCCAATGCCAACGCAGTCGTCAACTAACATCTGGTTGAGTTGACGGTAGATTTTGGTGCGCTCAGGACTAGGTTGCATCACCGAGGCTTGTTTAAATAGCGCATCGTATTGTGGGTTTTCGTAGTTCGCACTGTTAGCGCCGGGCGAACGGTTTGGACCATAAAAAAGTTGCAAAGTATTCTCAGCGTCTGGGTAATCGAGCAACCAAGCCATTGGCATCATCTGGGTTTTACTGTTTTTAATATCCCGGTTAAAGTCACCAAATGTCGCATAGGCTTTAAACTTAATTTTGTTACCGGGATAACCGATTTTCATTAAGTTACCGCGGAACTGCTCAAAGAACTGTTTACTGCGCACTGAAGAGACTGACGGATAGTGGAGCACGGGTAAGTTTTTCTTATTCCAACCGTTGTCTTTGAGTAGTTGTTTCGCTTTGGCAAGATTTTGCTCTATGGCCGAGTTATCCATATTAGGATCGTAACCATCGGTACCGGGTACAATGAAACCAGGGTAGGCCTGACCTAGCCCAAGATAAAAACGCTCAATACGTTGTGGCCAGTTAAATGATTTTACTATCGCACAACGCAGTGCTTTGTTTTCTTTGTTCGTTTTTGGGTTTTTACTGTAACCAAAATAGTCGTCATCAAAGTTAAATAGGTTGTAAACCATGCCCGCTTCGGTTGCCACCCGGTAATGATATTTCTTGGCGTACTCAAGGCGTAATGTTACCGGATCTTTGGATTTTAATACTCGATCAATCTGTTCATTTTGTAGCTTGGTATTTTGTATTTCATTCCCTTTACTAAATGAGTTCCAGCGCGCCGACGGTTGTTTGACCCAGTTGGCTTCAATGCGGTCAACAAACGGCATAGTTTTTCCATCGAGCGAAGCAATCCCTGTGTCACCATGAATATTAGGATCGTACCCTTCGGCTTTGGCATGAAACACATCTTGGCGATAGTGTGGATTGCGTACCAATACAGTTTTGGTGCTGTTGGTTGATGTAAGCTCAAATGGTCCGCTACCGACAGGATGTAGGCCAAATTCGCGTCCGTATTTTGCTACTGCCTCGTGTGGCACCACGGCTGAGTATCCCATTGCTAATGTATACATCAGTTGCGGAAAAGGTTCGGTTAACGTGATTTGAATCGTGTGGTCATCTAACGCTTTCAGGCCTTTGACGGGTTGAGAGTAATCTGAACCGGCTTTTTTCCAGTCACTCATCCCAGCTATTTTACCGGCCCATACCCATGCCCCTTGCGAGCGATTTTTAGGATCGTAATGACGTTTGATTGAATACACGAAATCTTGCGCCGTCACTTCACGGCCTTTACCATTTTTAAAGGCATCATCGTCAATAAAATGAACGCCTTGTTTGATTTTAATGGTGTAGGTCAGACCATGATTAGAGACGGTTGGCATACCATCAGCGAGGTTGGGTTCAAGCTCATAAGGGCGCTTTAAATATTTGTATTCATACAGGGTATCGTAGACCGCCGTGACAATTTCATTGCTATAAGTTGTTCCTGATTGGACGGGGTCGAATGTATTAGGGGCCCCATTATCTGAAAATTTAAAGACTTTCGTTTCACCAGCATGTGCGCACGAGGCAGCGATAATCGCGGCCAAAGGCAACAAGGTTGAGACTTTCATACAAACTCCTTTTGCATTCAATGTTTGAGGGGAGGAAGCGCTAAGGCAGGTTACTGATATTCTTTGCTTATATCATCGAATGAGAGGCGCTTCCTGCGGTTATATCCATATCATCCAACCAATCATACTATTGCATTCTCTTCGACGATAAAAGTCTTACAGTTCACAAAAAAATTGCAAAGTGATGATGCAAATTAATTTTTTACTGGTTTTGTTGTTCATTTGTTAATAAACATACTAAAAACCATCTGGTTGGTAGCGCATTCATCTACTCAATAGCCCAATTTGTAGAGTAATACTGAACTTTATTGGTGATGGCTCATAATCGCTTGGCGAATAATGGGTAACATTTGGGCACTGATTGAATGACCGACATCGTTAGACAAGAATGCTTCAGGTTCGGCGCCCGCGTCTTTGAGCCATTGGTAGGTTTGTTGTGCTTGTGTAACAGGAATGACCGGATCTTGATTGTCATGCAGTAGTACCATACTCGGCCATGAGTCACGTGGTTTGACTGGAGCATATAATTTACCAGCGATAGACACGACCCCCTTGACGGGCAATCCTTTAGCGACGGCATGCAGAGCGATGATTGCCCCTTGTGAAAATCCAATTAACACCATGTCTTCAAGGTTGCCAATCTGTTGCAGGGCTTGGACTAAACGCTCGATGCTTTTATCGAGGCGCGCTTTTTTCTGTTCATCATTACCCTCGGATGAGTACCACTGTTTACCAAACTCTGAGCCCTCATGTGGGTAGGGGGCATCTGGGCAAGCAACATGAATATTAGTATCAAGATCCAGCATATTGATAATAGGATGAAAAGTACGACCATTAGCCCCGAGGCCGTGAAGAAAAACAGCGGTTGTCATTGGAGTGACCTTTATATCTAAAATGAAGAAAAAACATAACAGTAAATCGTAATCTCGTGGCTATTTCACAAGATACACATCAATAAAGACGCCTGTTTGGGTGCGGCTAGCACTACAAACAAAGAGAGGTTCCTTAAGCCAGCGTAGTCTACCACTGTCGATCTCTAATGTCGGGGTTGTGTGAAAATAAATATCGTCGTTGGGGGGACTTGCAAGAAAATATAAAAGCTGCATTTAAGCTGTGGGGCCATAGTTAGGTCTAGTAACCCTGACTGGCCATATTACTAGTTTAAATAATTCATTGATGTTATGTGAATATATGACTAACGCCACCGGGGATAATAGACTGATAGTGTTTGGTTTGATAAAAGTTTAATCGGTCTATTTGCTCAATACTACGTACCACCTTTTGAATGTCATGACGATTATCATCATACAGAATGCCTACTGCGCTACCACTATGAGACACATTGATGCCGAGTAAGCCTTGGCGCTCGACAATGTCTAACAAAGAAGCAAACAAAGGTTTGGGTAAAATTCGTTGGCTTTCAATCGCACTGAGCGTTGATGCTTCGCCTAAAAGGGCTGGATCGTTTTCTCGCATGGCACTTTGTAATAACTTACGTGCTTTCTCGAGCTGAGTGGCGGATGCTTTTAGTTGCTCGAAGCGTTGCATATGATGATAATCGGCGGTATGTAAATGCATAGAGCTTTGCAACACCAAAATAGGAATCGGGCGTTGAATTTGTCCATAAGATTCTATGAGTGTTCCTTTATGATGATCAAATAGACTCACCTGATTAAAAATGGTGCTGTCAGTGGGTTCTATCTGTGTACAAATCGACGCTAATTCAGCGGTAGATAGCTCATAATGAAAGTGGTGCGCCGTCGCCATAATCGTAGCAGCGACATCTGCCGTACTGCTGGCCATTCCGCGCGCTTGGGGTATGGTGGAGTCGACATGCACGGCAAGCTCATCAGCCAACTCAGTCGGTTGTTGTAAAAATTGTAGAGTATTGAGAAACGCGTGATTGGCCATTTTCCCTGCGTTATGTGAGAGGTCACGTTTACTACCGACTTCAACCGTGGAATACCAATCAATCGGGCACGAAATCAATTTTTCTGAATCATATAGCCACCCTTGAATCAGCTCACCGCATGCGCCTGGACAACGTGCTTTTGCCATCGTGTTCTCCTTGGGATGAAAATGTTGCCTATGACTTAACCATACTGCGACTTACCGCACTTTGTCCAATATCAATAACCTATTATAAAAAGTTGTGTAAATTATTCCGCCACAATCACTTGAAAAAGGCATTGCCGATCTCCATTTAGGTGCAACCATCTTTAAGTGTTGAGATACATCATCCACCTCGTCATTTTGGTCATATAGTTTTTATGATAAAACTTTGGATGATTAGTGCGTTTAGAAATGGTCACTATAACAGCAATAAATAAGATAAGTGTTTGTCTCTAAAGTATTATCTCAGGAGGAATTCATTTTGAGTGATAAACAATTATTAGTCTTCGGCGGAACTAATGATTCCGTAACTTTATGTGAAGCATTGGATAAATATAATCATTCATATGTTCTGTCTGTCGCCTCGGAAGCGGGCTCACAAATGTCGAAAAATCTCCGCGGTGAGGTGATTTGCGGGCGAATGGATACCAATGAAATCATTCATTATTTACGTGACCATTACATTAATATGATCATTGATTGTTCACACCCTCACTCGGAAATACTGCATCAAAACATCCTGAGTGCGGCGCAAGAGCTCGGAATACCGGTCATTCGATTTGAACGGCCGACAGAAATGGTTGCCGATCCTTTAGTGGTGAATGTACGTTCGGTAAGTGAAGCTTGTCAGCATGTGGCCGCGTCTATGAAAACGGTACTATTAACGACGGGCAGTAAAGAGCTCAACGTATTTTGTGAGGCTTTAGCGAACAAATCTTTGGTGGCACGCGTGTTACCCACAGCTGAAGTGTTGACGTATTGTGAATCACTTGGTTTGGGTATTAATAATTTGGTGGCCATGCTTGGTCCGTTTAGTGAAGCGTTTAATCAAGCCATGTATGAACGGATCGAACCTGATGTGGTGATAACCAAACAATGCGCAGAAGCAGGATCGTTCCTGGATACGGTTAAGCCCTGTATTGAGATGGGGATTCCCTGCATTGTCATTGAAAAGCCAAAAATAACCTCAGAGACAGATTACCAGCAGATATTAACCAGCTTAGAAGATGCGGATGCGTTATTTGCCCAGTGGATGAGTGCGGCTGAGAAATAATCATACATAGGGTGTTATTGAATAACTGCGATGTAATCGACATAAAAAACCAGACCGATAGGTCCGGTTTTTAGATACCGTTTATGCATCCCGTTTTATGCGTTGTTTAAATATAGATGCGCCGGATGGTATTCAAGCCAGTGACGCGCGATGCTATCACGTGAGGTAATCCAGACTTTATCGTGTGATTGTACGTAATCGAGAAAACGTTTCAGTGCCATAAAACGACTCGGTTTGCCTAGCATTCGACAGTGCATGCCAATCGACATCATTTTCGGGCGCTCTGCGCCTTCTTCATATAAGCAATCGAAATGATCTTTGAGGTATTGGAAAAATTCGTCGCCATGACTAAAACCATAAGGAGAGGCAAAGCGCATGTCGTTGGTATCTAACGTATAAGGGACAACAAGATGCGGTTTAGTTGCGCCTGGTGTCGCTCCATCTGGTACGTGGGTCCAGAAAGGAAGATCATCGCCATAGTAGTCAGAGTCATAGAGCATGCCTGTTTGTTCGGCAACCAGTTGACGAGTACGCGGTGAGTCACGCCCGGTATACCACCCGATAGGGCGTTTACCCAATAACGATTCGATTATATCGAGAGCTTGTTGCATATGTTCGCGTTCTTGTTCAATGGGCATATGTTGGTAGTGAATCCATTTTAACCCATGGCATACAACATCATAATCACCATCGCGTAGTGCTTGAACAACTTCTGGGTTACGCTGTAACGCAGTGGCAATAGCGAAGACCGTTAAAGGCAGATCCCGTTTTTCAAATTCATTTAAAATGCGCCATACGCCGGCTCGAGATCCATAATCGTAAAGAGATTCCATACTCATGTGGCGATCGGCGTACGCGTCGACATTGGCCATTTCAGATAAAAACGTTTCCGATTGCTTATCGCCATGCAGTAGACAGTTTTCACCACCTTCTTCATAATTTAATACAAACTGAACCGCGACTCGGGCTTGATTTGGCCATTGTGCATGAGGAATTTGGCGTCCATAGCCTGTGTAATCGCGAGGAGGTTGATACGTCATAATCTGTCCTTAGAAATGTATGTCATTCGCCGCACTATAAGTTATCAGTGCGGTTTGTCAGAGTGATATTATTTGTGTTTTACAACATCTATTTGTGTTGCTCGTGTTTAGCGGTTCCAATGTTGATAGCGGCCAATAAATGGTTTGGTTTTCGGCACGGCATAATGTCCGTGTTTGCTGGTGGTCAACCCTAACCGCACTAAGCTTTCAGCGAATGTTACAGCGGCTGTGACACCGTCAATAATCGGAACCGGTAGCGCTTCACGTAACCGCGCAACGATATCCGCCATTCCCGCACAACCCAGTACAATCGCTTGGGCATTATCTTGATGAATGGCTTGCCAGCATTCATTAACAAGTTGTTGGTAGACTGCCTCTGAATGCTTTTCAAGGTCTAACACTGGAATGTCTGTGGCACGAACTTGGGCACATAAATGGGCAAAACCATAGTGTTCTAACAAATGATGAGCAGTAGGGACGGTGCTGCTTAATGTGGTCACGACGCTAAAACGACGACATACCAAGCTGGCGGCATGAAAAGCCGCTTCGGCAATACCAATAACGGGGGCTGTCGCGATTTCACGGGCAGCATCTAACCCAGGATCACCAAAACAAGCAATAATATGTGCGTCAACGTTCGCGTGATATCCATCGGCGATCTCATCCATTAATGCCGCCGCCGCAATCACATCGTCGAATGCAGATTCGATACTTTTGGGTCCATGTTGTGGCTGAGTGGCGATAATTTGGGTTCCGGGAAGAGCGATCGCTTGTGCTGCCTGCGCCATTTTTTGTGTCATTGGTTGACTGGTGTTGGGATTGATTAACTGTATTTTCATGAGAATTCCTTTTTCATGACGCGGTATACTGCGTGGTCCGACGTAATTTGTGACTCTATTGATTAAACGCTATTGGATAGCATAGGGCGTTGAGTGCGCAAAGAGCGCTTGGAAGTCGACATCGACGGAGGCGTCTTTTTCAAATTGAATTGAGGCTTTTATATTGTCTAGGTGGCGTACCATCCAATCCTGGGCGGCCACGGTGTCTTGTTGTTCAAACAAGCTAATCAGCTGAGCATGATCGTCACAATCACAGCTCACGCTACTGTGAGAGCCATAAGCGGCAATGATCAATGAAGAGCGGTAGCAAAGTTGTTCAATATAGTTGGCCATAATGGCATTATCCGCCAAGTAAGCGAGTTCAAAGTGGAAGCGAGCTGTTAACTGAATGGCTTGCTCATGTTGGTGATTAGCATTTGCTTGATTTTCTTGCTTGATCATCGCACGAAAACGATGCGAGTGGGCATCGGACCAATTCGCGACAATCGCGGGGATTAGCAAGGGCTCCAACATTATGCGCGTATTGAGCACATCTAACGACTCTTTTTCGGTCGGCTGGGTTACGAACGCTCCTTTGTTCGCTTGTAATGTTACAAAACGTTCTAATGCTAACCGTTGTAAAACCTTACGTGTCACCGTACGGCTCACACCAAACGCGTCTGATAGTTTGTCTTCTGGCAGGCGAGTGCCCGGAATCAATTGATGTTCGACAATCGCATTACGCATCTGTTGGTAAATGTGTTCATCCGTTGGCATAACATTCCCTTTGTTATTTTGTATACAATATCAATAACTAGGTATATGCAAATTGTATACCGACTATGTGTCATGTTTTATCTCTAGGAAACTCGACCTATTGAATGGTTTATCGTCATAAGTGGTGAGGATTTAAGTGGATATTGCCCTAAAAGTAAGCACGAGTTGATGCTTATTGGTGCGCGTTATAAACGCCAATGCCTATCGAATCATTGCTAGCCTAGCTGGGGCGGGGATCCACGACTATGGCATGCTATTTGTATTATTGGTTGTATACAATCAAGCAAAGGATAGTGATTATGGATAAGGATTTTCCAGTAAGCCCGCGATTAAGTAATGTGGATCTTGCACCAGATAAAGAACAAAAGTGGGGCTGGTATAGTATCTTCGCTTTTTGGATGTCAGACATTCATAGCGTAGGTGGTTATGTGTTTGCCGCCAGTTTGTTTGCGCTTGGTCTCAATGGCATTCAAGTGTTCATTAGTTTGTTAGTGGGCATCATGATAGTGATGGTATTTGCCAATTTAATGGGTCGTCCTGGTCAGCAGTCTGGGGCCCCGTTTCCTGTTGTCGCAAGGATGGCGTTTGGAGTGTTTGGCGCTAATGTTCCTGCGGTCATTCGTGGTCTCATTGCGGTAGTTTGGTATGGTATTCAAACCTTTTTAGCTTCTAGCTCGTTTATCATTCTACTGTTGTACTTTTTCCCAAGCCTAGCGTCTTTAAGAGAGACAAGTTTTATTGGTTTGTCTTATCTCGGTTGGATTGGCTTTATGTCCATGTGGGTATTGCAAGCTGTTGTCTTTATGTTCGGTATGGATATGATTCGTAAAGTGATTGATTGGTCAGGGCCAGCCATTTATATTGCTATGTTTGCTTTATGTTGTTACATGATCAACCAAGCGGGTTGGGACAATATTCAGTTCAGTCTCGGCGATAAAGAACTTAGCGGCAGTGATGCTATTTTACAGATGGTCATTGCATCTGCGTTAGTCGCCGGATATTTCGCCGGTCCCACTTTAAACTTTAGCGATTTCTCTCGCTATTGTGGTAGCTATAAAAAATTGAAACTCGGTAACTGGTTAGGTCTACCACTCAATTTTATCGTGTTTTCGGCTTTTAGTGTCATTATTGTCTCTGCTTCTATGCCCGTTTTTGGTGAGATGATTACGGATCCTGTAGAGACTGTCCGTCGTCTCGATAGTGGTTTGATCACGGTACTAGGGGCTTTGACATTTATCTTTGCCACTGTGGGTATTAATATTGTCGCGAACTTTGTTGCGCCAGCGTTCGATTTCTCAAACGTGTCCCCTCAAAAAATCAACTTTAAACTGGGTGGTTTCATCGCGGCTATTGGTTCAGTTGTGCTCACACCTTGGAATTTATTTAATAACCCTCAAGTGATTCACTATACCGTTGATGTATTAGGCGCCATGATTGGGCCCTTGTATGGCATTATCATTGTCGATTATTACATAATCAAACGCCGCCAAATGGATATTCCGTCGCTATATACCGAATCTAAGCAAGGGTTGTACTGGTATAAGAATGGTATCAATATGAAGAGCATCTATGCGTTGGTTGCTTCCGGATTGATTGCGATTGTTGCGACTTTCATGATACCAGGGTTGGCCAACTACGCCTTATTTATTGGCGGAGGCTCTGCCGCAGTATTTTATCGTTACCTTATGCAAACACAGATTGCGACGCAGACGGTTTATAACCCAGCCACACCTGTTAAATAAGCCAAGTTGTATATGAAAGAGTGAAAGATGGCCCTAGCTAGGCAATGATCTAGCTGGGGCATTTTTTTGTCTGTTTTTCTCTTTTGTCTTATACATCGATTAGAGAGCAATACACACTACTAACATGAGTTATATTTTGGAAACACTTGCACCAGAATTACTCATTTATGCACCAAAATAACCATTTAATGTTAAAAAACATGCCTTATTGAACCGAGATTTAATATTAAACGTCTGAAATAACAGGATAAATTTTTAATTTTGTCTATGGCACAATCGTTGCTTTATTTAATAAAAATGGTTCAATTGTTTCATTGTTTCATTGTTTGTTGTTAATATGAATGCAGGAAAATCAAATATGACTAACCGAGTGGATTCACTGAGTGAACGTATTGCTCATCACTATGAACAATTGAGCCACAGTGGGCGGCGGATTGCTGATTATCTACAGGGACATCCGGATAAGATTGTGATGCAGTCCACTGCGCAGATTGCCATTGCCTGCGATGTGTCGAAAACGACAGTGAGTCGGTTTATACGCCAACTCGGATATAAAGATCATTTAGCATTGCGTGAAGAAGTTATCGCGCAGCGTGAGCAAGGTGTACCTGTACTGACATCTGAGATTGCAGATCCGAGTATTCGACATGAAGTGAGCGCGCTTGAACAGTTATGGTCGCAACTTGCCAATATGGATATGACCCGCTTGATACAGCCAATAGCGAATGCACGGCGAGTAGTGGTGATTGGCTATCGTAATAGTTATCCAGTTGCGTTACATTTACGCCAGCAGTTGATGCAATGCCGTGACAACGTGCTATTACTTCCATTGCCTGGGCAAACCGTTGGTGAAGATCTCAGTCAACTGAACGACGGTGACTTTATTATTGTCATAGGTATACGCCGGCGTATCGCCCATTTTTCTAAATTAATGGAGTATGTCAGCCATATGGATGTGTTGTTGATCACTGACCAATCAGGTCAACGTTATAGCCAGCAATGCCAGCATATGCTGGTGTGTCATATGGACAATCATGCGCCTTTGGACAGTTATGCGGTACCGATGAGTTTAGTGTCTTTTTTGGTCAATCAGGTCTATCTCCAATTAGGAAGTGACGCGGTCACTAAAAGTCGTCAAATCAGTCAGAGTTATTCTCAGTTACATGAAGTAGAATAGCGCCAATATTTATATTTAACGCAAAATAGAATTAACTTAATGAAAATATTAGCAAAGATTAAAAAAGAATGGTTTATTTTAGGAATGATGGCTGCCATAGCGTTGGCGGTGTTTACACCTAATCTTGGCAAAACAGATGGTATTTTGCATTTGGATGTTGTGACCAGTGTTGGTATAGCCTTGGTCTTTTTTTTACACGGTTTAGGTTTGTCGCCGCAAGCGATTAAAGCAGGCTTATCAAATTGGAAGTTGCACATCTATGTACAACTGGCGACGTTTGCAGCCTACCCGTTGTTGTGGGTTATTTTTGGCAACCAATTTTTAGCCTTTATGCCAGCACCGCTCGCATTCGGCTTCTGTTACCTCTTTTCCTTGCCAAGTACCGTATCCTCATCTGTCACCATGACCAGTGTCGGCAAAGGCAATGTTCCAGGAGCGATTTTTAACGCATCATTATCATCCATTATTGGTGTGTTTATTACACCTGCGTTAGTTGAAGCCTTCATGGGATTGCAAGGAGCAGACATGAATTTTTGGGAGGCGGTGCTGGATATCGGTAAGTTATTACTGATTCCTATGATCGCCGGTCAATTATTACGCCCTTATCTGGTGGCTTGGATGACTCGTCATAAAGCCATTGTCGGTAAACTTGATAAATACGTCATTATTCTAATTGTGTATAACGCGTTTTGTGATTCGATGATTAACCAAATTTGGACGCAATTTTCGCCGAGTTTATTAGTGTTATCGATAGTGGTGTGTGTCGTGGTACTTATCGTTATGGTCCATGGTATTCAATGGGGCGCCCGCTTGTGTGGTTTTAGTATGCCTGATGAAGTGACGGCCATTTTTTGTGGTTCAAAGAAAACATTGGCGGCTGGAATTCCGATGGCCAAAGTGATTTTTGCCAGTGACCCGAATTTAGGCATGATTTTGCTGCCTATCATGCTATACCACCCGCTGCAGATCTTTTACTGCGCAATTATTGCTAATCGCTATGCAGCGAAAGCCACGGACACAGATAAAGTCGCGACAGCCTCTTAATAATAACGCAAGACGTTATCGCAGATACGCGATGTGATAAACAAGGATGTAGTATGAGTATGGATACTCGAATCTTTTGTCAGCAAGGGCCAATGCACTTGGCCCCGACTCAAACTGGTTGCCTTTCTGGTTATCGGTTTGTGTTTAAAGATCTTTTTGATGTGGCGGGCTACGTGACGGGGGCTGGTAATCCCCAGTGGCTTGCCACGCATGAACCGGCGAATGAAACCTCACCACTGATTACTTCTTTGCTTGCATGCGGCGCAGAATGTGTTGGTCGTGTGCAAACTGACGAGCTAGCTTATAGCCTCAATGGACAAAATATCCATTATGGCACACCTATCAACCCTGCCGCGCTAGAGTGTATTCCTGGGGGCTCATCAAGTGGCTCTGCTGTTTCTGTGGCAAGTGATCTAGCAGATTTTGCGATAGGGACCGATACGGGCGGCTCAGTCAGGGTTCCGGCAAGTTACACCAATATTTATGGATTACGTCCTACACACGGTGTCTTGAGTTTAAACGCCGCATTTGAGTTAGCGGGGCGTTTCGATACAGCGGGTTTGTTGGCCAAACGGCTTAATGTGCTCCACAGTGTATTTGACGCGTTATATCCAAGCGATGAACCAGTAAACCAGATCGATAGTTTATATCTAGATGATGCGTTTTTAACCTTGCTAGGTATTGAACGGTTAGAGCGTTTAGAAAAGTGGTGCCAAGCGTCAAAGATTCCCCTTAAAAGGGGCGCTATTTGCCAACACAGTGAATGGACTCCAAGCATACTCAGTGAAATATTCCGTACTATTCAAGGCTATGACATTATTCAAAATCACGGAGAGTGGTTATCTCACCATGGCCACAGTTTAGATCCTGCTATCGCAACACGGGTGCAGTGGGCTAGGCAGATCAGCGAGAAGGATTATGGTATTGCGCTAGAGCAACGTACAACGTTTAGCCAATGGCTTCATAGGGAAATTTGTCAGACACAAAGTCTTTGGGTATTACCAACCACACCTTCTGGTCCGCCAGCACTCGATATGCAAGAGCCTGCGTTAGCCGAATACCGCTCGCATTTAATGGGCTTAACGGCGTACGCTGGCTTAGCGAGCTTACCGCAATTACATCTACCGATGGAACACTTACCGCAAGGTCCATGTGGGGTTTCATTGTTAGGTGCGCCATACCAAGATGCTGAATTATTGACATTGGCCACACGTCTTACCGATCAAGATTGTTGTGACGAACCGCGCATCGAAAGCAACATAAACACAGGTGATGCCGATGACGACTAAGCAAACGGCGTTTACCGCGCCTCATTATCTTGCAGCTCAAACCGGACAACGTATTTTAGATGCGGGCGGCACGGCATGTGAAGCAATGGTCGCAGCAGCTGCCATGGTCACCGTGCAATATCCGCATATGAGTGGATTAGGTGGCGATGGGTTTTGGCTTATTTCCAAGCCAGGTGAGAAACCGGTCGCGATTGATGCGTGTGGTGCAGCGGCAGAACATGCGACGTTATCCGAATATCAAACCACTTATGGCATGATTCCAGAAAGCGGTGGCGGTGCTGCTCTTACTATGGCCGGCACCGTGTCCGGTTGGAATAAAGCATTGGAATACAACCATTCAGGTTTATCGTTAGCCACCTTGCTAGGCGATGCCATTCACGCTGCCGATGCAGGGATAGCAGTGACCGACAGTTTAGCCTATGCCAGTCACAAAACGTTTGCTCGCTTGCAAGATGAGGCGAGTTTTAATCAATGGTATTTAAAAGACAACATGCCGTTGTCTGCCGGCGAAAAAGTAACGAATTCGACTCTTAGTAAAACCTTACAACAACTCGCCGAACACGGCTTAGACGATTTTTATCACGGCACACTGGCGACATTAATGGCAGAGGATCTGCAAGCTGTTGGAAGTCCACTGCAATTGAGCGATTTTCAACGCTATACGGCGAATTGGTGCGAGCCTTTAACAACGTCTATTTCTAAAGGCGAACTCTATAATCTGGGAGCGCCGACACAGGGCTTGGCCTCGCTATTAATACTGGCCATTTATGACAGATTAGTGGATGACAATATGGTCGAGCTTGATCATATTCATCGCTTAGTTGAGGCGACGAAACAAGCGTTTATTATTCGTGACCGTGTCATTGCGGATCCACAAAGCTTAACTTGTGAGCTGCAGGACTATTTAACGCCAGAGTATATTGATGAGCTAGCCCGTTCGGTGGATGTTAATCAAGCCGCTCCATGGCCTCATATTGCCAAACCCGGGGATACGATTTGGATGGGCGCCTGTGATAAAGACGGAACCATGGTGAGTTTTATTCAAAGTTTATATTGGGAGTTTGGCTCTGGAGTCGTTCTTCCGCAAACCGGAATTGTGTGGAACTGTCGAGGGAAAAGTTTTTCATTGGATCCTAAACACCATAATGTCTTAGCACCAAGAAAAAAACCGTTTCATACCTTAAATCCCGCTTACGCCGAATTAAAAGATGGGCAACGGATGGTTTATGGCACGATGGGCGGAGAAGGGCAACCACAAACTCAAGGTTGCTTATTTAGTCGGTATTGTTACCAAGGCGAAACATTGCAAGATGCTGTCGCTAAACCCCGCTGGCTATTGGGGCGCACTTGGGGAGCTGAAACCGATAATTTACGTCTAGAAAAAGCGCTTTATGATTCACTCGGCACAAGTTTACACAAAATGGGACACGATGTGGTCAGTGTCCCTAATAACAACGAGGTGATGGGGCACGCAGGAGCGATCATCAGCTGTACCAATGGCACTGCACAAGCAACGAGCGATCCTCGCAGTGACGGAACCTACTTATTGGGAGACTATCATGGATAATCAACAATCACTTTTCGAAACACTGAACCCGCCGCAACGTCTATTGATGGGACCTGGGCCGATTAATGCTTACCCACGCGTTCATCAAGCCTTATCGCAGTCTTTGATTGGTCAATACGATCCGGTTATGACCGGATATATGAACCAAGTACAAAGCCTTTATCGCGGAGTCTTTCAAACCAATAACCAACATACTTTGCTGGTGGACGGAACGGCGCGTTCAGGTATTGAAGCTGTACTGGTGTCTGTACTCAAACCTGGCGATAAAGTGTTAATTCCCGTTATTGGCCGTTTTGGGCATTTGTTATGTGAAATCGCCCGCCGTGTTGGGGCTGAAATCCGAACCATCGATATAGAGTGGGGAGGCGTCTGTACGGCAGAACAAGTAGAAGCAGAAATCAAACGTTTTCAACCTAAGCTATTGGCGACAGTGCAAGGTGACACCTCTACCACGATGAACCAACCCCTCAAAGAGATTGGCGAAGTTTGTCATCGCCACGGGGTGTTATTTTACTGTGACGCAACCGCGTCCATCGCCGGTAATGAGCTTAAAGTGGATGAATGGCACCTTGACGCCGTATCGGCCGGTTTACAGAAATGTCTAGGCGGGCCGTCTGGTTCTTCACCGATTACACTAAGCGAACAATGTGCTGACGTGATTAACCGTCGTAAGCATGTTGAAGCGGGGATACGCGCAGACCACCATCAGGAAGGTGGTGATATGATGATTCAATCAAACTATTTTGATCTTTCGATGATCATGGATTACTGGGGGCCAGAGCGTCTTAACCATCATACAGAAGCGACCTCTATGCTCTATGCCGCGCGCGAGTGTGCTCGTTTATTTCTAGAAGAGGGGATTGAGAATACCATTGCTCGTCACAAACAAGCGGGACACGCCTTGGCTAAGGGACTTTCCGCGATGGGGTTACGTTTGTTTGGCGATCAAACCCAGAAAATGAATAATGTGGTTGGCGTTTATATCCCTGAAGAGGTTCAAGGGGATGAAGTTCGCGCGGAGCTACTCAATCGTTTCGGTATCGAAATCGGCACATCATTTGGGCCTCTTCACGGTAAAATCTGGCGTATTGGAACAATGGGATACAATGCTCGTCAAGATTGTGTGTTGACCACCTTGGCGGCGTTAGAAGCGATTCTTATTCGTCATCGTGCACGTATTGACGTGGGCCAAGCGGTATGTGCGGCAATGGAATGCTATCGTTAAGATGAAAAATCGTAACAATATCAGGCAGTGAAAATAAAGGAATACCAGCATGGATAGCGCTTTACTGACAGCCAATCAGATTATGGACCAAGCCGACATTTTGGCGACTTTCAGTGCCGATGATAACGGCTTAACACGGGCTTATTTAACTCAACAACATCAACAAGCTCATCAGCAATTACAAAAGTGGATGCAAGACGCAGGGTTAGTCAGCTGGGAAGATAGTGTCGGCAATCAATGGGGGCGAAAGGTCTCTGCAAATCCGACACAGCCTACGCTCATTATCGGTTCTCATAGTGACACGGTCACGAATGCCGGCAAATATGATGGTAATCTTGGTGTGTTACTGGGTATCGCAGCTTTAGCCCAATTACGTAATGTTGAGTTCCCTTTTCATATCGACGTTGTTGCTTTTGCCGATGAAGAAGGCACTCGATTTAATACAACGTTAATTGGGTCATCCGCTGTGGCGGGAATTTATCCCACTGAATGGTTAACCGTAACAGATAGTGACGGTGTCACAATTGGTGATGCTATGCGTAAATTTGGTTTAGATCCAACCAATATTGCGTCTGCAGCCAGAAAGGCGAGTGATGTACTCGCCTATTTAGAAGTGCATATTGAGCAAGGACCTGTTTTAGAAGCAAATAATCGTGCACTGGGCGTCGTAACTGGTATTGCCGGCGCTAAACGCTATGAGTTTATAGTGAAAGGGTTTGCTGGACATGCCGGCAC
Source organism: Vibrio palustris (assembly GCF_024346995.1). Classification (NCBI taxonomy): domain Bacteria; kingdom Pseudomonadati; phylum Pseudomonadota; class Gammaproteobacteria; order Vibrionales; family Vibrionaceae; genus Vibrio; species Vibrio palustris. The sequence goes on along the minus strand of NZ_AP024888.1, from coordinate 572,882 downwards.
CGTGCCTTTGCCATTACGTCAAGATGCACTTTGTGGTGCCGCGGAAATGATTCAATATATTGAATCATATGCGAGCCAGCATAACATGGTGGCAACGGTTGGGGTGTGTCATACCCCGCAAGGGGCGGTTAACGTAATTCCAGGTGAAACTCGTTTTACGTTGGATATTCGTAGTGATGACCAAGCAAAGTTAGATCATGCGGCGCAAGAACTACTTAAGCGATTACACCTTATTGCTGAACATCGTCACTTACAATTGAATGCGAGCAATATCTATGACGCCCCTGCTGTATTGTGTGACGAAACACTGCGCCAATCTTGGGGAGAAGCGGTAGAAACAATAACAGGTCAAACGCCGTTATATTTAAGCAGTGGTGCTGGGCATGATGGATTAGCGATGGCAAGCCTAACTAAGGTCGGGATGTTATTTGTCCGTTGTGAAAAAGGTATCAGTCATCACCCTGCTGAGAGTGTGAATGCCAGCGATGTGGGAGTCGCATTACAGACGTTGGTCGCGATGATTGAGAGCATGCAAACCACGAGGTAATGAAAGGGATCGGTTTGCTCGTATTAGATGACGAGCAAACTGGCTCTAGCGACAAACACCTTGAATATTGTGGTTAATGTGTACGTTCATATACATGTTTGCCTGCCACATAGGTGGATTGGACAACGCATTCATTACCAAGCATGATCAAAGCAAACAAGCGACTTTCTAAGTTATCCACACGGCGTAAACGCTGTTTGAGTATTGGGCTATTATCAACATTGAGCACGATAAAATCCGCCTCGGTTCCTACGTTGAGGTTGCCGATTTTATCGTCTAATTGCATCGTTACCGCAGAACCTTGAGTACATTGATACAGTGCTTCAAAAGGATCAAGAGGATAATTTTGTAGCTGACAGGCTTTGTAGGCGTCCGCGAGATTTTCAAACAGTGATAAGCGAGTACCCGCGCCAATATCACTCCCAAACGCCACGTTGACATTATGCTTTTTTACTTTTTTATAAGGGAACAAACCACTTCCCAAGAAAAAATTGGATGTCGGGCAACTGACTATAGTCGCGTTGGTTTTCCCCAAACGTTGTAATTCTTCCTCACTAAAATAGATACCATGACCCAGCAGGGTACGCTCTCGAATTAAGTTCGCATTTTCGTAGATAGATAAATAATCCTGATGTTGCGGATAGAGCTGTTTGACAATATCGACTTCGGTTGGACTTCCACTGACATGAGTTTGTATAAATATATCGGAATGGCGCTCAGCAATTTGCGTTATTTGCGACAATAGTTGCGGGCTACACGCTGCAGCAAATCGTGGCGACAGTGCATATAAATTACGACCTTGATTGTGCCACCGTTCAATCAGTGCTTGTGTTTCGTACGCGGCTTCTTTGGGCTTATCTCTTAGCATATCTGACGCAAAGCGATCCATCATTACTTTTCCGCAAATCATCCGCGCTTGGTAGAGCTCCGCGGCCTCAAAAAAGGCATGCACCGATTGTGGAAAACGAGTTGCATAGACACTCGCCGTGGTAGTGCCATTGGCAAACAGCTGATTAATAAAATCGATCGCTTGCGATTTTGCATAATTAGCGTCTTGGTATTTTTTCTCAGTCGGATATGTGTAGTTGTTTAACCAATCGACCAATTTTTCGCCATAACTGGCCATCATCTCCATTTGTGGATAATGCACATGCGCATCAATCAAACCGGGAAAAATGACACCATTGTGTGTTGTGATCGTTATAGTATTTGGATTCAGATGGGCTTGATTGTTAAAGAAATGTTCAGCACTACCCATATATTGGATCTTACCTTTGTCGACGATCAGGATACCATCCTCAAAAAATTGATAATCGTTTTGCGGTGAATGAGTGGCTCGCGGAAAATGAAATATTCGACCACGATGAATTTGTAAGGGAGTGTGCATAATACTTCCAAGTGTCATATTGAGAGTGATTTGTTCACGTTCAATCAACTAAGTTGTGAGAAAAAGCCGAGCTTAATATATGATAATACCCAGATATAGCGCCTAGTGATTTGCGTCTAGTTTCATATATCTTTAATCCGTAACTTATCATAGTGTTACGGTCATTCCATGAATTATCGTTAGTCAATAAGGATCTGGGTGTCTTATTCTTGAGAATACATGCAAAAACTTTGTATATAGTCGTCTCATTATGCCCATCATTAATTGTCTCTTAGTGACTCGTACAATAAAGGATGAAAAGAACGTTATGCAAATTAATTCGGGTGTGCATAATTACATGGAAACGTTAGTCGGGCAGGCATTGTTAGAGCTCGATTTTCACCGGCAATATGATGATGAACAAATGGCAGATTTAGCTTGTTTAGCATTGAATCAATTACGTCCCGTTTATATTCGACATGATATTGATTTTTTAGCCGCCTTAGCGGAAGATCGTCTAGTGCTGCTGAAGGAAAAAGCACAAACAGCATTGCTGGCAGCAGAGTCAATGATAACCAATGATAGACGTCAAGACAGGGAACAAGACCTACCAGTTACCTCAGCTCGAGATTGGTTTGCAGAAGATCAAGAGTTAGAGTGGTATGAAACCCCTATTTTAAAAACAGACAATACACAGAGTTAAAGGAGTTATTGTGGGAATATTTACACGCTTATTTGGTGAGAAAAAGCCTGAAGTAAAGGTAGAAATCACGCCTGTGGAATATAAAGGCTTTTACATTTACCAAGAAGCGCTGGAAGAAGGTCGACAATTTAGGGTCGCTGGACGCATTACCAAAAGTGTTAATGAACAATTACAAACACATACCTTTATCCGTTCTGATGTGTTACCCACTGAACAAGAAGCCAATGAACTCATGCTAAAGAAATCACAACTGTTCATTGACCAAATGGGTGATAATATTTTTTCGTAAGACGACGGTGTCCTCATGGGCGAGCTATACTGACGTAGCCTCAATGATTGAACAAATCAATGATTGAGGTTTTTTGTTATCGCTAACAATGCTCTGTCCGTTTTGTTGGCGTCTAGCGAAGTAAACGTAAACGCTTTATATTAGATGAAAAAATAGATGCTATTTGGCACTTAGATTCGCCATTTTTCGATCAAGTGTGTTTAAATGAAAACTCTGTCATGATGTCGTAATCTGTTGGATACTGGGCACGTTTAGCATCATGAGACCACAGAAGATGAAAGTGTAAAATGTGAATGTATTCCAATTGTTTGGAATACATTCACATTATCAATCAAAAGCGGTCAATCGCTACGCACTACAGAGAGACGACGTGTTAAGATGGCCAATGTATTGAGCAGTGCACCGCAGTCCATAGTCACTAAATGATGAGTCTGCAAGGCCATTTTTCCGAAAGATAACCATTATTGACATAAATATAACATTTAGGTGTATGGCTTCGTCAATACTCTGCCAACGTTTTGAATTCATGACTTATAAAAGATTTCTATTGAAAAACGCAATCACGACAACATGTGTAGTAATGGGAGCATTATTTTCTTCTCTTGCCCATGCAGATTCGCTACCAGAACGTATCGATCTGTTTGTATCACTATTTGACTACGACAATGCGGTTGTGTCTTATAAATTAGATACATTGCAACGTGATTTCCCTGAGACATTGATTAAACCTGAAACCATGTTGCCGCAAACATCAAAATATCCATTGAATGCTATTCAGCGGCTCTATCGTTTAGCGAAAAACTGTAGTGGTAAGTTACCGTATAACCCTCTTGTGACTGAACCTCTGTCATTTACTCGTGCAGTTTGTAAAGGAACCAAGCTTAAGCCCAGTTGGTTTGCACGTAGTGGTTTAATACATCCCGGCGGAGGGACTTACGCTGCTCGCTACGTTAAAAAGCACCCCAATATGTACAATTCGTTGAAGCAATATATGCATATTGATGAGCGCTCTAAAGCTCCCGCTAATACGTTGTTAGGGCGCTTACAATCAATGAATAGTCAGTCATTGCAAGCATTGCTTGATGGTTCACTGATGTTTAGTGAGCACGAGGAACTCTGGTTAAGAAAAGGAGACAAATATTATGTCTTTGATTCAACTGATTGGAGTCATAATGCACGTAAAGCTGGGTTAACGTATAACTTAGCGAGTTCAAGCACGGCATGTTTTGTTCAACGCGGTAATATATGTTGGGATATAGAAGATCATTCAAGCTTATTACGTATAAGCATGATTGTACTGGTTATCGCAAATATACTGCTGGTGTTGGGTTGGGCTATTTATCGCTGGAATTCTAAGCGTAATGAAATGCGTAGTCGTATGCTGATTTTGCAGATACTGACTCATGAATTGAGAACACCAATTGCGAGTTTATCACTGACAGTAGAAGGGTTTCGGCGTGAATTTGAACACTTACCGGAGACGGTATATGACGAATTTCGACGTTTATGTGAAGACTCTCGTCGATTAAGACAGCTTGCAGAGGCAAGTAAAGATTATTTGCAATCAGATAATAAGCCACTTTCAACACAGTGGGTGCCTTCTGTTGCTGAATGGTTAGAGTTTAAAGTGGAAGAGGAGTTTTCGGTTCCTATTGCGCTAAATATTGATAACGACATAGCCGCTAAATTGAATGTATATTGGTTAGGGACGTGTATTGATAACTTAATTCGTAATGCTGTGAAATATGGCGTTGCTCCTGTTGCGTTGGATGTTACAACCGCAGAAAACTCAGTCACGATAAAAGTGATGGATCAAGGCTCACTTAGCCATAAAGATTGGCGGCAATTGCGTAAGCCATTTGTGAGTAAAAGCGGTCTTGGGCTTGGATTGACTATTGTAGAATCAATGGTTGGAAGAATGGGCGGTACGATGAGCCTTATTGGACCACCAACAACATTTATATTGGAGATACCTTGTGAAACAGACATTGCTTCTCGTTGAAGACGATAAAAATTTAGCAGACGGCCTATTGGTAAGTTTGGAACAAGCGGGATATAACTGTTTACACGCTGAGACCATTGCGGAAGTAAAACCGCATTGGGAACATGCTGACCTTGTTGTTTTAGATCGCCAATTGCCTGATGGTGATTCTGTTCAGCACCTAGCTGAGTGGAAACAAATTAAAGATGTGCCTGTGATTCTATTAACCGCGTTAGTAACGGTTAAAGACAAAGTAGCAGGTTTGGATGCTGGTGCGACAGATTACCTAACCAAACCTTTTGCAGAAGCGGAACTCTTTGCGCGTATTCGTGCACAAATGCGTGCTCCTGATGAAGAAGGGAATGCAGACGATAACAAAGTGATTACCAATCATTTAGTGATAGATAAATCGACGCGTGAAGTTTTTTATCAAGACGAGTCGATCACACTGACTCGTACAGAATTTGATTTGTTGTTATTTTTAGCAAGCAATCTCGGTCGTGTCTTTACTCGTGACGAACTGCTTGATCACGTGTGGGGTTACAATCACTTCCCGACAACTCGTACTGTCGATACTCACGTATTACAGTTGCGCCAAAAATTGCCAGGGTTAGATATTGAAACCCTGCGTGGTGTCGGATATAAAATGAAAGCGTAATAAATGAAGAAAACGCTATTACTGGGCACGTTATTAAGCGTGCCCTTTGTTGCTCATGCTGAATGGTTCGAAGATAACACACCGTTAACGCAAGCCCACCAACACTTATTGGAAGGGAATTTAACGAGTATGTTCGACTCTATGGTTGAAGTGTGGCAATTAGATAAAAGTGACGATATTAGTAATCATTTAAACGGTTTACTGGGTCAGGCGCTAACCGCAGATTGTGGACGAGGGCTCGACAGTAAACAGTTTCCTGATTGGATAAACGCGGTAACCTTGCGACGGGTCAATATCCAAAGTCCGGGCAGAGACGCTTACCAAGTATTGATCGAAGCTTCAGCTGGTAAACCGGTTAGTGCGATCCGTTTAACGCAATGGGTTGATCAATCTATTTCATCTGATTCGAGTTTTAAAGCGATTAAACCGAGTGAAGCGATAGATTATTCGCCAACCACACAGAATGCGGGAAGTAATACTCATCATTATGTGAAGCGATATAATCTTAATAATGAACTGTCGGTTGGTCTGTATCGTTTGGATATTACTGCCAAAGACCAAGAATCTTGGAGTACTTGGGTTATCTTGGGTAATCAAAAAGCCAAACGTTCAGTACGTTGGGCATCCAAAGATCATTGGAAAGTAGAGAAAAATGCGTTACTAAATAAATATTGTCCACTTCCTAAGCTGGGTGTCACTGTTTACGATTATGTCGATAGTGATTATAAACCTATCTGGAAACATTTTTATGACTCAGATTTTCCAACGTCACTGCCGGTTGATAGTTTACCACCTAATAACTACGTGATGGCGGTATCAATCACTGAGCAGCGCTGGCAAGGGCCATTGATACTTGAAAAATCTCAAGTCATCAGTAAAAGCTACAGTGTTGCAAACAAAGAGCAAAAAAATTAAAGATAGCGCATATTAAGCCGATAAGAAATAAACAATTTATCGGTTTACCGCTATGTATAAACTTCCTTTTTTTAAATACAGCGTTTTATCAGCCTCTGTTTTATGGGTAACATCTTCCTTTGCAGCGGCTCCTCACTCGATTGAAGCGCGTGGGGATGGCATGGGTGGCGTCGGTGTTGTCTCTGCAACCTATCTTACTGCTCCTTTTTATAATCCTGCATTAACAGCAATTTATCGGCGTAATGATGATGCTGGTATGATTCTCCCCAGCTTTGGTGGCATTTATAATGACCAAGATAATATGTTGGATTCCATTGATAGACTATCCGATCTTTTAGACTCTACACGTGACAGTGTAACACAAGAAAAAATTACTGCGTTGGATGGTGAGCTTAACCAAATTAACGGTTCACAGTTTAATGCTGAATTAGGTGGTGCTTTTGCACTAGGAATTCCAAACCCATACCTATCAATGAATATCTTTGGTAAAGCCTATTCAGAATCATTTGTTACAGCGAATGTTGGCAATTGCCAAACATCAAGCAATACGAATCAATGTACACTGCAAAAAGCACAAAATACCACGATAGATGCGGTCTCGGTAGCGGTGACTGAAGTGGGGGTATCGGTGGCACGCTATAATACCGTTTTTGGTCAACATATGGCTTTTGGCCTATCTCCTAAATTACAAAGAATTTATACCTTTGTATATCAAGCCACGCCAGAAGAGTTTGAACTTACTGATGTTGCTAAAAATAGTAATGCAGAAAATCAACTTAACTTAGATGCCGGTGGGCTTTGGTTCTATGGACCTTATCGTTTGGGGGTATCTGCATCTAATCTAGTACCTCATAATATTACGACGAAGACAATTAGTTCAGCTAATGGTAATGCACTACAGTATGAATATAAAATGCGTCCTTTATATACGGTCGGCGCTGGTATCGTAGCTGATTTTTTTACCCTAAGTATTGATTATGATCTTAATGAACTCCGCCGTTTTGACGCGTTTGACGACAATACTCAAATGCTTAGAGTAGGGGCGGAGATAGATTTACTTCGACAGTTACAACTGCGTGTTGGTTATCAAAAAAATATAGCTTATTCCGGTCGGGAGCCGACCTATACTGCTGGAGTGGGCCTATCACCATTAGGTTTATTTCAAATGGATATAGCAGCAAGTTATACGAATGAAAATTCTATGGGGGCATCCATAAACTTACTTGCTACTTACTGAATTTCACTTTATATTCGTCCTCCAAACTCAGGAGTAAATATAATGTTTGAAGATCTACCGACGATGACTCACGAAGAACAGCAAGAAGCTGTTGAAAAAATACAAGAAATGATGCGTCAGGGAATGAGCTCAGGGGAAGCGATTAAACTGGTTGCCAATGAGATTCGTGAAGCCCAAAAAGACAAGAAAGCATAATTTGAATCGCCAAGGTATTGCAAAGTGCCTTGGTTTTTTTGTATTAAAAATATAAATACCTAAAAATTAATAACTTAAAGTAGTATTTTATACTGTCGTTATTTCCATATGACAGTGTACATATATTCTGTCGGCCGCTTTTTATCAAATGTAGATACTTTATTAAGTTAAAAAAATAACCTGCCAATATTATGATCTTGAACCTTCGCAAGGATCATGTTTGCGAAGTTATCAACAACGTTATCCTGCATTTACAAAGTTCATTGTGACTACACAAGACCATAATGCACTATAACTAAATATTTTACTCAAGAAAGCCACATACTTTTAAATCTACATCGATATAAACCATTCACTTTTCTTGGCTTTCTAATGTCTCACCAGGCACTAGTTTCGACATAACTAAGCAACAATAGCGATGAATTATCAGCGCTGAACCAAGTAACACAAATAGTTTTAGTGCCCATTCTTGAGATAAAAATAAGTATAAATAGGCGCTGACCGCTAAAGCGAGTAGGGATGTGGTTGTACTTAAACAGATCTTTAAACGTTGTTTCATGTTCGTTCCCTCATTGTCATGTTATTCCATTTTCTCTATTGATGCGACTTCTTGTTACGCTGTCACGGGTTGCCACGTGGCCCGAAGTTTGAATCGTGCATTATTGCATTAGATTAATTGGTAAAAGTGACACAAAGATGTTTTATCCACAAACATTTCATATTTTGGTAGTGTTTAAATTGTAGCCACTATATTTGAGAATCGAAAATTTAATGCATGCTCATACATCATAATCATCGATAATTTTGAGCTTCCTCAGTGTTATTGGATTGTTTCCTTAAGCGACACAATCTAGTTTTTCATTATCATGTAACTAGAATTGTGCATAAATGTTGTGATTATGCTTAGTTTTATTGATTAAACTTATGAAAGTGAGCATTCTTACAGAAGCGATACTTGTAAGCTAAAAGATCGGCTAATAATCGATAAATCTTTGATGTCAGTAATATACTTTGCTCTTTAAAGCGATTAGAATTAAAGACCACACTTATTTAAGGGCAATGTTTATGACTCAGAAAGCTGCATATTTGTATTACCTTGGAGTAGCGGCAACGCTTTCTTTTGGTTTTTCTTTCTTCGTATTTTTCTTAGCGGTTACTGAGTAAATACGAGAGCTCCACCGTGGTGAACGTGACGTCACGGTGGAGTTAACCCGATGGCCAACTAAAAGTGATGTTGTCACATATTAAATGTATGGGATGCATGCATGTGGTATAGCTCCATTTAGTTGGTTAGCAATAACGTTGTGAATGAAACATGTTGATAGCCACACGGATAAGAGTTGATGTTATGGTGTTTAAACACAGCCATACTTTCGTGAGGCACTGAGGTACAAACTTTTCAGTTCAATAATGGTTATTTTAAGACTTAATGAAGTGATTGGTAGTGCGCATTTTTATTGTCAGATTACGTGTTTGTAATCGTGAGTGTTGAGTACTTCGGATTGCTAGCCGAAATCTCGGATTATACTATGAGTTACTGCATATTTTCAGGTAATATGTAATGTCGCCTTTGGTGCGCATTATATGTGTTATGTTAAATAAGGTTGTGGTGAATATATCTCGTTAAGATGAGATATTTACTCTATTGTGTTTTGTTATACCCCCACTTCTCTAGTGATAATAGATATAGATAGCTGCTATTAAACATAATGTATTTACCATAAAATACCTAATAATCAGTTAGTTATCTTTCAGATACTGACTGATTATTAGTGAGCCCACGCTCCCTTTGCAGCGTTGTTTTATAACCTGAGTATTAATGTAAAGTGACTGGACCAAGATTTCTCATTTGGCCAAGAACCCAGTTTACCCGATGACGCACGTAACTCGTCATTGGTGCGGGATGAATTTTGTAGGGATTAGGCAATACGACCGCAAGTTGTGCCGCTTGATAGCGACTGACTTGGCTCGCATTAATGCCAAAGTAATGTTCTGATGCTGCTTGTACACCATAAATACCTGGGCCGAATTCAATCACATTAAGATAGACTTCCATGATCCTTTCTTTACCCCAAATAAGCTCAAGTATTAGCGCAATATATAATTCGTAAGCTTTACGGATATACGTATGACTTGGGTACAAAAATACATTTTTTGCTGTTTGCTGAGTAATGGTACTTGCACCTCGATCAGGCCCTCCAGAACCACTTGTTTTAATCACTTTCCATAATGCGTGAAAATCGATTCCCCAGTGTTCGGGAAAACGCTGATCTTCTGACGCCATTACCGCTAAAGGTAAGTACGGCGAGATCTCTGATATCGCAACCCATTGATGTTCTATTTGCTGTGGGTACCCATCAATAGGAAATAGTGTTCGATGAATTTCCCATCCCCAAAATGGTGGGTTCACAAATTTCATAATGAGTGCTAGCAATATAGGCGTACCGAGTAACACAGCAAAAAATACCATAATGGTCTTTTTTATTCGGCGAATTACTCGATTTTTTATTCCGGTCACAAAGCTTCCTATTTTAATGGCATTGCGAGTCTTGAGTACGGTAAGTACGCACAAAGGTTGTAAGACATTCTTGAGTGCATGCCTAAAGTATTTTCATCTACCTACGCTAAATGCGGAATCTAACATTGGATAATGCCACTAATCGGTCTAACGTTAGCTGTGTTGTAATAAAAATGGCATTGACTGTAAATTTATCAGAAGTGACATGGGTATTGTGTCAGGTCTGTTTAAACTATAAATAATCGTGAGAAGCTTTCACGTAATTGTTTCTTTGCTAGCTGATTCATACCAATAAATATGACGAGTATCTATCGAATGAGTTTGAGTTATTTTCGCTAGTAAAAAGCCATGCTTGAAAACATGGCTTATTACATAGTTTGAGGTTTAGCCACCGGCTAGTTTTACGGTATGACCCTTTTTCTCCAAGTGCGCTTTTATTTTATCGCGCATATCACCTTGAATTTCAACACATCCATCTTTGACGGAGCCGCCACAGCCACACACTTTTTTCAGCTCTGCTGCTAACAATTTTAATGGCGCATCGTCCATATCCAAGCCTTTGATTACTGAAACGCCCTTGCCTTTTCGCCCTTTTGTTTCTCGGTGAATACGCACAATCCCGTCGCCTTGAGGACGAATTTTTTGCTCTGGCTCTGGGTCAATTCGCCCAACGTCGGTTGAATATACTAATGTCATAAAATATCTACTTCTTTGTTCGTTATCTCTATTTACCTTCGGCGCGCTTCTTGGCAATAAGATAGGCTTCAATGTGTTTTTGAATGGCTACCTTAGATCCTTTGATTAAGCGTCCATTAAAAAAACAATACCAAGCATTCGCTTCTCCCGTATCGTTTTTTATGGTGTATCCATTAAAGTTCTCTTGAGCGCCAGCGCTAACCGTATCATCTTTTCTGGGTTGTAATGACTCAAATTCTTTTGGATCGATTAAAGACGCAGTGTCACACCACCAATCAATACTTTTCTTTACTGCTGCCAGACTTCCCGTGATAACATGTTTTTTAATTCGGGCTTGCCAAACTTCAGTCGAATCATTGGCGGATTGCAGTTGCACCCCGCGATAAATTGATACAGCCATAAGCGCTCGCTACTCTTGTGTCATTTCGTTAGTATAAATAATAATTGTATATTTTAGCTTAGCAAGTCTCTTTCTGTCCAAACTTCTAGTTTATGGTGTTTTCATTGAAAAAAAATTGTTCTGAGTTCACAGATTCTACACTTCAGCGTCAATATCGCACAATTTTGCTAAATGAGCTGACGGTAGAAGGTTTTCAAGATATTACCCACAATGGGTATGCGAAACGGTCATGCGTGGCCATGGTCAAAGATTGGAATTTATTTCGCGAGTTCTGCCAATTTAAGCAAGTGTCTCCTTTGCCGGCATCAACAACGGCTATTCGCCTTTTTTTAGAAAAAGAAGCGCGGGAACGTAAATTTTCAACGCTACGTCGGTATGCCATCACGATTAGTAATATTCATAAACTAGCGGGCTATAGCGATCCGACACGTACTCAGCCAATCCGGCAGTTATTGATGCAGTTACGTTTGGATAAGTATGGTGACGGCAAACAAGCAGAAACATTCACAGCTGGCCATTTATCTCAATTACACGAAGGTTTAATTAATAGTGATGTCGCTAAAGATATTCGTGATTTAGCCATTTATCATGTGATGTTTGAGTGTGCTCTTAAACGTGGTGAGCTTAAACAATTGTTATTAGAGCAATGTGTCTATCAAGACGATATCGTCATGATTGAATTAGGCGAAACCTCTTACAAACTCTCCGATGAAGGCAAAGAGGCATTAATGCGTTGGTTGAATTTGGTTGGTGTTGAGACGGGGCCGGTATTTCGTGGCATTAATCGTCATGGGCATATTGCATCTGCGCCACTGGATGACTCATCTATTTATCGGGTTTTACGTCATGCTGGAGAACGTTTAGGGCAACCTGGCTTAAAGTTTTCTGGTCAATCGACACGAATTGGTGCTGTAAAAGAATTGTCGAAACAGGGATATAAAGCGCGGGAGATCCAGAGTTTTGGTCGCTGGTTAAGTGCTGCAATGCCGTATCAATATCTTGGAGATACCAATACGGCGGAGCGAGAAAAGCTTAAGTTCTTAGCAATTAAACCTTGGGATTAACCGCTTTACGAATGTGCTGAGCTAAAAACTCAGAAAAGACATGCCCATTATGTTTTAGCATCTTAGGAAACATTGAAATCGGCGTCATACCAGGGAAGGTATTGACTTCGTTGAGATAGACATCACCGTCCGGGGTTAAGAAAAAATCAATGCGAGAAAGGTGACGTAGTTTCATGTGCACAAAGGCTTTCCTCGCTGATTCACGAATGATATCCCGTTGTTCATCACTTAAGTCATCTACCTCGACTGTAGTTAAAGAGTGACTATCGGCACCGTATTTTTCTTCATATGTGTAAAATGCATTGTTAGGCGCAATCACTTCACCAGGCTGTGTAATGAACACTTCGTCGTTGTATTCATAGGCGGCAACCTCAAGCTCGCGGGGTTGTACTGCTTTTTCAACTAAGACTTGCTCAGAGAAAGTAAAAGCTTGCTTGATGGCGTCAGCTACCGCGCTGATTGACGTGACCTTGTAACACCCTATGGAAGACCCTTGCCTAGCGGCTTTGACAAATACGTTGCCCCACTCCTGAACGGCTTTTTCAGTGCGTTCAATAGCGTCATCATTATTCTCTGTTAAGAAAAGATAAGGAGTATTAGGGATATTGAGCGCATCATACCAAAGCTTTGAGGTGATCTTATTAAAGCTATTACTACTCGCTTCTGGACCACAACCTAAATATGGAATATTCGCGAGATCTAGCATAGATTGAATATCGCCAGTTTCTCCTGGATACCCATGAATGCACGGTACGACAAAATCGATGACATGTGTGTCTGACACACTCACAAGTGTCGCCGAATTAATATCTAACGTGACTAATTCCTGTGCGTTGTTGTACCAGCCTTGCGCTTGTATCTCGACACGAACAACGTCAAACTCATGATTAAGAGTGAGTTGCTGTTCGATATAATTCGCTGAAATGAGAGAGACGTCGTGCTCTGACGAAGCGCCGCCACACAGTAATAAAATTGTTGCTTTTGCCATTAACTTAATCCGTGACTTACCCAATAAGGTTTAGGTCTATAATAGTCGATTAGCCAACAACTTACATTGCTCTTAATGCATTGTTTACTGAATTCTAGCTTAATCGGTTATTTAGCCGACAATCAAGGGGCGTACTTTGTCTCTCAGTATATGCACAGCCCCTTTCTCTGGGTTACTAATTCAGTTTATTCATTGTCGGGAAGTTTGAGTTCTTAATCGAATCGATACTTTTAACAAATGGTTTTAAGTCTTTTAGCTCTTTTGGTAGGGATTCTGCTGCTTGTTTCGCCTGTGTGCGAGTAGCGTAATCACCATAGAGTACTGAAAACCATTTCGTACCGTTCACTTCTTTGTAGTTTTCCCAAATTGGTTGGCCTTGTTTTGGTAATTCCTTAACAAAACTATCCACTTTATTTTGTGCTCCAACCGCAACAATTTGAATGGTGTACCCAAAGCGAGTTTGCGCTTGTTGTTGCTTTTTCGATGGTGGAACAATGCTGGTCATATGCTCCTTGCTTTTTGCCGGTGTTTTGGCTGCTGATTGAGGCTTAGCTTGGGTCATTTTCGGGGCGGCGTCTTGTTCAGATACCCCTTGCATCTCATCTTGATTGGATGAAAGAGGCTGAGTAACGTCAGCGAGTTTAAAATCTTCCCGGTGGCTCTGTGAGGTGACATCGGTTACGTAATGTTCAGTGGCACAAGCAGACAATAAAGCTGACAAGCCGATGATGATAATTTTTTTCATGGGATCTCTAACACTCTTAATATAGATATACGTTAAATCATGCCGATAGCAACGGCGAGAATCAAGTTGATGTTGCCAATATACAATGCTTTCCTGTGATTTATGACACAATATAGACTTAATCCACAACAGTTGTGATCGCTAAGACACTAATCATACTCTTAACAAGACACAATTCATGATAATAGTGATGGTACACAAAGCACTTTTTCGTGAGTAAAGAATAGTATGAATCGATTAACCGCCCTACTCAACCCCAAATCTGTTGCCGTGATCGGTGCGTCAAGCCGGATTGAACGTGCTGGGCATGTTGTGATGAAGAATCTACTAACCGCTGGCTTTAATGGCGTTATTATGCCGGTTAATCCTCGTTATTCTTCCGTATGTGGCGTGTTAGCTTATCGTAATATCGAGAGTCTCCCTTTGGTACCTGATGTCGCGATATTATGCACTCATGCTTCTCGAAATGTAGAGCTTATACAGCAGCTTGCCGACAAAGGTGTCAAGTTTACTATCATCTTATCCGCCGATATGTACAGTGCCACTGCGCAAGGTGAAACCATTAATGCGCATTGCCAAGAAATCGCAAAGCGCACAGGAATGCGAATTTTAGGGCCAAATAGCTTAGGTGTCATTTTACCGTGGGTTAATTTTAATGGTTCGTTTTCTCCGACCACCGCTAAGCGGGGTAATATTGCGTTTGTTTCCCAGTCTGCCGCAGTGTGTACCACCATGTTAGATTGGGCTAATGATAAAGGTATCGGTTTTTCTAACTTTATTTCATTAGGGAACGCCAGTGACGTCGATTTCGCTGAATTATTAGACTATCTAAGTGTAGAACGCCATACGACTGCCATTTTGCTGTATATAGACAGCATTAGAGATGCGAGACGATTTATGTCCGCTGCGCGTGCTGCTGCTCGTAACCGAAGAATCTTAGTGGTAAAAAGTGGACGAACCTTAACAGGGACACGCGCCACTCATCAACATACCGGCGGGATGGAATCATTTGATATCGTTTATGATTCGGCGATACAGCGCTCTGGCATGCTGAGGGTATACACGATGCATGAGCTGTTTGCCGCCGTAGAAACACTCACACATACTGTTCCTCTGCGTGGAGAGCGTTTAGCCATTATGACCAATGGTGGCGGACCTGCGATTATGGCGCTCGATACGTTACTCGAAAAAGGTGGGAAACTGGCACAACTTGAACCTACCGTGATTGAAAGGCTGAATGAGCAGCTTCCGGAAAGTTGGTCACACAGTAATCCTGTCGATATTGTTGGCGATGCAGATGCTAAACGTTACATTGTCACTTTAGATGCTCTACTCGATAGTGATAACATCGATGCTATATTGATTATGCTAAGCCCATCTGCCATTGCAGATGCAGATGAAACTGCACAAGGAATTATTGAATTTATTCAAAGAGATGGGCGAGCCAAAAAATTTAATATTTTAACGAATTGGTCTGGTGAACAATCCGTACATTCCGCGCGTAATCGCTTTAATCAAGCTGGTATTCCGACTTACCGGACGCCAGAAAGTGCGGTAAGTGCTTTTATGCACTTGGTAGAGTATCGTCGTAACCAAAAGCAGTTGATGGAAACCCCTACGAACACAGAATCATTGCAATATGGCCATTTGGATGCCGCGCATCATTGGATTGAAGATAAGCTAAACAACGTCTCAAAGGTTGATTTAGAAACGCATCAAATTAAGCCTTTATTACACGCTTATGAGTTTGATTTGTTAGCGACGTATGTTGCTTCAGATGCCAGTGAAGCGGTTCATTTAGCCAACCAAATTGGCTATCCTGTCGCGCTAAAACTGCATTCACCTGATATTATGCATAAATCAGATGTTCAGGGAGTGATGCTGAATTTACGTAATGCACAAGAAGTTGCCAGCGCAGCTCAAGCGATTATTGACCGGACGGAACTATCCTACCCGGCGGCGCATGTACAAGGTCTACAAGTGCAAGCCATGGCGTCAACGACGGGAGCGGAAGAGTTACGAGTAAAAGTCATTCAAGATGCTATTTTTGGTCCAGTGATTTTATTAGGTCAAGGAGGGTCAGATTGGCGTGAGCACAGTGATGCGGTGGCATCACTACTGCCGTTAAACACGACTTTGGCACGTTACATGATTATCCGCGCGCTAAAACAAGGGAAAGTTCGCCTGCAAAAGGGACACGCCCAATTTGACAAAATTAAGCTCGCGGAGTTATTAGTCAGGTTGTCTCAAATGATCATTGAGTGTCCGCAAATAGAGACCCTTGATATTCACCCCTTATTAGCGACCAAAGAGCGTTTTACGCTGGTCGATGTGGATTTAACATTGTGTCAGTTTAGCGGTGATGGCCAAAGTCGTTTAGCGATTCGTCCGTACCCAACTGAGCTTATTAGCCATTGGATAGACAAGCAAGGTGACCCTGTCACGTTTCGTCCTATTCTTCCCGAAGATGAACCACGACATGCCGACTTTATTCGTCAAGTTTCTAAAGATGATCTTTATAAGCGTTTTTTTAATGAAGTCGGTGAATTTAACCACGAAGCATTGGCTAATATGACGCAAATAGATTATGACCGAGAAATGGCGTTTGTGGCGGTACAAGATAATTGTATTATTGGTGTATCACGGGCGCTCATTAACCCAGATAATACCAATGCTGAATTTGCGATTTTGGTTCGTAGCGATTTAAAATCTCGAGGGTTAGGTAAACAGTTGCTAAATAGAGCCATTCAATACTGCCGTGATAAAGGAACAGCGACAATATCAGGTATGACAATGCCGTCGAATCAAGGCATGATTACATTGGCGAAACATTGCGGATTTACAGTTGAGATCTATTTGGAAGATGGAGTGGCAGAATTATCATTGCCACTCCATGAATAACGAGCGGTTAACGCAACGTCCAATGCTTTTTAAGGTATTGTATACACCACGATTTTGCTTCACCTAGCTTATTACGTCGCCAAGCCATGATAAGTTCTAGCTCTCGTGGTTCACTGCCTTCAATTTGAATGAGTTGACCACTTTCCACAAAAGGCTGTGCCACTTGTGTTGGCAATGTCCCTATCCCCAGACCGTCAACTAAAGCTTCACATTTCACGCTCATATTGGTCACCGTTAGACGGGGCTGCTTTTCTAATATGTTGACACTAATGGCTGGTTGATCTCGCGCTGTATCTGCAATGGCGATAATGCGATATTTTTGACGAGTGATGTCATCAAATGGCCCTGCTGAACGTTTATGAACGTAATGATCGCTCGCCGCATACCAGGCGATTTGTAACTTACCTAATGGCTGAGATTTGACATCTTGTGGGAGTGTCTCTATTTTCGGGCATACTAACAAATCCGCACGATTGGCCGATAAGGATTCCCAGCAACCAGCCAAAATTTCTTCTTGTAAACGTAGGCGGGTTTTACTGACCGTGCCGAGGGCATCAACTAAAGGGAAAAAGTTATTAACTGGAATAATACCATCAAATGCGATGGTCATTTCGAGTTCCCAGCCATTAGCTAAAACTGTTGCATCATGAACGAGCTTTTCGGTTGAAGATAACAATGTCCGTCCATGTTCTAATATCAATTGCCCGGCTTCGGTAAAATTAGCTTTATGACCTGAACGGTCAAAAATCATAATGTCTAAATCTTGCTCAAGTTTTTGAATTTGATAGCTAAGTGAACTCGGAGCTCGATTTAATTCATTGGCCGCTGCTGCAAAACTTCCTCGACGGTCAATCGCATCAAGAATGTGTAACGCTTCAAGAGTGATAGGGCTCTGCACTATAGTTATTCCTTTTTATTATGTACGGTTGTTACGCCTGAGCAATGTTGCAAACTGACAATATCTCTTTCGTCATCAGCGATGTACTATTTATTCAACCAATAATTTACACTGCTTAGCGATAAATGCAAAGATACGGTAATAAAACAGTGATATAGGTGTCTGAATTTCTTGAATTATACGGAGATGGTTAGGAACTATTGGTCACTAACCATTTAGTTATAGTGCATTAGGGAGTATAAAAAAGAGTAAATCCTAGTGGGTTTACTCTTAACTATGGCACCTAAGTATCTAAACGATGATAAAAAAGTAAATTTGATACTCGGTAAAAGAATTAACGTAAGTTTTTCATTTCTTTGGAGAGCATAACGGCCCCAGTAACGATAAAAAATACGATTAAACCTAATGACATAATAAGTTCCTATTGAATAAACTATAAACCAGATGAACAAATAATAGCAGAATGTGTTGTTTTTTACAGCACATTCTTTCTTGATTAAGTTAATTGTGGTTTGACCCAAACTTGGCTGAAATCAAACCACCCTAATGCATTACATTTGGCGTTTTGTAATGATCCACATTGCTCTTTAGACACCCCCAACCAACTGTGAAAAAGTGGTATAACTTGATGATTGTCTACTAATGACTGTCCAAGTGAACGCCCAGGGAATTCTTTGTTCGGAACACTACGCCAAGCATCAATTTGCGCGGCCCACTGAGAAAAGTTCTCTTTGGAACTTAAATGCTGAATATGTGAATCATTTAATAGCCAAGCCGCTAAAGCCTCATCTCGACGATTTGCAATTCCCATGCTTTGCACCCAAATATCGACATTGGGTGATGTTTGGGACTCTGAATCGTGTTGGATAACATCGACATGCAGACCGTCATAATTCAAAATACGTTTTAATACATTAACAAGAGCAGGATACATGGGATGATTTGCCTGATATGCAATAGAAATACGTTGCTTCTCTGGTAATGTGTCGTCTGGATTGATGGGGGGCTGATGATACCAGCCTGGTTTTAACCCATGCGCCGGGACTAGCCCCATATCCACGATGCTCGATTCAGGCATTAACCGCAGTACGTTTAATGATCGTAACCGCTGGGACAAATATCTCGCCCACTCTACATTTTTTGCGACGCCATCACACCGATTGAGCAACAAATATGTGCAGCCGGGATCAAGCCCAACATCTTCTTGTGAAGACACCTTGTGTCCTAGCTGACTCGGAGTGTCAATAGAAGGAAAAACTAACGAAGAATGTATCGAGCTTATTACCCACACTTCCACCCGATCTAGCAGTGGTCTGAAGCCAAAATAACCATCAAAAGCTTGTAAAATAAGTCGTTTATCATCATTGATGAGCACTTTATATGGTCCCGTGCCGATGGGATACACATCAAAATTATCTTGGCGCTCACTTGCGGGCAACATAATATTCGCGCAGGTTTCAGATAGCCACAGTGGCAGGTAATGATCATCACGCGATAAGTAAATATCAATCACCCACTCAGACGGCGACTTAATTGCTTGAATATGTGAAAAAAGGTGGAAACTCTTGAGTTGTAACAAACTCTCGAGTGCAATCTCTGTGGTTAATAACTCTCCGTTATGAAAACGCACGCCTGGCCGTAAAAAAAATCGCCAGTGACAGGCTGTGATCGACTCCCAATGATGCGCTAACTCAGGCCGAACTTGCTCGTCATCATCTAGCCGAGTTAAACCACTGAATACTTGCTTAACAATGTGGCGTTCTGAGCGTCGCATCGTTTTCAGCGGGTTGAGCATCGATAACGGCCGATAATACGGCAGACGGATAACCGGCAACCCTTCTGCATGCTGTATCCCCAAATAACCTTGTATCACTTTGCTCAGTTTGGCCGCATCTTGGTCGAGTACATTTAATGCTTGACCAATTTTACCTTCGTCGAGGTAACGCCGTGCTAGGTTTTCACTCACATCCGTTCGAGAGCGCCTAAATAACAACCTAGAAAGTTTACCGCGTCCTGCCGCTGGGTGCCATTCAACCCAGCCTTCTTCTTCCATTTTATTCAAAACAATACGAGCGTTACGGCGTGTACAGCAGAGAATGTCAGTGACATCATCGAGCTGAGTCTCAGCATCTTCGCCGTGAAAATGTTCAAACAGCGTTTCAAACTGAACGCGTAATCTTGGACTGCTCATAAGGAGGAAACTCACTATTTACTGACTAGCGTTTTAGTTTCCCTATTTTTCATCTTTGATGCAAGTGTCTGAAGCGGCTTTAACGAATTTCACATCCTAACTCTTCGCTAATCCATTTTAATTGATCCGTATTGTCTACTTTTATAGACCACTTAACACCACCGCCATTTGCCATGATAACATTGGCTTCTTGACCAAATAACGTTATCGACTCTTGTTGTGCTTGTAGGACGGTATCGGGCATATCCGTCAAACGAATTAAGATTTCATGGGGAGTCACGATCAGTATGCCGCGAGAGAATTCAATACGCATGGTTAGGTTTTGTCTTTTGCTGTGTGATGTTTTACGGCTAAGGTTATCCGACTCGCACAAACCAAACGGTTTTTTTCGTCTCGAATATCAATTTGCCACACTTGGGTCATTGCGCCACGATGAAGAGCCACGGCGGTACCCGTTACCGTTCCCGAACGTACCCCACGCATGTGATTTGCATTAATATCAATTCCGACACAATAACTGTTCTCATCCACACTGAAAAAACCAGCGACCGACCCTAAGGTTTCAGCTAAAACTACAGATGCGCCCCCATGCAATAACCCCATAGGCTGATGGGTAAAAGAGCACACAGGCATCGTGGCCGAAAGCCAGTCATCTCCTATGTCGGTATAGACAATATTAAGATGTTCGATCAACGTATTGGTGGATGTATGATTAAGAATATCGAGACTTATTGGCTTTTTCCAAATTTTCATACTCTAACCTCTATTTTTATAGGTTTGCTACGTGGTTACGCAACCATTCACCACGAAAACTATAACGAATAAAATAACTTTATCATTGCTATGGAATGTTTTTCTATACATTAAGCTCATATTTAGCCGTTAATTAGTAATAACAGACCAAGAGTGTGATTAATTTGCGTAATATCACGAATAACCCTTTAAATTTTGTGTATAAAATGGATAATACGCTCCTCAATGATTTTATAAATGGTGATATGATGTCTACAGAAGCAACTTTACTTGCACGTTGTAACGCTCATTGTGAGCTTTGCAATTCCGACGCTCCTCTCTCTCCTTACGTGGTGTCACCGCACACAAACGTAACCGTAGATCATGCGGTGATGCTTTGTGAAACTTGTCGTACACAAGTTGAAGACCCAGAAACGATGGATATGAACCACTGGCGTTGCTTAAACGATAGTATGTGGAGCCAAGAGCCTGCGGTACAAGTACTTGCATGGCGTCAACTAAAACACCTTTCTGCTGATAATGGCTGGGCTCAAGATCTTCTCGATATGATGTATATGGAAGAAGAGACTCAAAAATGGGCTGAGATTGGCATGGATGACGATGCTGAAAAACCTCGTGACGTTAACGGTGTAGAGCTCAAAAAAGGTGACGACGTCACTATCATTAAAGATTTACCAATAAAAGGTTCATCACAGGTGATTAAGCAAGGTACAGTGGTGCGAGGAATCAGTGTATCTGACGACCCTAAACTAGTATCAGGTAAAGCCAACGGCCAATCTATGTACATTATCGCAGAGTTCTGTCGTAAAAAATAACGATTACGTTGCACTCTGTTATTGATGCCGAAGGAGCCATGCAACTTCGGCATTGTTTTCCCTAATCAACGGATATCTCTATATCTAGACCACACTTGACTTATGTCCTCCCCCGCTGGTTTTTAACGGGTAAAAAAAAGCCGACAATCAGTCAGCTTTTCATTCCTTACCGATCAATTCAGTTTAAACCAATATCACGAAGTAAGTGTTCAGACAGTTCCGATGTGTTATGAAAAGAGGTGGTCTCTTTTCTCAACGTTACGACATCGAAAAAGTGTTTTATCAATCCTTTGAAGTTAACCGCGTAGGTTTTGTCATCCGTAGACGTATGCTCCAATGTGTTCATCGACATTGTATGTGGCATAATGCCCCCTTCACTATTAAGGTTATGGACTTCATGCTGATAACAATAACTGAAATAGAGTCAGACTAACACTGACAATTCTTATCAAAAACGATAAGTTTATTTCATGCGAATATATTAGCTTTAACCATGAATGTATATTCAAAATAAACGGTAAAATTAAATGGTAGCGGCCTTTATTATTCCAATATTGAGGTGTCAGCCTTTCAAAAAAGATAAGAAAAAGTAGGCGTAACCTCTAATGCTTCACTTTATGTAATGCTCAATGAATTTTATGACTCGACAACCGGTGTTGGCATAATCAAGTAAACGGTACGATATAGGCAATAACTCCCCACGAACTGATCCAAGCGACAATGATCAAAGTATCAATCCAATCTTTTGTCCACATCTTACTTCCCTCATTTGCTAGACAATTCGGCAAACACTCACCGAACTTCGTGATATACAAACAAGGAAAAGCAAGATTTACGCCAGTGTATTACCGGCAAAGACGTTAACGACTTAATTGGACTGGCTACTCGGAACTGCTACGGCATTACTATCACGATTAGAGTACCGGCTCATAAAGCTTAAAAACGTATCGGCCATCGATTGTGAGCTATGGACAGCAGGTTGAGTCATGCATAAAAATGCGTCATACCCTTCTTTGCCCTTAACTGTATAACTCGATGAGACTCCGCAATATATTTCATTAGGATCAGCCGCCTGCCACTCGCCATAACGATATATCTCTAATTGTTGAATCCGTTCGCCGAGCGGTGCATTCTCTTGATAGTCAAACCGGCAGTTATACAAATAAGGATAACTGCCCGTACCTGTTCCATCGACACCGTTGTTGAGTGCGTTATTAATCGCCCCTTCTAGTACCTGCGCTAAAATAGCGCCGGTAATTTTATAAACGGCGAGCGGAATAACAAAGGGCAATATATTGCCAACAATATCTGCCACCGTCAGTGGCCCTGCCGGTATTGATGCTCGAATCCCCCCAGCATTATGTAAAGCAAAATCCACCGGGTAGCCGTCGGCCAACATACTTTCATAAAACCCTTGGGCTACCAATGGCCCGAGCTCACTTGGTCCGTGTTGATCAGGAACACGTACATGCCGCAACGGAGAGTCCAATTGCGCGACAACCTGCTTTTGACGCTCCCGTACTTGCGGTAAATAGTTATCGTGTAAAATAGTCTGAATCGTTGGGTGTTTCGGGCATGTCACCACGTAAGGGTGCTGAGCCAAAATAGCTCTGGATTCATCATAACGTCGAGTGTCATACTCAGATCCTAAACTTGCATCCATGAAGACGCGGCGGCCAACAAGAATTTCATTTTGTCCTTGCAAGCTAACCACTCTCCCATCGGTAGCAAAATCAATTTGGCAGTGGCCTAACGCTAATGCATGGCACCCAGACTGCACCACATACGTATCACCAACTTTGTATCCATAATCGTCATTTTTCTCGAGACCTAAATCACTAAAGTCACCCTGTAACACATGACTATGCCCGCCGACAATCACGCCGATCCCATCAACCTCTTCGGCAAGCTGTAGATCTTGACGGTAACCTAAGTGGCTCAGCACTATAATTGAGTGAACACCACTCGCTTTGATAGCCGCAACCGTATTACGAGCTACCTCAATCGCATTAATAAACGGCGTGTCATCATCTGGATTGGCTATGTCAGACATTTTATCAAGAGAAATCCCAAATATAGCCACAGGGTGCCCAATGCTCCCTTTTACAATCCAGCGCGCACATTGAGTATCACGTTGATAGCTATAAACGTTTTTGTTTTCTTTTAACTTGACGGGTTTGTCTTTATCTTCATCACAAAGATCCCAGTTACCGGCTAATAATGGAAAATTAATTGCGTGGGCAAATTCAGCGACAGGTTCATTCCCCATATCGAGTTCATGATTGCCTAACGCCATTGCATCGATGTTCAATGCATTAAGTAATTCCGCATTAGCACGACCTTTAAACAGCGAAAAATATAACGTGCCTTGAAAGCTGTCCCCGGCGTGAAGAAAGACAAAATCTTGATCTCGCTGTAGTGCGCGCTCTCGTAACTCAGCAACACGCGTTGCAATACGTGCAAAACCACCAGCGCTTACATACGGTGATAGCTTCTCTTTTTGTAACGTTAAATGTAACTGTAGCGACGTTGGCTCAAAATAAGAATGGGTATCATTAATATGAGCCAGTGTAATGGACGTGACGTGGCTGTGTTCAGACATGTAGAGAGACGCTCCTTTTTCTATGCGGCACAATGAACACTCTCCAGTGAACCGCCAAATAAGACCGCAATAGCATATCGAATATTGGTACGACTTTGTAGCGCTAACGCCTTTTCTGTTTATTTGGCGTATTTTCACCTGTAGTTAGGACTGTAAATCGCTGATTTGTTATGCAATTAGTATGAAACATGCGCTTTTCTCTTCATGCTTATTGTTTGCAACTGCGTATTAACTATCCACTATGTTACTGCCAGCCGAAAGCGCGACGTTTATGTCGATATCGTTTAATCGCAGCCGATTTCTCGTCAATCCCCGAACGTATTAAATTTATTTCGATTGATCATAAGGATCGTTTGGTCGGGCGCGAAGCAATCTGTAGGCAACATTCAGGTAAGTGAATGATATACGTGATATCGTCTACTTATTTTTTATTAAAAAATTGCGCCACTTATCAGCTACGCTTATAGTCGTCACACATGTTGTGGCATCTAAATCATCGTCTATCGTTCTATGAAATCATCTATCACTATTAAGTGTACAAGGAGTCGTCTGCTTTGTTGTTGGATATCGTTACGCAAAGTGTTAACGAGTTTCAAGTTGATTGTTTGAAACTCTGTGAAAAACATTACCCTTCAATACACAATCAAGGTATGAGTAATCATCATCTAGGCATGGCATTTTCTCGCCGTTTAGCGCGTACATTGGTAGAGTTTGGGCATAGTTGTCACTTCGATGCGATTGAATCAGCCAATCGACACGATCAACCTCATCATTATCGAGTAAGCAGTGACATTGGTACCGTATGGATTATCACTCATCATATGGCAAGTGCGAGCGTTGCATGCCGTAATAAACTTATGCGTGAAATTGCCGTATGGAAAGAAGAATATGGGTATGGTTTACAACCCAATGATTTATTGCTGATCCTGACCGATCATTGGATCAGTCGCAGCCACAATAGCCGTGAGTTACTCCATTGGTGGACCGGACAACTACCCGATGAACTGGACGAATATAAAACCCAAGGCATCACATTGTATGAAAGCGAATCGCAAATGACGCAAACGTTGGATACGATGTTTCATATACGCCCATGCTATTTAAAATACGGACATCCTCTAAAGCGTTCTCGTAACCAACAGTTAGTTCGTAAATATATTCAGCTTTACGCAGTGCTTCAGTGGGATTGATACCACGCCATACACCAAAACCTGCACAACCAGTTGTCGTTTAACCTGGACGTCATAGTAACGTCATCCGCCCCTGACACACTCCAAGTATGAGAACGAGTGTCAGGCATCTATTTTGAAACGTTTAAAGCGCTATCAATATGAGCGTTATGCCGTACTATGTCAGCTTGCTTATCCGAGGGTATTTAAACACACTCGTTATGGCTTTGATCCGAAAGGACAACAAATCGTCTATAACCAGCATGGCAAAATTATGATCCGGATAGTCTGGAGCCAAAGAGATGAAGAAGTTATTGTCATCATTAAAGGTTCTCACTCCATCAGCGATTGGCTATGGAATTTTGCCATCCATAAAGTGCGTCACTCAACGCTCCCCGTGCCTTACCCCATTCATGCGGGATTTTGTCATTTACTGACGCAACCTAGCCAACCCAAAGGGGGCGGCACTACGTCAAACGTTTCAGTCTTTGAACAAGTGATGCGCTACCTCGCTCCTCGCATTAAAGAAGGAAAACGTATCACGGTAACTGGTCATTCTTCTGGAGGCGCGATTGGCTGTGTACTGGCAGATATAATAGACATCCGTTATCCAAAAACCATTAAACGTGTCGTCACTTTTGGTCAGCCTGCCATCGGCGGATGGAAAATGCATCGGCGATACCGCTTACACCATAAAACTTACCGAATTTGCTGTGATCTTGATATCGTAACCTTTTTGCCCATGCTGCCTGGTTACTATTGGCACGTCGGACGTCTACTATGGCTCCACAACGGTAAAATCTATCATAATACCCCTGCTGTGATACGCTTAGGTCGAACCATATTATCGTGGCTATTTCGTCCTTTCTCTTATCATCTGATGAGTCGCTATATCCGCAATAAAGATTTTTTTGATAAACGTTGAACAACGCGCCCCACAAAGCGCTTATCTAGCGTACCTTTGCTTTATGTATCAGTAACCGTATGAGCCTTTTGATTGCGATACATCGTGAGTAACCCAAAGAGCACAAAACACAGTGATACCCCTTGCTGTATCGCTAAAATCGGCTTGCCCTGGAGCAACATCAAACTGCCCATAGAGAGATTCATAACGGCAAAACACAACCATCCGCCAATATGTCCTTTAGCCAATAAATACCCACCTAACAGAAAACCAACCATAACGCCCATTTCTAACCATTGAGTCACTGACGTAATACCGCCATATTCATAAAAACTATAGCTGACACCAAACAGGATAAAACAATAGGTGATTAGAGACGTGAGTTTATCGAAAAGCGGGTTCAGCGCCTCTTGCTTGACTAAAACATATAAACCAAACACCATCGCCGGAATTCCTCCAGCTTCAATCGAGGCTGCAATCCAGTTATCATGTCCTACTAAAATAATAACCCATGGCGGAACGCCTAGGATGTACACAAGCCACCCGATAATTTTCAGTCGACGTTGTCGTTGAGTCGAATGCTGTGTCTCAGCAACCGAAAACAGCCCTTTGTTGGCAAGGTAAAAAAGGCCACCCCATACTTGCAAGAACACATCCATGTATTCACTCCATACCTGTAATTAAAAGACATAACTGACTAAAAAAAATAGCTAAACCATTAAGATTCAGAAATATTGCTCCAATACCGTATCCTCTGAGTACGATAACGTAAAGCCACTGTTGCTGCACGCAAAAGCTTGCTTATCGTCTGTTCCTTCATACACCCGTACATTAGCAAACCAGTTGCTTAAGGCTTGCTCTGTAATAGGCTGCGACAGTGATTAATGTATCACCTTTAGCTTACTTATAGTTTTTTCCAAAAGTAATAATAAGGGTTAACTTCGCTAAATATCATCGATATGATGATTAAAAAAAGTAGACGATAAACCTATGGTTTTTATATTAATGTATAAAAAAAACCGATTACCGAACTGATAGATATAAAAGTGACAGTGACTTACCTATTATATTCAGGTATTATGCGAAAATTAATGCCTAATAGCTGGTTTATTGAGCATCTGTATGTAGCTGAAAAGCATTTTTGCGCGTTTAAATAGACGGATATGACTGATTAATTTTTTATGTTGTCGTTTGAGCGTCATGTAATATTTAATTAACAATAGTCAGGTCGGTCGCAATAATGCGACAATTCTCAATCATGTTACTATTATGACTGACATCGATACTGGCTTAAAGTGACATAGTGGATTTATTTTGTGGACTACACCAACCTTGTATTTCTCTCCAATATTATTTGTTGTTACGCATTTTCTGCGGTTGGTTGCCTATATATGTACGGTGTCAGTCGTAAATTAGAAAATAACAAAAAAGTCGCCGCACGCTGCTTCTTACTATTTTTCTTATCTATTGGTACGGCTCACTTGCTTTTATTGATGCGTAATTGGGTCGACCCTATTTACTCTATCGCATTATCTAATGCGATTTATCTGTTGATTTTCTATTTCCTGAGTCTCGGAGTTCAGGCTTGGTATAAACATGCTATCACACGACAAAAAATACTATTCATATTTGCGCATATGTGTCTATTTTCATTATCTCAAGTAATGTTATTTGTTTATAACCAAGATAGCCTTCTATTTCGGGTCATACTGGCATACATTAATAATGTCACGATCTTAGTCTATACATTATCGATTGGTTTAAAGTCGTATTCCAAAAATAATACTGGTGAAAATATTATTATTTTCACCTTGTTAGCAATGATCGTCATCATTGCACTACCGCTCATCACGATGATTACTTTAAGTCAAAATTACCCGTATATGTTCGTTACCACAGTGATGATGAGTCAGAATATGGTGTTATTCATTGCCTTAGGTGCCTTACTGTCACTTTTTATGTTCGACCAAGTGCGTATGCACTACCAACGTTCGATACATGACGAACTGACTGGCATCCATAATCGCCGCTATTTTTATGAGCAAATTAAACAACTGATGCTGAGTCGTCATGCGCATGGTTATATCGCATTAATCGATATCGATTTGTTCAAATTAATGAATGATAAGTTTGGGCATGATATTGGCGATGACGCCATTCAAAAATTGGCGGAAACTATTACTGAGTCTCTACATTCGGATATGCTATTTGGGCGCTACGGCGGCGAAGAATTTATTCTTTATATTCCAATAAGAATCAATCCTACAACTTATTTAGAGGCATTAAGAGCCAAGGTTGCCCAAATCATGATCCAAGCAGATAATGAAGAAATGAAACTCACAATCAGTATTGGCTACAGTATCTTAACGGCGAATAATGAACTAAAAGCAACAATAAAAGAAGCCGATCTATCGCTCTATCGAGCCAAGCATGCCGGACGTAACTGTGTGATCGGCTGGGAAGAATTGAATTAGATCTGAATATTAACCACCAGCCGCCTACTTTTAGATAGCCAAGCGAATAAAGTCTGCGTAAGCAGTCATTAATATCTCGCTTGCGCAAGTTTGCAAGGAATATACTCCATGCTCTGATTAAAACACGACAACAATAACCTTATCATCGTGTTTTACTCAAAATAATGAGTGCGCAAAAATACGCCTCATTAAATTATTTCACACTCATAAGATAATGAGACGACATGCATATACACTGACCCCGTGCTCAAACTTACTATCACTATAAATACGACATAAAGAAACTTACGACTGACTTTCTATAGTGCTATCTTGCGCCCTATATCAAAAGAAATAGCGCACACCAGCATAAATATCACGCATATTGATATCAACGTCAGAATCATTAACGGTGAATTGACTATACATTGAACGATAACCTAAATGCACATCAAAGTTTTTACGAAAACGTATGCCAAGCTCCGCCCCAACCTGATAAGCAAAGCGATCTTTATCGACATTCAGTTGCGGCATCGAGCTTTTACTGTCTATCGACATCTGCCCAATACCAATCATAGGCGCAAGATAAAAGTTTCCGAAATCATCAAGCACAAATAGGTGCGCTTTAAAATTAATAAAGTACGCATGTGAATCTAAGTGTAGGTAATCTCCAGAATCTGAATAGTCCGCGTCACCGAACTTTCTATATTCCGCTTCAATGCTAGTCTTTACTACATCATGAGTATTGAATTCATACCCGGCAACAATGTTATAGCCCATGTCGCTATGATCATCACCAGAGCTACCATCAACATCAAGCTCGACAGTGTTGGAAAACGCTAAATCGGCACCAATATAAAATTGGTCACCAGTCTGTCTAACGAAGTTATCTGCTTGAGCGTAACAAGTTGTACTAGAAAAGAGAGCCGCCGCTGCAAATAATGCTTTTGAACCTTTCATCTATGTCAATTCCATGTAAAAACGATAATGTATCATACAAATATATTAATAGAACAAGATTATTATCAATAAGTTAAACTATTTTAATATTTAGTATGAGCAATCATCATATTTATTAAAAATGAGAATAGTTGTAATCAATAGCAAATAAATAATGATAAAGAACTGACTCTTTAGAACAATGCGCCCATACATTGAATCACCGAAAAAAAACGATCCATCAGGATCGTTTTTCAGGCTAAAAATGAGTGACAGGCGGTACGAGTAGTAACGGCTTATAATCCAAAGCCAACTTTCGGTAACTTGCGAATAGAGCGTACGCCCCATGCTGCAAGGTTAGGTTTAGGATCACCTTTGTGTTCACCCAAACAAATGTAACCTTTCGCCAAGTAACGATATAAAAAATCACCTCCTTCTAAAGCCGCATTTTTATCATCTCCCACGGGAAGAGTAATACGCTCGACACGCAGATCAGTGGCGGCTTTAAATGCCGGATAAGCACTAGAAGTAACAGGATGAGCACCTAAATCTTTAATTAATGCTTTATCTGATTGCTTGGCTAGATTACGACTAAACAACATAATTAAACGCATTTGCTGTTCAGATGAAATAATGAGCATTTCCATCATGGAGATCCCTTTGAAACAAAACATTATATCCTAAACACACATTGAACTCTATGCGGTCCGTGGTGTTGATAAGTGACCGCGTCACAATTTATTTCATCGCCACTATCTCGCTTTACCCCCACTCTACCTATGGATTATAAACCACCGGAGAGATCGAGAAAATTACCTGTCGAAAACGATGACTTCTCACTGGCCAGCCAATAAATCGCTTCAGCTACTTCTTCAGGTGTACCGCCTCTTTGTAACGGTATTTTACTCTGTAACCGACTAATGCGCTCAGGTTCACCACCATCGGCATGCATATCAGTATGAATTAATCCAGGGCGGACACAGTTAACACGGATACCTTCCGCTGCCACTTCAAGCGAGAGTCCTTTCGTTAACGTATCAATGGCTCCTTTCGATGCTGCATAATCAATATATTCGTTCGGTGAGCCTGTACGTGCTGCGCCAGAAGAGACATTGACAATCGTGCCACCTTGCCCAAAATGTCGATACGACATACGTTTAATTGCTTGTTTACAACAAAGAAAGTAACTAGTGACATTGGTTGTCAAAAGTGTATTAATTCTTTCTGCACTCATATCTTCTAGGCGTGACTGTGGGCGAAGAATCCCGGCATTATTAATCAAAACTGATAGATTACCGAGCTCATTATCTATAGTAGAAAACAGGCGCGAAACCTCTTTTTCGTCAGAGACATCCGCTTGAACGGTAATACATTGTCCGCCAAGGGAAATGATCTCATCAGCCAAAGCAGACGCAGCATTGATATTGGATTTGTAATTAATGCATACCGCGTAACCTTTTTCGGCAAATAGTCGTGCACATGCTGCACCAATACCACGCCCGGCCCCAGTAATCAAAACCACATTATTCTTATTCATAATAACCCTTAATATCTTTAGTTAAATTGACGATTGATAAATTATTCTGGCGTCTGCGTTGAGCTGCTATTTGTATCAAGACATAAATTTCAATTCGTTAGATGCCTGGCGCGCCATCCATGGATACCAATACGACAAAGTAAAGTAGATTAGAGAAGCACACCTTCATAAAAAACACAAGATTATCGACGTCTATTGAGAAGGCAACGATGAAGGTCTCGACCTATCATAAATGTGCATGTTGCGTATTTAGTTCACAAAGTTGCATTTTTTCACAATCACACCAATGCAAATGATAACGGTTTTCATTACTATAAGCCTTCTTATAATAATGACCCCAAAAGGCTCTTGATATGCCGCTATATAAAAACAAACTGATTGTCCCACTTACTATTTTCACCCTATCTCCGCTGTATGCTATTGCGGAAGATGTTCCAATGGATACGTATGTCGTTGAGTCAAGTCGAATGAATACCACTCGGCAAGACTCTTCACAAGTCGTTACCGTAATCAACCATAAACAAATTCAGCAACAGTTAGCCATTAGTTCTGATAGTTCTCAAGTATTATCAAATCTGCTACCCGCTTACTCGCCGAATACTCAAAAGCTCAATAATAGTAGCCAAACCTTCCGTGGTCGTACCGTACTTTATATGATTGATGGCGTCCCGCAATCCAATCCACTTCGCGAAGGAAGTCGCTCTGCACATACTATCGACTTATCCATGGTTGAACGCATTGAAGTCATTCATGGTGCTACAGCCATTCATGGTATGGGGGCGACTGGGGCAATTATTAACTTTATTACGCAATCCAATGATACAAGTGAGCCTCTAAAACAGCACGTAAATGTGCAAATGACAATGCCAACCAATCATCTTAATTCAGATTCTCCCTCGTATCGCGCCAGTTATAATGCCAAAGGCTCCAAAGATA
Source organism: Vibrio palustris (assembly GCF_024346995.1). Taxonomy (NCBI): domain Bacteria; kingdom Pseudomonadati; phylum Pseudomonadota; class Gammaproteobacteria; order Vibrionales; family Vibrionaceae; genus Vibrio; species Vibrio palustris. The sequence continues at coordinate 540,482 of NZ_AP024888.1, read as the reverse complement.
ATTGGGATTATCTGTTTGCGATTACAGGCGATGCACAAGGTATTTATCAAGATAGCGACGGCGACGCTATCGGTGCGGCAACCGTACGTGGCGATATTATGGATTCAAAAAGCTATGATGGCTTTATGAAGTTAGGATATTGGTTTAGCGATAGTCAAAATTTGCAGTTCTCCTACAACCGCTACCAACTAAAAGGAGATATGAATTACACTGGCGTAGCGGGTGATCGCGCCAATGGGATCGCCACCTCTTCAATCAAACAGCGCCCGGAAGGGAAAGCTCCCTTTAATAAAGTCGAAACCTATAACTTACTTTATACGGATACCGACTTATCAGGTATGACGTTAAAAGCTCAAACGTTTTATCAACGCTTTAAAGGGCGTTACGGTGCGACGACATCGTCAAGTTTCCAAGACCCATCCACTTCAGAAACCATTTATGATCAATCGCAAAATGAATCAGATAAAATAGGGGCGAAAGTCACGCTATCAAAACAAGATCTGTTTGAACAGCCACTCAAAGTCACTGGAGGGCTCGATTTACTCAAAGATACCACCAGCCAAAAATTGATCTTAACGGATCGCACTTATGTGCCAGAAACCACATACTACAATTATGCACCGTTCGTACAACTGGAATACAAACCATTTGAACGCTTGGTATTGCAGTCTGGTGCGCGTTATGAACATGCTAAACTCGATATCCCTGATTACCAAACCGTGGCAGCGCGAAACGGTGTGTCCGTCGGTGGTGGCTCACCAACCTTTGATAAAACAGTGTTTAATGCTGGTGCAGTATTCAAACTTACGCCTCAAGTCAGTGTCTTTGCTAACTATTCGCAAGGGTTTGGAATGCCCGATGTCGGCCGAGTATTACGTGGGGTCAGTCAAAGCGGACAAACAGTGAACAGCCTGATCGATCTCTCGCCTATCGTCACCGATAACTATGAAGGTGGTTTGCGCTTTAATAATGATAATATTCATTTTGAAATCAGTTATTACGAATCCAACTCTAAGCTTGGCAGCCGTATCGTGGAAAATGATGGTTTGTATACTGTTAAACGCGAACGTAAGGAAATCAAAGGAATAGAAACCTCATTGAGTTATCAACTAAATTCAATCCATCAATTAGAAACTAGCTATTCTTATATTGAAGGGGAATCTGATACCGATGGTGATGGTGATGTTGATACCAAACTCACTGGTGCGAATATCCCACCAAACCGTTTACGTATTGCATGGACAGCGCAATGGAATGACAAATTTTCCACAATGCTCCAAGCCAATCATAACTTTGACCGCTCATTTGATGATGAAGAGTTAGAATTTGATGGCTACACCTTAGTTGATGCATCAATGCAGTATCAATTGCCGGTTGGCCAGTTGAAGTTCTCTGTCGCCAATTTATTGAACGAGGATTACTTTACGTATTACTCGCAAAGCGCTTATAAAAATGATGATTTTTACTTCAAAGGTCGTGGACGTACTGTCACATTGGGTTATGGGTTAACGTTCTAACCCACTTAATACACCAAGAATGTAAAAGGCCATTCGAATAAAACATTTGGATGGCCTTTTTACTTATTCACTAGCTTCGACAACTCGGCTTCTTCCCCAGTAGAGGGCACGTACCGCAATACTGAGCCGGCTGCGTCGCTTTATAATAATAACAACAAGTTCGCCTTACACGGGTCGCGGTTGGCCCTGTTTCACTTATCGGGATCGCATAGTAGTAACGCGTGATAGGATTATGACCTACACCAAAGATCCCAGTTGTATCGGAATCAATTAAATACGCAAAATCCGCTTGAGCCACATCCGCCCCATTATGTTTAGCTAAGATAGGTAAAATACGTCTTTCGTAAATACTAAAAATACGCACGGCAATATTTTCCCACAATACCGCTTTGGGAACGCGCGTTAAGCGATGAAATTGCTCGACTAATAACGATAAATGCCCTTTAAATACGTGAGTGAGCATCGCTTCTCGCCAGCTTACTCTGTGCGTGTGCGCGCCAAGCGGGTGAACCGAGCAATGTTTCAGAGGCATACGTGATTGCCACAGGCGCTCGATTAACGGATATTCAAACACACAATTCTCAATACGCATATCCAAGGCTTTATCGTACCAAGCCATCCCACTGAGCAAGGGAGCTAATGTAAGAAAAGCGATGCGTTTGATAACCAGTGAGGCGGTAACTTTTAAATCCGTTGCGCCAAGTTGGGGTTGGATACGCGTTAATATCTCTAAACAGCACTCATCATCCAGTAGCTGCTCCGTATCGATAGAGTATGGTGACAATTGGCTACAGTCCACAAGACCAAACTCTCCCAAACGTTGCCATTCGCTATCGAGCAAACTGACCTGTGCTTGAGCATGCCCCTCAGTCATGCTCTCTACCTACATCATGCTTAAGCTGGCGTCCTTTACCATAAGGTATGCACATTGGCGTGCCAAATAAAGGATCTTGGCCAATATAACACTGCATACCAAACACGGTTTGCACCATTTCATGATTAAGAATCTCTTCAGGCTTACCTTGGCAATGAATGGTGCCATTTTTTAACGCAATCATTTGATGAGCATAACGACACGCTAAATTAAGATCATGCAATACCATCAAAATCGTAGTGTGATGTTTTTGGTTAAGATCGAATAAAAGATCTAATATTTCAATCTGATGAGTGAGATCGAGATACGTGGTGGGTTCATCAAGTAATAGAATCTCGGTGTCTTGCGCAAGCGCCATAGCAATCCAGGCGCGCTGTCGCTGACCGCCAGACAGTGAATCTACCGTACGCTGTGCAAAATCTAACATATTGGTATCTACTAAGGCTTTTTTGACTAAGCGCTCATCTTCCGCACGCCAATTTTGTAGCCAATTTTGATGAGGATACCGCCCCTGCCGGACAAGCTGCTCAACCGTGAGTCCTTCTGGCGCGACCGGCCCTTGCGGTAAAATAGCCAGCCGGCGAGCCACTTCTTTGCTCGATTGTTGATGGATGTTATCACCATTGAGCAAGATATCGCCAGAGAGTGGCGTTAATAATCGGGCTAATGATTTTAAAAGCGTTGATTTACCACAACCATTACCTCCTACCAATACAGTGATTTGATTAGGTAAAATTTCGACAGTAAAATCCTTGATGATCGTCGTTTTACTATACCCAAGTGACAAATTATGGGTACGTAAAGGAGAGATAGGCAATACCTCACCATCGGTATGGGCACTCATAATGGAATTCCTATTATATTCTTCATATCAAAAACGCTGTCGGTACAATAAATAAATAAAAAATGGTGCACCTATTGCGGATACAAACACGCCCGCCGGAATATCCAGTGGCTGAAATAATAGCCGACCACCTATATCGGCCAACATGACTAAGCATGCACCAATTGCTGCCGTTAATGGCAGCAATACCGTGAAGTTTCTATCCACAAAACGCCTTGCAATATGTGGCGCGATTAACCCCACAAAACTGATCGCGCCCGCATAAGCGATCGCAGGCGCCGCCATAACAACGCTCAATATCAACATCGACACACGTGTCCATTGCAAAGGTACACCAAGTCCTACCGCAGTGTGATCACCTAATTCCAAAGCATTGATTCGCCTTGAAAAAAAAACAGATAAAGCAAAGCTCACTACAACCCATGGCAGTAAGCTTTGTACATCACGCCAATTGGCACCATAGACACTGCCCGTTAACCAAATATACGCGGTTAAACTGGTTGACTCCGAGCTGGTCGCGATTAATAACGTGACTACCGCCCCCATGACGGCCGACACACCGATCCCGACCAGAACTAATCGCATGGGCGTCACCCCATTGCGCCACGCCAATAGATAAATCAAAAGACTCGCGAGCAATGCTCCGGCAATAGCAAAAACAGGTAACCAAGCCAGTCCCAATAATGATTGAAAAAATGCGAGAAACCCGACCGCTGCCGCAGAAGCGCCGCTGGTAATACCAATAATATCAGGCGAAGCCAAAGGATTGCGGATCATCGATTGCAATACAAGTCCCGAACCACCTAAAGCGGCTCCCACCATGGCTGCTAGTAGCATCCTAGGTAAACGCAGTGTTTGAACCACAAAAGAATCGCGGTCATCAGGATAAGCCAGAGATGACGCAACTTGGCGGATACCAATATGCTGAGTACCAAACGACAAACTCAATCCCATCACAACAAGCGTAACGAGCACAGCCAACATCAGGACACCAACAAGGCGAGGCGTTAAACAAAACGAGCACCAACGGGTACGTATATTCCATTGTTTATGCAAAAAAGTACGCTTGATAGGCGGTTTATTCATGGGCACTCCCTTTACGGGCTAGATAGATAAATAAAGGAGCACCAAATAGTGCCGTCATCGCACCAATGGGGATTTCTTGTGGTGCTAATACTAGCCGACTTGCAATATCAGCCAGCAAGAGTATCACTGCTCCCCAGATTGCACTTAGTATTAATAACCACTTATGATTATTACCGACCAATGCTCTAACCATGTGCGGCACAATTAGCCCAATAAATCCGATGCTTCCGGCAATCGACACACAAGCGCCCGCCAGCGTAATAATCAATACGCTCAGCGCGACTTTTAACAGCGCGGTATTTTGACCAAGTCCGATGGCAATATCATCGCCCGATAACAAGATATTAATATGGGAAGAGAGACAAACAGCAACAAAAATAGCGACCACAATATAAGGAATCACTGGTAATACCGTGGTTAATTCTCGACCCGAGACTGAGCCTGCCACCCAAAATAACACACTGTCGATGCCTTCTTGTCCAATGACTAATAACCCTTGTGTAAACGACATGAACAACGCCGAAATAGCAGCACCAGCAAGAATCACCCGTACCGGAGACAAACCATCGCGCCCCATGCTTCCTAACCCATAGACCAGCATGCCGGCAACCGCAGCTCCAGCAAACGCTATCCAAATCGTATCACTGATAGAGCCGACACCAAAAAACTCGGTAAATAACACAATGAAAAAGACCGCGCCACCATTGACGCCAAACACCGCCGGCGATGCTAACGGGTTACGCGTCAATGATTGCATTAATACGCCAGCAACCGCTAAGCCAGAACCGACCGCGCACGCGACCACGCAGCGTGATAAACGCGTGGTGGTAAGAATAACGTGCTCAATGGAGTTAGAATCCGTTGACCACAGCCCCTTCCAGACATGTGTGAGAGGAATAGAGTATTGTCCAAACGCCAAACTGGCAAAACATGCAAAAATAAGCAATAACGTAGAAAACAGCACCAGTATGAGCGGGTGACGAACCTGAGGGATTGATAACATCATAAATACGTCAATTATTGGTGAGAGCTAGTCTTAGAAGACCGAAGCCGAGAAGGCTTAACCTGATAAAAATCAGCCAGTTCATCTAACATACGGTTAGCACCTAAGATCCCTCCGGAAAATAACCAATCCGTGCGATTGACTATTGAAACTTGATCATTCTTAGGAGCCGTCAGCATTTTCCACAGTGGATGGTGGGTCCATTGCTGATAATTTTGTTCCACCGCCGGGGTATCAGCATGCAAAATAACAAAAAACACATCTGCATTCACCGTTGGCAACGATTCTTTTGATTTGAGCTTGATACCCCACCCCGCGGCACTCGATACTTTAGGCAATTGAAAGCCAATCGACGTTAATACCGTTCCTGGGAAACTGTGATCCAGATACAAGCGCAGGTGATCTGCTCGCACATCGATGATAGACGCTGTCATCGGCCATTTGGGTAGTGTCTGCTTTAATTGTTGACGAAACTGTGTAACACGCTGCTGCCAACGTTGCCACACTTGCTTACCTTCTGCCACACGTCCTGTCGCTTGCGCAGTAAGTTGCAGGGTCTGTTTGAAGTCATACACATTGTCGGTATACACCGTCGGCGCGATTTTCGACAGCTGGGCATAAATTTTTTCATGGCGAACTTTTGTACCAATAATGAGATCGGGATGTAGCGCTGCAATTGCTTCTAAATTGGGCTGCGTTTCTAACCCGACGTGGGCGACACCTTTCAGTGCAGAGCGTAAATACTGGTAGGTGGGTTTTTCACTCCATGAATCAACCACACCGACAGGGCGAATCCCCAAGGCAACCGCTGAATCCGTTGCGCCTTGAAACAAGGTCACGATACGCGGCTTTTTTGCGGTTATTTGAGTCGTTCCCATGGCATGCATTACATTACGCGGTTGGGATAACTGTGGTGATGAGGGTTGAGCATAGAGTGAAAAACTCATCAGAAAGATGAGCAAAAACACACTCAAGACGAGTAATCGTATCGTGTGAAAGGAACAAACATCGCGAACACGCATCTATAAAGCCTCATACCTAAACTATTTATCGCTAGGCATGATATTGAGAATAACTCTCATGCGCAATTGTTTTTAAACAATGCGCCTCGGTTTGTGAGCCGACATCCATTTTGTATCACCATGATGCCGTTGATATATTCATCGCATTTATGATGATTGTTGCTTTCATTGCTAGTAGATGGGGTGTGCGGTTACGCTAAGTTAATCGACTAACTCAATGCCAAGCCCTTCTAACAGGCTAAGTGCTTCATAGCGAGAGAACTTGGCGTGTTTAATATTATTTTCTAGAACATCAATGAAATATTCGGTTGAATCGGTAAAATCAACGCCTTGCAAATTAGTCCTCATAAATAAGCTATGCCGACAATCGCAGTACGTGATCGTTGAATGAGCATAATCTCCTTCACGAAAATCCACATCGTGTAACTTACATTCATCAAAAACCAATTCATGCAGTGTTAAGCCAAAAAACGACGCATCGTTGAGAATACACCGTATAAAACGTAGCTCGAAGTCGAGATGATACATTGGCCAACGCGCTTTGGTCCAATCAATACCCATTAACTTACTGTCACAAAACTCAATCCCAGAGAGCGTCGAGTGTGAAAGATCCACCAAACTTAGGTTACAGCGCTCAAACGAACAGTTAATAAATTTGCAATGTGTAAACACCGTGTTGGAAAAATCACAATCGGTAAATTGACACTCTTCAAACGCGATATCACAGTATTGAGCTTGGGTAATAACCTTATTTTTTATATGAAGATCAAAATATTGATGATTATTTTCTAGGGTTGTCATTGTATGCCTTGCTCATATAACTCTAACGGTAATCCATCGGGATCCTTAAAAAAGGTATAACGTTTGCCTGTCAGTTCATCCACGCGAATATCTTCAACCTCAATGCCGTGACATTGTAACTCTGTAGCGGCGCTCTTTACGCACTGCACGGCAAAGGCCAAATGACGTAACCCCTGAGCTTCGGGGTTATTAACACGTTTGGGCGGGTTAGGAAAAGAAAACAATTCAATTTGACTGCCATCCGGCAGTGCCAAATCCAGTTTATAAGAATCTCGCTGTTCGCGATAGGTTTCTGCCATTACCGAAAGACCAAGCACGTCGGTATAAAAGGCTTTGGATGTTGGATAATCCGAGCAAATAATCGCGACATGGTGAATACTGTCTAACATCATTATCTTCTCCTTATAGACGTATAATTCAACTCACAACACCACTATGCGCAAAAAACCGTAGTTATTGTCATAATCATGCTTGTGAATGGCTTGCTTGTCGTGATTAGTAATTAATTACGATACTGTATATAAAAACAGTATCGTAATAGATATCAATAAATTTATGCAACTAGCTTTATATAGGTACCGTTTTTTGACCAAATTCTTGCGCTATACCACCGACCATCACACTGGTGATGACGCCGCTCTGCAACTCCACACTTGCCGTCAGTTGAGAGCAACAGTTCATGGCTCTACCTTGTTCAAACACAAAATGATGAGTGCGTGATTCGTGCAATTCTATACCCGTTTCAACCACATGGTATTTGGTTAAATAACTTGCAAGCGCGCCACTTGCACTCCCCGTTGCGGACTCTTCTGGAATGCCAAATAACGGAGCAAAGTTACGACAACTGGCCGTAATTTGACTGCCCTGACTATTAAGTTCAAATGCATGGATACCAACCACATTATGCTCTTGAGAAAATTGATAAAGTCGCTCTTGATCGATATTCAGCTGATCAAGTGATCCTGCGGGTACGGGCACTATGACATCGGCTAATCCCGTCGAGACCGCCTCAATCGGTAAGTGGGTCGTTGACAAGTACTCTGTTTCCATCCCCAACAACTCAGCGACCGCCGCGTAATCAAACGTTTGAATAAATTCAGGAAGCCGCTGATTCATTACAACATAACCATTTGGTTCAATACGAACGCCCAACACTCCTGCTTTGGTTTTTTGCGTATAGTCCCCAGCCTCTATTACGCCTTTTTGATACAAAAGAGAAAAAGTTGCTAACGTGGCGTGCCCACAAAAATCCACCTCACCGGTTGGTGTGAAAAACGACACGTTAAAATCAGCGTCCTCTCCTTGAGACACAAACGCCGTCTCCGAAAACCCGACAACTTGCGCCATGTGTAATTTTTGCGTATCGGTGAGCTCGTCCGCATGTAAAACAACGCCAGCCGGATTACCACCCGTGCCATTCGCCACAAAAGCGTTTACCAAACTAACATTCATTTGCTTTCTCATTTTATTATTCATTTTGCCTAAAGATTCGATTATTTACTTACTGACGGTTAGACCATTCTTGACAAGCCTCTGCCATTGTTTTACCCGTCGCGTCTTTCATCCATTGCATAAAATTACGGTCGAATTTGAATTGTTCACCGAACTTGGACTTAAAGTATCGGCGCACATTTTGCGTTGTTTTATAACTATCAGTGATAACGGTATCGTCATCAATATGATTTTTATGCCAATCAACTTGTTCCATTATACTGTCTCCCTTTTTATTCCGACACTGCTGTCACTAACGAACCGAAAAAGTTTAAAATTAAGATGATGATATTACCTACATACCACTTGTAACGATAAAATATCCGATAGTATTCCCCAATCAAATAAATAAGTGCTCTTCATTTTAGATTCCTTAACGTCAATGCCCCTAGCCTACCAACGCATTGACTCGGCGACGTTGCGCTGCATTATGTACTGCGGACCAGCTGGGCCGCCTCGATATAATTCTTCTAACGCCTCAAACCCACATTGTCGATAGCACTCGTAAGCCGCTTTGTTACGGCAATTCACCGTTAATTGCAGCATAGTAAAATTTGGATAATGAGTTACGACGTAGGACGGTAATAAGCGAATAGCTTGGTTGGCGATGCCTTGTCTTTGAAAACGCTGATCGATAAGTAGGGATCTGATTCCTAATACTTTTTCCTCGCTAAAACCATAAGTTTCTGTATATAACAAATCCAATAAGAAGAAGCCTACTACGCTACCGTTACGAATAATTAAATAAGGATGTTCATGAGGGAGTAACGCAGAAATAAACTCACCCACATTGCCTATCGTAAACGCGGTTTGTTCCGGCTTAACACACAGTAAATTAACCTCATCTTTCCTTTGATTTGTGTACTGTTCAATTGAAATCATTGCTTCATCTCTTTTTGTACATTCTCAACATCACCATTTAGGGATTAATAGTGTCTGAACGTATTATCCGCCGTATTTTTCTAAAAAATCAGGGTTATCATGTTCATACCATCAAATATTTATAATGAAATCGTGTTATTTAGGTGATAAATGTGATCACAATACTGTTTACCACCAATTTCATAAGCGTCGGGCACTATTTGTGTCAACGTAAAACCACTTTTCACTAATACCCGCTCTGAATTTACATTTCCCTCAGTAACCACGGCGCTGTAATGGTTAATTCCTAAATGCTGTTTTGAATACTCGAGCAATGCCATCAGTGATTCAGTCGCATAGCCGAAACCTTGATATTGAGGTAAAAACATAAACCCAACTTCCGCGATATTATCTTTAAGGCAGAACCCCGTAATCCCAACATACTCGCCTGTACATTGATGTGTAACAACCAGGCACAGCCAATCACTAGAAGTTGGGTCCCAAGGTTTTAAACGAGATTCAAATTTTGCATTAATTTCGGCAAGGGTGGGTTCATCAAAACACAGAGAGATAACAGTGGGATCTGTATGTAAGGTGTGAAACAATGACTGGTGGATTAATGATATTTTGCTCATTATCAGACGGTTAGAGATAAATTCCATGTATTAATTTCTCCTTGTAAGGTAATAGCCCATAATAGCGAATAAGCAAAGTACAATCACGGATTGGGAGCTTTTTGCACAGCAAACTTCGGTTTAAAATCGAGTACCGCTATTGTGTAGGGACTACTCGAGGTGATCCAGCTTTGCGGATGCCATAAATGGCAAGCGGGAATATCAATAGAAGAATACGCTTGACCACTTATTGAGATTTGTACACGCCAGCAACGCCCCTGAGACCCGCCAAATTGATCGATAATTTTTACCACATGAATAACCGTACCTATCGGATATTCTTTTACTTTGGTACCGAGGCAAACACTGTGTTGGCTGGCCGCGGCTAACATAAAATCACCCACCCACCCACCCACCCACAGTCACCTTTATAAAGCATACTCTCTTGAGTCAGCACATAATCTTGATTTACAAACCTTGTAAACCTCTCGTTTTGTGTAACGACACTAGAACAAGCCGACAACGTAACAAGTAACAATACAATAACGATTTTCATGCAGATACCTATTCGCATTAAAGCTTGTCAGGAAAAATCCAGATTAATACACCAACTACGAGCACTAATTATATCAAAAACCGCTCACCCCCCCACTCCAGAATTAAGGCTTTTATCGCGAATACATTGAATTAACCATCGTTTTAAAGTTAACGATTCACCTCTAAATGAGAATGTGTTTCATGTGCCCACTAAATGAAAACGTTTACAGAAATCATAAACATCCTTTATGTATTCCTTATCTTTATATTGTATTATTTTCGATTAAGTTACAGCACTACAGCGAAAATCAACACGATGCTATGTTTGATTCACAAACCTTGATTGAATACGTAACAGTATACTGATGTGCTATCTAACGGTTTTTCACACTGTTGTGATTTTCGTTTCTTAGTTAAGTCATTATAATTTCTTACCTAACAATCCAATAAAAACAATAAATTTAATAACTTATTTCTCTCTCTTATTGGCAATTTTTCATAACCGAATCAACATTAACTCCCGCCACCATACGCGTAGCATGAAAACACTCGCACATCATCGCCAAAAAACGCCAAATTAGAGACAATAATCACACAACTTAGCAATAAAGCGCTTATAACGGCAAAAATGCCAACTTCGTCATGAAAACGTTTCCATAGTTAATTACACTGCGCCGCGAGTTCGCACTCAAACCAATAACAATAAATTGATAAAATCAAATGGAGAAACTTCATGAAACAAAAGAAGCTTGCCAGTGTACTAGGCGCTGCCCTCGCGTTAGCACCGCTTATGAGTACTGCTGCTGTGGAGAACGTCACCTATTTTGGCTACGCTAAATGGGGCAATATTTATACCGATAACGACGACCATAACGACGGTAAAGGCGAGCGTAATGACGTCATTCGAGCGGGACAAGGCTATGGTAATTATCGTTTGGGCAACGAGCTGAACTGGTGGGAAGCAGGCGTCAAGGCCGATATATGGCAACAAAATAATGCCTACTTTGATACTACACTTTACATCGGTAGCGGTGAAAGCTGGGGCGATGTGAGCACAATACAAATGTGGTCTGCGGGGCATGGCATATTTGAAGGCCAAGATGAAGCCTCAGTGTGGGCTGGTGAGCGTTTTTACCGCCGCCATGAAGTTCATATGATCGATATTAAATACTGGGATACATCCAGCACCGGGATTGGTATTGAAAACTGGGATCTTGGCTTTGCTAAAGGGCATATTGCATGGATGGCGCCAGACTCTAGTGCTGATGGTCGTAGCCTGCATAACATTGATGCTCGTTTAAGTGACATCGAACTCAGTGACAGTGCAGATCTTACGGTTGGTTTGAACTACGTTTTTACTCAAAACTCTAGTTACGAGGAAAGTGATATAACCACCTCTGGTACGATGCTTTCTACACTTTATCGGCAGGCGTGGAAATACGGTTCAAACACTTTAGCTTTCCAATATGGTACCGACGCGCTTGCGGGTGGATTAATGAGTGCTGAAGGCGGCTCGAACCGCAAATACAGTACCGGTGTTGAGCACGATGGTGAGAGTTGGCGTATCTTCAACTCTGGCGATCTGAACGTGAGTGAAGATTTTCAGGTCATGTACTCCATCGCCTATCAAGACAATAACCTCGATAATCGAGAAGGTGAGAAGTGGTTTAGCGTTGGGGCTCGTCCTCAATATAGCTGGACCGAGTTCATCGCGACTGCCGTTGAAGTGGGCTATGAATCGGTAGAGGCACAAAATGGTGCGGGCACTAACGATATGTTCAAAGTCACCTTGGCGCAAATGTTCCAAGCCGGCAAAGGCGTCTGGGCTCGTCCGTCTATTCGTTTATTCGCGACGTATTCAGAGAAAACTGATGAATGGAACCGTGGTGGCGAAGTCTATGGTCATGCACAAGGTATGAGTACAGACAACGTTGACGAAGTGACTTTCGGCTTTAACGTTGAAACGTGGTGGTAAACTCACCCAGTCACACTTTTTGAAGACAATCGGGGGAGCGTTAGCTTCCCCACAAAGGATAATGCAGATGAAACGCTTTCCGCTTACAACACTGCTAATGACATTGCTTTTAACCGCATGCAGTGAATTACCCGATCAACCTTTAAATACCGACTTAAACCAAACGTCATGTTGCTCAACATTGTCAGCATTACCAGTTACCGCCCTATCGGTTCCATTCCACCAGCAAGTGGTGATGGATGCCGATTTACCCACGTTGAGCAGCACGGTGTTATATCCCTCAGAAACAGCACCTTCACAACCACTGCCCGTGATGAGTTACCATATTACATCCGATGCCCCTTTCTCATTACTAGTTCGTTCTTATGTCAATAACAGTGCTCTATTTGCAGCAAATGTTTTGATTTACGATCAATCTTGGCAGCTTATCTCCGATTATTCAGCCAAAGACTTTACTTATCATACAACCGGTATGCGTGGTTTAGAGCGTGTTGAACAAGTGATCACCATCAACCCACAACTTAAAGGAGCGAAGTATGTCATTATTACGGCTGACCCGGCCATACTAGACAAAGAACTGCCCCGTAAATCTCAAGAAAAAGTATATGCAGAATCACAACATGTGATCGGTAATAAGCAGCTTCCTCTTACCGCGACATTCCAACCTGTTGGTGTTGTCGATATTACGACCAGTACTTCGCATAGCAATGAAGTATTAACTCTATTAACCGAGTTAGGTGCCAAAAATCGCGAAGACGCACAGCCAACGTTAACGCACGCAGCCGCAGCACAAGCTAAAGATCAATGGGCGCTGTATCGTGAAAAAATCGATTCAGCACTAGAAAACCAAGACGTTAAGCAAGCTGCACATATCGCCAATCTTGCTGCGCAGCAAGGCTTTACTCAAGCGAAAGATTATCTGGTTGAACAATTAGCGAAGTAATGCACCACTAACCTACCGTGCTCTAATACTTGTCTCTCGATTAGCTGCACGGTATGGCTCGTGCTGTATATTTGACACTAAATCCACAAGCGTCCTTGTGGGTTTAGCTTGGCTGAAAGCGACGACGCCTCAAGTAAGCTTTCGTAACCACTCGCAATTCCGCTCTTTATGTATCGATATCGTCAATCAAATCGAGTAAGTTTGCATAGCGGTAATCCGCCATCTTAAACTTAGCGTGTTTATGTTGTGGTGAGACTAAATACGTCGTCATATCCGCTGTTTTGGCGGCTGTTAGCCCCGTTAAGCTGTCCTCTATCACCACGCATTCGTGAACAGGCAATTGCAAACGATAAGCCGCGGTGAGGTACACATCCGGCGCAGGCTTACCTTTTTGTTCATCTTCAGCGCTGCACACCACACTAAATTTATCATGCAACTTTAAACGATCGAATACAGCTTTTATCACTAAGTGATGGGAAGAGGTTGCCAAGGCAATCTTCATTTCTTGCTTGGTAAAATAGTCTAACGCTTGCTTAACCCCTGTCATTGCTTTACCAGTGGTGACAATACGATCACATAAGATCCCTAGAATTCGCTCAGCGAGAACGTTGACCGAGACAGGTAGCGTATACGTCTTAAGCCACGTTTGTGCTATATCGTCCAAGCGCTTACCCATGGTCAATTCTTCACAGTCGTGACGTGTGATGTGCACATTAAAACTCTTAAGGGTATCGATTTGTGCCTCTTGCCATAAAGGCTCTGAATCGATGAGCACACCATCCATATCAAAAATAACCGCTTTTTGTTTCATATTTACCTCAAGTAAACAAGGTATGATGCGTTATCCTCAGTCATACCTTGGCGTCATTTATGTAGTGCTAATTTCGTCTACGTTAGCAGGGATGGTCTCAAAACCTGGCTGCTGAACTTTAATGAAATACGTAATAAGAAAAGCGATAAGATACAAAGCAGTATAAGCAACCACTACACCTATCGTGCCAAAATAAGGCAGTAATAACACCGCGATAGCAGGTGCCACGAAATTTGATAATCCAGCCGACAAGTTATAGACAGATATCGCAGCCCCTTTATGATTGGGTTCAAGTGTGGTCAGCATTGCGGTAATCGGAACAAACGCCGCGACAAAGATACCTAATGCAATAGCCGGAATTAAAGCCATATAGAAGTTATGTCCAAAGTGTTGAGGAATATAGTAAAACGCTAAAGTAGACAGCGCCATTCCTATACATCCAAACCAGCGTACAACTTTCATCCAGCCTATTTTTTCACCCATTATCCCCCAAAATACATTAGAAAAAATCGTCGTGGCAAAAAAGACCGTCCACACTTGTAGCCATTCCGATGTAGTAAATCCTAAATCATCAACAAACATCATTGGCATGATGACCGCGAAACCAAACAGCGACAACGTATTCACAATGCGAACTATGCAAGAGTAAAGAACATTTTTATTGGTATACAGTAAGGTAACGGCGCGACTTAGTTCCTTTAATTTCTGCGAAGTGGTCAAAGTATGCATATGTGTTGGTGTATTGACCCTGCGTAACGCCACCCATGCGATTAAGCCCCCGGCTCCACAAAAAACTAAAGATAACCATAAGGTGCCCAACTCACCAACCCAAGGAATGGTCAAACTTGGAATGTAACTTCCTGCAACACCAATACCAATCGAATAAACAGTCCAGAACCAACCCAACGCCGAACTAACGCCATCACTACGCACGTTATAAACAATCACCACGATAAATGAATACAGGAATAACGGATAAGCAAGGCCCCGAATACCATAAAACACTAACATTAATGCATAGTTAGATTGCGTTAGCCCAAAAGTTAGGAATAGCACATGAAAAACACACCAAAGAATAAATCCAATTTTCATGGTTTTCTGCGGCGTTATGATTTCCGCAACCACACCGGATACCCAGGCGGATAATGCCGCGGCTAATCCATAAAGCGTAAAGGCGAACGAAGACTGAGCCGGCGTAAAACCAAGTTCGGTAATGTAATGGGATAAAAACGCTAATTCAAAGCCATCTCCCGTCATAAAAACGGCGATTGCAATGTATCCCCATAGTAAATTGAGTGGCAGTCCAAGCCATTCTTTTTTTGTATTGTCCATAGTTATCTCTTTTCGTAGGGTAGAGGTTTGCGCACTTATTTATAAAGCACTATCGATGGTCGTTATAGTTATATTGTTAACATTAGAGCGCGACGCTAGCGTGAGGCGCGTAATGTTACGTCATGTTGGTATAAGGCTTTAAAACGCGAGTAGCGATGTTGCAACATCGTGTGTCTTTTCTTACCCGGTTGATAGGTATGGTCAACTTCAGGCTTATGGCACACATCAGCAACAGACGTTCCCGTTGCCAAACACGCTAATCGAGCTGCGCCAAGAGCACCGCCAGTTTCACCGCCTTTATGTGTTACAATAGGTAGCGTGAGAATATCGGCGAGAAGCTGAGCCCAATACGGACTGCGTGCACCGCCTCCAACTAGGGAACATGACTTAATGTGCGTGCCACTGTTTTGTAACGCGTGAAGGCCGTCGGCAATACCAAAACTCACACCTTCAAGCACCGCATAGCCAAGCAATGCGCGATGGGTCGAATGGGTTAAATGATAAAATGTGCCGGTTGCCATTGGATCATTGTGAGGAGTACGTTCACCTGATAAGTACGGCAAAAAGAGCGGAGCATGCGCTCTATCTTCATCACTAATATTTTCTATTTCTGACAGTAATTCTGTCTCTGTTACCCCGACGATACGACAAAACCATTGCAAACAACTGGCTGCGCTCAGCATGACGCTCATTTGATGCCAGCGGTGTGGTAAAACATGGCAAAACGTATGCACTGCCGATTGAGGCGCTGGGCGATATTGATCATTGACGACAAATAACACCCCTGACGTCCCTAGCGAGATAAAGGCATCGCCAGGCTCTACAGCTCCAATACCTATCGCACTGACCGCATTATCACCACCACCGCCTGCGACGACAACTGACGAATTCAGTCCCCAGTTTTGTGCAACTTCCTTAGATAACGATGCCGATATGTCACAGCCTTCGATAAGTTCTGGCATGTGTGAACGTGTCAAATCACACTTATCTAGCAAATCATCTGACCAATCACGTTTTGCCACATCTAGCCATAAGGTTCCCGCAGCATCAGACATGTCGGAAATTTTGCGCCCAGTCATCTTAAGGCGCAGGTAGTCTTTAGGCAGTAATACCGTCTTCACACGTGAAAAGTTATCTGGCTCATGTTTACGAACCCACATTAATTTCGGCGCAGTCAAACCCGGCATGGCCAAATTGCCCGCAATCTCATGTAAACTTGGGGCAGCCGCTTCTAGCTCCTTACACTCAGCATAACTGCGCGTATCATTCCACAATATGGCCGGGCGAATAATATTGTCACCTTGGTCAAGTAGTACAGCACCATGCATTTGCCCAGAAATTCCAATCGACTTAATGGCTGACCAATGCTGTACACATTTTTCACGTAACACGCTTATCAAGTTATTCGTTGCTGTCCACCAATCTTGTGGATGTTGCTCTGCCCAGTTGGGATATGGCCGCTCTATGACTAACGGTACACTATGAGTTGCTATGGTTTGACCGCATTCATCGATAACTAACGCTTTTACTTCAGACGTGCCTAAATCAATTCCTAAATACATGCTCTCTCCTTACGCAATCATCTCATTCACAATGCTAATTTTATCGCGTATCAACGTGGCAAATTCAGCTTGTGTGGCTAGTTCACCAAATAGCGCTGCGTTTTGTGTATACACTTGGATTGGATCAGCTGCGTCAAACATCGTGTGCATCGCGCTTTCATCTAACATGCTATCTTGATATTCATACGGCAGTTCTCCTTTATGCCACTGCTGCATAAAAACAAAGAACAAGGCGGGCAGCATCGCTGTTGCATGGGGCGTCATCCCGCGTTGATAACACTCAATCATCGTGGGAGTAATCATCGCGGGAATTTTGGACAAACCATCGGCCGCAACTCTCTGGTTAGTGTCTTTGATATATGGATTGGTAAATCGCTCTAATACGGTCTCAAGATACGCGTGCAGATTAATTCCATTATCACCAAGACAGGGAATCACATCATGGTGCACATAATTATGAGCCACATTGTAGATCGCATCGATCAATGTACTTTCATGAATGAAGGCCTTACTGAGCAACGTCCCAGCCCAAGCAATACAGCTATGGGATGCGTTCAGAATACGAATTTTAGCTTCTTCATAAGGAATAACTGACTCCACCATTTCCACTCCGACGTTTTCAAATTTCGGCCGATTAGCGATAAAGTTATCTTCAATCACCCATTGAATAAAGGTTTCGCCCATCACTGGAGCGCGGTCATCCATCCCTGTTTGCGCTTTCACTCGCGCAGGCAGATCCGGCATCGGACGTGGTGTAATCCGATCCACCATGGTATTCGGACATGTTGTATTCGCACGCACCCACGCGAGGAGATCTGCATTACCTTGTAACGTCAAGCACTCCAACAAGCCATCACGAAAACGCTCACCATTGTGGCGAACGTTGTCACAACTTAATAGTGTCACTGGCCCAGCATGATCATCCATGCGCGCTTGCAATATTTTAATTACCGCCCCATAAATAGTCGCGTGTCCGCCGTTCAAGTCACCAATTAATATTGGATTAGTGACATCTAGCGAATGATCGGTCTTCAAATAGTAGCCTGCTTCGGTCACGGTAAACGCAATCACTTTGGTGCTCGCTTTTGCTCCTTCATTAATCAGCGGCTTGAGATCTGGCTGCCAAGCTAGCAGCGTCTGAATAGATTGAATCACTTCATAGTTACGCTCACCTGCAGGACTCACCGTTTCAAGCATGTATTCACCATTTTGAGAACGTAACGCCTCGATTGTGGCCTCTGCATCATCGCGAATATTCCCAGCTGCAATATGCCAACGAGTATCACCAGACTGCCGTAACTGATGCAGATACCAGGCTTGGTGCGCTCGATGAAATGAACCTAAACCGATATGAAGCCATGTGGTGTAATTGTGCATTGTATTTCCTCGCCTTTATTAATGGCTCAACTTTAACCAAACAATAAATCAATTAACGAGTTATAGATCACAAATGAACAAAAGACCATTGCTTGGTTTTTTGTTCATTTGTGGGTATTTGATTATCATTGCACTTTAGGTTAGTTAGAGAGAAAATAAGCAATATAGAGATGTTAATGGCTAAGCTCGTACCAAAATCATAAAGCGAAGCGTTTGATAAAAAGGAATCTATGTGGCTAAAGAAGATAATCATAAAACTGATCAAATGGTTCGAGCTGCTTGGATGTATTATGTATCTGGGCGCAATCAGCGGGATATCGCACAAGAACTCGGCCTATCAAGACCAGTAGTACAACGTTTGATTGCAACCGCAAAAGAAGAAGGAATTGTATCGGTCAGGCTTCATCATCCAATATCAAGGTGTTTGGATTACGCAGAGTTATTAAAAAAGAAATACCAGTTAGTAGAGTGCAATATCGTGCCCACGACGAATCCCGAAGAAACACTCGATAATGTAGCCTTTGGCTGTTTTCAACTGATCTCAAAATATATCAAAGACCAACAAGCTCAGATCATCGGTATTGGCTCTGGGCTGACGCTAAAAAAAGCGATTAATCGTATTGATTTTGAGTCATCAAACAACCAGTGTGTCGCATTAATTAGTGCGATGGGCATCAACGGCCAATGTAATTACTACGATGATGTACCGCTTATTTTAGCGGGTAAAATTCGAGCCAATTACTTTCAATTACCTGTACCGCGGTATGCTACATCTAGTGATGAACTGGCAATATGGAAAAATATGCGTGTCTTTAAACAAGTAGCGAAGGTCACCGATAAAGCCAATGTGATGTTTGTAGGAATTGGCTCATTAATGAAAACCAGCCCAATCATAAAAGATGGCTTTATCTCATCAGATAAAGGTAAAGAGCTAAATCAGCAAGGCGCGGTTGGTGAGATTTTGGGACGCTTTATCAATGCGCAAGGCGAGATCGTAGCGTGTCAAATCAATCAGTTAATTACCAGTTATGATATACGCAATAACCAATGCCCTCGCATTGGTGCCGCTTGTAGTGAAGATAAGCGGGCCGCTATTCTTGCTTCACTCATTGGTGGGTGGATCAATGGCTTAGTCACCGATGAAGCTACAGCAAGATGGTTATTGACACAATAACCAGCGTAACTGGCAAACACCAGCGACAATCAGCTCGAAGGCTAACCAAACGATTCTCCATTAATAGATAAAAGGACACCTTAGGTGTCCTTTTTAATCATTGAGTATGTCAGCTTTACTTATAAGGCAAGATTACCCGCACCAGCGGTTGCTTTTAAGTAGTCTCCTAACCCTTCTGTTGAGTATAATGTGTAGTTATAAGGGATAGACCAAGATGCTGCGTTTGGAACATCACTTTCTTCTAAGTCCAGAGGCGAGCCGTTAAAGGTTGATCCAGTATCTGTTAACGATGAGTTGCTTTGATAGACTTTCGCAACTTTATATTGCTTGCTCGTTTTAAGGTTATCGATATCAAACACATTGTATTGCGATTGAATCGAACCTTCATAACCCAAACCAAACGAGTACATATAACGATACGTTGGATCTTTGTAATCCCCTTCAAATAAATTGTTGAAGACATGGATGTTACCAAACCGCACACGCGGCGTGCGCTGTGTGATCTTACTGAACACGTTATCGGCAAGTGTGACACGCAAGTGTCCACGATCTTCCGATGCATTACTCTTACTATGGCCAATGAGCATTGTCTTATTATGATTTTTAAACACCGAATATGAGATTGTGACAAAGTCACTTGCGCGTTTAATATCTAGCATTCCATCGTGACGCACATATTCCCACCCATCTTTTTCGCCATAATCGGCGTCCGTAAATGAGCCATCATCAAATGTGACATGATCAACCCAAACATTTTGTGCGTACGCAATCGTCATGCTGTCCCATTCGGCATTCCATCCATCACCTTTTTCAAAATGCGGCTCAACATCAACGGGGCTTTCCAGTGTGAGGTTACGAATGATGACATTATTCGCTTTACGTACAACCAATGAACCATGTTTAAAACCAGCGTCCGCAGTCACACCAATAATTGTGGTATTCGATGGTATCTTCAGTTGCGATCGTGCCTTCTGGTCATCAAAATTGCGATACGGCTGCCCACCGGTAACATCGATTGTTCCTTGCACTTGAATAATACGTGGTTGCTCTTCATCTTTACTGAGTGCTTGTTTAAACTGACTAATATTACTCACAATATAAATATGCTTCGCGTCGGCACGCGCGCCACCGGTGGTACCATTATTTAATGTCGCAAAACCGCTGCTCGCTGCTTCCAATGCAGTATTGGTTAACAATTGATCAGCATTAGCCGTAATAGTAAGAGATGATAAAGCAGCAGTTACCGCCAATATAGAAAGTTTTTTCGAGAAAGAACTCATTCTAATTCCTTAAATATATAGTTTATATAATATGGCATGTTATTAATTAAGACGATACAAACCATAAAAATCGCCTTTCATTACAATTAATAATTATATTATTCACAATTCAATAATGACTAATAAACAACAAATATATACGTCTAAAACCTGATCCCTGCCATATTTATAAAATATTATTGCCATCATAAAATGATTAAGCCAATGTCAATAAAACTAAATAGCCATTTATTAAATAATAATTACTGGTGGAAATTACAACACTTTTAATACCAAACCAGCATAACAACGCTAGCTTGAGCATATTAATTCACACTCATTATCTAAGACCCCTATCTTAGATACTTTCTTGTCTGAGCATACTTTAATCCAGAGAATCGTTGAGCAGTCTCTTTTCATCACACGATTAGGAGGCACCGATAGAAGCGACAAACGCCGATAAAAGACGGCGACCAGTCGCTCAGTCGTTTTCTTGTAATGTTACGTCGTTTCTTGCCGTCTCGCTCGTAGTCATTAACAAAAAGTAATGAGGAGAATTAGGCAATATTTAGCGCCTTGTCGCCGAAAGAGTGGTTCTCATGAAAATAGTATAATTTTATAGTACGAAATCATTCTTAATGACATATTTCTTATTATTAAGAAAAATAGTTTATTCATTGACAATAGTCATGACAAATGTATGTAGATCGTTTAATTTAAGATGTCAACAATACGAGAGATAGTTCATGCTAGCGCTGCGCCTATTATTTACGAGTTTTTTCATCTTGTTATACGGTTTCCCTACGCTCGCAGCTGCGGATTCCCGTCCAATCACCACTCTCGATACTATCGAATATTTTCAAGACCCGCATACGCTATCGCTTGATAAGGCACAAGCCAGATTTCAATTAGGCGATACCCATACCAGCCAGCGCTCATTATTATCATTAGGTATTTCTGACAACGTTACCTGGGTACAACTAAGCGTTACGAATCATGGACAGCGTGTACTTAGTCGACGTTTAACTGTCGGCAAGACATGGATTGACCATATTAATGTTTATCTTTTCCAAAGCGGCCTCTTAGTTCAACACTGGGAAACTGGGGATAGCCATCTGCCAGCAGATGAACACTTAGTGCCAGGCTTAGGCTATACAATCTCGATGAAAATCCCACCAGGAAAACATCATATCCTCATATCGGCCTCTTCGAATGATCCAATGACCTTGCCAATTCAGCTACTGTCACCTCAGGAAGCAACGAATAACGATACATTTATTCATTTTAGTAGCGCGTTTGTGTATGGCATCCTTGCGTCATTGATTGGCTTTAACTTAGTTTTATATATCACGCTAAAACAGCCTTATCCGTTATTTTACTGCTTGTATATTAGTTGCTTTATCTGTGTAAATATTACCTACAACGGTTATGGTTTTGCGTGGATTTATCCTAACTCTACATTTCTTCAAGATTATGCGACCCTAGCATTGATGATATTGCATGGTATTAGTGGGGTTGCATTTGTAGTTAGCTACCTTGATGTATCACGCCATATACCAAAGATTTACAAACTATTAATCTTCTATAGTTTATGTGGCATAGTGGTTTTTATATATTACGCCTATCAATTTGACCATATAAATACAACACGCTTTGCGTTTAGCTATTTAACACTGTCTTCTATTCTAATGATTATTACTGGCTTATTGAGCATTAATAAAATTAAAGATGCAAAAAGTTTTTCATTTTCTGTACTGTGCAGTATGGTTGGTTTATTAACGACCACCTTTACCATATGGGGGTTTATTCCATACAACTATTATACTTATCATGGCGCCGTATTGGGTGTGTTGTGTGAAGCAATTATTTTAGCCATTATTATTACGATCCGTTTAAAAGATATTGAAAGTGAAAGAATTAAAAATAAACACTTGTCTTGTTATGATCCACTTACCAATCTTTATAATCGTCGGGCGTTTTATCAATATGGCCCCCCCACGCTTGAATCGGCTTACGATGAGAAAACATCACTGGCCTGTGTCATGATGGACCTCGACCATTTTAAGATTATTAATGATACCTATGGGCATGATACGGGCGATCAGGTGTTACTACATATCGCTCATATCCTTACTAATAACTTACGTGAGGACGATATCATCGCCCGGTGGGGAGGAGAAGAAATTGTTATTTTACTACCTAACACCACCATGGCCGAAGCGAGTATACTGATGGAAAGAATCCGACTAACGTTAGAAAATACACCACTGCGCACGGTTAAAGGAATGATTACGGTCACCGCAAGCTTTGGTCTTTCAGAGTTGATTCGCAATGATACCTTAGAGCATTTACTGAGCCGAGCAGACCAACAGCTTTTTATTGCGAAACAAGCTGGGCGCAATCGAATCAGCCAAACTGACGCTTTATTAAGTTAGTATTAAAAGAAAAACGTCAGTTAAGTGCTCATCCAAAAGCGAGCATCCACCCCACTCTGTTTCCTAAGGTTGTTTCTGCGACTTTCGTCTTACGCCGTGCCAATAGGTAGGCCAAGGTGTTTGTTTACCTAAATTACTCAATAACGAGGCAATAAACACCAGTCCAACACTTCCGAACAATACCGGAGTCACCAGAAAACTCAGCCCTATGACACTTTTTCCGGCAAGGATGATGACAATCGGATTTGCCCCCGCAGGTGGGTGAACCACACGCAAAGCCTGCATCAACATGATCGCTAGTCCAACAGCAAGCGCCAATGCCAGCGGTGAGTTTCCAGCCAAATACAACACCATGATGCCAATAAGTGCTGTCACCATATGACCTCCAATCACGTTACGAGGTTGTGCTAACGGCGAAGCGGGTACCGCGAATAACAACACACAAGTCGCTCCAAATGGCGCCATTAGCCAAGGCACGCCCGTGTATTCGCCGAGCATCGCTAACATGAAGATCCCCGTAGTTCCTCCCACTAACCCATTACATAATTGCCGCCACGAAGCTCGATCAGGCAATGTGCCACCGCCTTTCAACTTATTCATATTCCTTTCCTTTTGATTCAAAA
Organism: Vibrio palustris; assembly: GCF_024346995.1. NCBI lineage: Bacteria > Pseudomonadati > Pseudomonadota > Gammaproteobacteria > Vibrionales > Vibrionaceae > Vibrio > Vibrio palustris. The sequence continues at coordinate 516,341 of NZ_AP024888.1, read as the reverse complement.
TGTTAAATGTTAAATGTGTACAGATATGTACACTTGCATTTATAGTACAGATCTGTTCACATAGTGCAAACACTTTTTTAAGTGGTGGGAAGTGAGGAACGTATGAGTAAAAAAGAGCACATCCTCGATGTCGCACAGCAGTTATTTAATTTACATGGCTACACTGCTGTCGGCGTTGATTGGATTAGAGACAGTGCAGGCGTTTCCAAAACGTCGATGTATCGCCACTTTGCTGGTAAGAATAAAATGATTGAAGCCGTACTTCATCGCCGTCATCAAGACTTTGAAGAAAGTTTAACGGCGTGTATTAGCAAGGTATCTGGTTGCGAAGCAAAACTGAATTCACTTCTCGATTGGCATTTAGCGTGGTTCAAAAGTCCATGTTTTCACGGATGTATGTTCATGCATGCAACCGCCGAATTTAAATCGTCGGATACGGAGATTATTCACATTGCTAAACATCATAAGCAGTGGCTAAAAGGCTTAATTCAAGAATGCTTAGCCAAGCCCGACATGACGACTACCTCACAACAAGCCGAAGCGATTATGGTGTTGCTAGAAGGGATGATTGTGCGTGCCGAATTTGATGACTTACCAAAAAATAGTGACGTTTTTCGAGATCTCATGCTCAGCATTGCCGGTTTACCTGCCGACAAAGCGCTAGAACTACAAAATTAAGTCCCCCATCGCTAAGGAAAAACCATGAACTGGGATGATGCCAAGTACTTTTGTGAAATAGCCAAATGTCATAGCTTGCGCGGCGCTGCACGGGCATTGAAGGTCGACCAAGCCACTGTAGGTCGTCGTTTGAATGCATTGGAACGTCAACTCGGACAAAAGCTGTTTCACCGCACCACTAAAGCGTTAAGCTTGACCGAATTTGGGGCTTCACTGTTGCCTGATATTACCGCCATTGATAAGAAATTTGCGCTAATCCAAAGAAAAAGTGACAGTGCAACAAATGCAATGACTGGCTCGGTAACCATTGCAACCACAGATACACTCGCCCACTTTTTTTTAATTCCCGCAATACAACGTATACAATCGTTGAATCCACAACTGACGATTAAGCTGAAAACCGGCGTTGCGATCACTGATATCGGTAGTTTAGAAGCCGACATCGCGATTCGTGGTCAGCGCCCGAGTGATAATGATCTCGTCGTACGTAAGCTCGCGACCATCACCATGGGATTGTATGCTTCTCCCGAGCTAGCGGCGAATCACTCGCTCAACTCTCTCGATGATGTCCGGTCATTCAATCAGCTGATTATGTTTCATCAACAAGCCGTGCCACGTCACTGGCATCAAGTATTCGATGGAACCATTGATGCCAGCCAAGTCGTGATGGAGTGTGATTCACAGCATGCAATAATTGAAGGTGTACGTGCCTCATTAGGGATCGGTCTCATCTCCAATTTTATGGTGCCAGACAACGATCCCAGCTTAGTTAAACTGATTCCTGAATTTAACGATTACGTCGATATCTGGTTAGTTTTACATCCAGATTTAACCCATACACCGAAATATCGCTTAGTGATTGACGAAATTGTTAAACAATTCACGAGCTTTTATGAGTCTTAATACTCTTTGCGACAGTCGTCAGTATATCGCTAATTAACGATATACTGACGATAATAGTATTTAACTCTCTGACGATAACCAGGCAACACGCTGCTTACTGATCGTAGCAAGTAGCCCGACTTCTACTAGGCTAAATACGACTAAGGCGCCCAACATAACCCGAGTCAGACCCAGTATATCGACCCCACAACCTAAAATGATCGGCACCCAATTGGCGGTATAAGCAACCAGATAAAATAGCGCAATGCTTTTGGCATGATTAGCCGGTGTCGCCATCTGATTCACCCAGCGCGCCGATCCAACAAATAATGCACCATATGCAAACCCGGCCAAGATCACACCAACACATGCTAACAACGCCGATGACCAAGCAATAGCACTGCCAATGATGACAAACGAGAGAATTTGAATCAGATAACCATATTGAACCGATACTAACGCCGTCCATTTTTTGCACACTATTTGGCTAATTCCTGCAATCAATAAATAAAAGGTAACGAGAAATGAAAAGTATAAGTTGCTATTGCTTGCACCATGATAAAAGCGTTGCGACAAATTCGGACCAAAGGTCAAAATACATGCCGCGACCATCCAGCATAAAAATAATGTCGCAGCACACAAAGCAAAGACCGGACGATTTTCAATGTTACCAGCAGATAGGTTGGCCGATATTTTCTCCGCTGACACGGTTTTCAGTGCTCGCGGCCAGCATTTAAGCACGCCCAAAAACGCCACACACGCCATCAGAGAAATCACAAGAAAAGGCGCCTGCGCCGGATAAAACTCATAATGTATCGCAAGTCCAGTTAAAAGTGGTCCAATCGATAAACCTAACGTAAACGATAATACTGCAATAAGGGCGGCAGTTTTACCTTTATCATTCGGCCCTATTTTGGCTAAAGACACATTGGCAGCCCCCGTCAATGCGCCAGTTCCTATACCAGTAAGAAGACGAGCCACAAACAACGAAGCAAAAGAATCAGCAAAACAAAAGACAATGCCTGCCACTAGCACAACACCGAGTGCGGGTAGAATAAAAACGCGTTTATCCGTAATGCGTTTCGCCAATTGTCCGACGACCAGTAATGAAACAATGACTCCAGCAGCGTAAGCACCATAAATCACGCTAAGCATGGTTGAACTTAATCCAAAGCGGTCTTGATAGTAAGGATATAGTGGCGTGGGTGCACTACTATTAATAAGTGCCGTCACTAATGATAATGCGAGAAAAAATAGAATGGGTTTATGATCCGCTGCCTTAGCAACTTGTTGATCATTGTTATTCATTATCGAATGGGACATTGATTCCTCCTTTGTTGTATGCATTTTTGCATGCACACTATCCGTAGAAAATACCCATAAATGCAGCAGTTATAGATACAAATGCTGCTGTTCAATGCGTTATGATTATGCTTATTTAACCTATCTTCTTAGTAAGGTCATGAGCATACCAAGCTATCTAGCCAGCCCGATCACGATGAAGTCACACGCACCGGGCAATATAGCGCCGACGACCCGTATTCATTGCCCCATCAATAAAAAAAGAGTGAAGCTTGCGCTTCACTCTTATTCTTATCTCAAATTAAGCACTGTCAGTTCAAGGCTTAAGGCGTCGCTTCTGTTTGTGAACGCAACGCTTTCACTTCATCAGGTGTGACCTTGGCCTCTTTTTGACCATAGTTTTTTGTCACAAAGTTAACGATGTCTGCAACATTTTGGTCAGACAATTGACGACCAAACGCAGGCATCATCACATCAGCGGATTGTGTCTTACGATGCACCCCAGTCAAGATCACTTGAATGAGGTTATTTGGCTTGTTACTGCCCACCACACTGTTGTGGTAAAGCGAAGGATAGTAACCATCCGGCGAACCACCACCATCGGCGCCATGACACGCTGCACAGTTGCCCATGTACAACGATTGTACTTGCTGATCTTTCGTCAGTTTATCTAAAGGGACACCGCGTACAGCCATATCTTGAGGCTTTGCTTGCCCTTGCGTAAACCGAGATGGCCCTTCTTGGCTGACGGCTGGTACCGAGCGTAAATACGTCGCGATAGCATTAAGATCGTCATCACTCATGTATTGAAAGCTATGCTCTACGGCTTCGCCCATGGTACCTGCTGCTTGCGCTTTACCCGCTACTGAGCCCGTTTTTAGGTATTGAACAATCTCTTGATTACTCCATGAGCCTAAACCATGTTTATCATCACTGGTGATATTAAAGGCATGCCAACCACCTAAATCGGCCCCCGATAAAAACCCTTTCGTTTGTTCATCACCGGCAATAGGTTGCATAGCAATACCACGTGGCGTATGACACGTTCCACAGTGTGTCGCACCTTGCACTAGATACGCACCACGGTTCCATTCGGCACTCTTATCCGGATTCTCCTGATAAGCACCTTGAGTATGGAACATCCAGTTCCAAATCGATAAAGGCCAGCGCATAGCTAATATTGCAGGAATATCACTCTCATGGTTTTCCTGCTTGATTGGTTTAACTTCGTGCATAAAGTAGTCATATAATGCACTAATATCATCATCAGATAACTTGGTGTATTCGGTGTAAGGCATCGCTGGATACAGGTTACTGCCATCTTTACGGATACCTTGGCGTAGCACACGCTTAAAATCTGCCAAGCTATAATTGCCAATCCCGGTTTGTTTATCAGGAGTGATGTTCGTTGAATACAATGTACCAATTGGCAATGGCATTGCTAGCCCCCCTGCAAACGGTTGACTTTCATCTGTCGTGTGGCATGCAGTACAATCCGACATAGTTGCGATATACTTGCCACGACTCATTCCTTCAGGAATGTCAGTCGTCTTAATTTGCTGGATATCGGCAGGTGAATGGGTCGTGGGTTGCCAAAGACCACTCACAATCGCGCCAACACCAATAAATACGACAAGAATCACTGCGATAAACAGACTTCTATAGCGCATGTTATACCTCCTTGCTGAGTGTGTCGGCGATACGCAGAGCCAGAGCAGCTATCGTTAATGTACAATTAACTGTCCCTACCGTCGGCATCGTGCCTGAACTGGCAATAAATAGATTATCGTGATCATGGGTACGGCAATCACTATCGACGACGCTGTCTTTAGGATCTGAGCCCATTAACACCGTACCGCAGATATGCTGGTTGTTTGAGAATTCGTCGCGATATTGAATCTCAGTCCCGCCCATAAGCTTGGCAATTTTGCCATACGCTTCACGGGTATGTACCGCACTACGCTTAACGTAATCATCAATGGCGTAATGAAATTCAGGTTTAGCGATACCCATTGCATCTTTCTGATTAGCACTAGGAACAATACGGTTCTCAGGATGAGGCAGTAACTCATGGAAACTATCTAACTGCACAAATCGAGCCGCTTTATCACGAATTTCGTTATCCAGAACATCGCCCAAGCGTAACTGATCTTGCGCTAGAATTTCTGCCGTCACTTGATCGGTGCGATTCATATTCGACAAGTGCAATTTTTTACCTGCATATTGAGAGCGGAAATCACCATCTCGCCAGCCAACAATCGACGTCATTTCCTGAGCGCCACGTCCTGGCCACAGTTTTTCACTCGCGTAAAAACGAATACCAGTACCTGGGTGGTCCATCAAATTACGACCAACCATATCAGAGCTATTGCCCACATCTGACATCAGCATCAATTTTGGCGTTTCAATGCCATTCGCAGCCAATACAAAATAGTCACCTTCCACTTTCACTGACTCGCCATCAGGAGTGTAATAATGCACGGCAACAATTTTATTGTTCGCCCCTTTTTCTACTTTGTAGACGACCGCTTGATCGATAACCGTTGCGCCGTTCGCTTCGGCTTTCTCAACATGAGTAATGCCGTTATACATCGCGCCTATCGGACAAATCGGCATACAGTTATTATTGCCACAACAGGTAGGACGATTATCATAAGGACGACTGTTACGTGCGACGGGTTCTGTAACAACATAAAAATCGTTCTGATTTAAACGATCTTTAATTACTTTTTCATTGTACGAGATCGGCAGTGGAGACATCGGGTAAGGATGAGAACGTGGTGAACCTAACTCTTCATCATTGGGCCCCCACACACCGAGTTCTTCTTCTGCTCGTTGATACCAAAACTCTAGATCTTTATATTCTAGTGGCCAATCACGTCCAATCCCATAGATAGACTGTAATTTAAAATCGTTAGGGATGAAGCGCCATGCGGAAGCAGCCCAATGCCAAGTTGTACCACCAACAGCACGAATGTATTGAGCATCATAAGCTTGCTCACCTTTTTGAATTAAATACCCGTTATTAGGGTTAAATTCAGGGTGCGGCGCATATGGCGTGGACGGATAAGGCGCCATAAAGTCAGATTTATTCGGCTGATTACGAAAACGTTCGACAATTTCGCCGCGCGAATACCGAGGCCCAGCTTCTAATATCAGTACAGACTTCCCCGCTTTCGCGAGTTCATTAGCGACTAAGCCGCCTGCGACTCCGGAACCAACAACAACAACGTCTGCTTTTTTAGTAGTCATTATGCGTTTTTCTCCATAGGTTTAGCGGCCCAAAAGCCCGGCTTATTCGGACAATAGCTACGTGGTGTGAGTACCTCTTCTACTGCAGAAAATTCAAAAGCGTTACGATAAGTAACTACCTGAGCCTCTGGACCATCGCCGACGATGCCTGTGTACCAAGCCGATAAAATAGTTTTTGCTGTTTGTTGAGATTCAGGACTCAATTTATCGGCAAAGTTCTGCGTCTTAAATTGATTCATTTCTTGCTCTAGTGTCATAACTTGCTGTGCAAATCCACGATGGGTTGCTTGCAGCGCCTGATAAAAACGTTGAACTAGCATCTCAGGCAATACGTCTCGCTGCGTGAGTGCTTTTGACACAGAGACAAACGCGTCTGGCACATCATCTCTTAGGGAATCAGCTATAACATTAAAGGTTGGAAAAAGGGACAATAGGCTGGTCGAAGCAAGCCCTTTGATGATATTACGTCGCGTCTTATCATGGGATGATGACGGATTTTTTGAAGAATCATTGTTCATAGCGCACCCGTGTATTCTGCATTTACTGCTTATTCTGAGTTGTATGTAATCGTGGTGATAATAAAAAACGAGGCTAATGATTAACCTCGCTTTAACTTACACTTACTCATTGTAACAGAAAGTAACGGTATTTCCATCGTTGCTAATATACACTATGTCTATGACAAACTTATCAATAATATCTTTTGCCCTCATTAAGTCTATCGTCTTATTGATACCGGTGAATCTTTACATCTGTACACGATAATAGAATAAACAACTGACAATAGTTGTTTATTATACGTTGTCATTCTCGCTACGATTAAATGAATACATTCGCACTTCATCACGAGCAAACCAACCCAATTTCTCGTAAAAATGCTGAGCTTGTGTGTTGTCATTTAGTACAAATAGATGCGTTTTGGCAATACCTTGTTCGGCTAACTGGTTCAAAGAGCGATCAATGAGCTGGCGAGCGATTCCCTGACCACGATAATGCGAATGTACCGCCAAATGCTGCAGATAGCCACGCCGTCCATCGGTCCCCACTAACACGGCTCCTACTAGAATAGTAGACTGCCAAGCCACATAACTGAGTCGAGGATTATGTGCTAAATACCGCGCAATATGTTCTTTTGAGTCGGCATCTTTGAGGCTCAAGCCCTCAGCTTCGCTCCATAACGCCATAACTGCGTCATAATCGCTTAATTGCATTTCACGATATGTGATATTGCCCTCGTTCATTGAACTCTTTCTCCTTGGCTTTATTAAGTAACATCCTTTAACAAATCGCGATAATAGTATGCCCGTTGGCTAGTACTTCTGCGATTTCTGCGCCCTCTAACATTTGTCCTAATGGCGATTGATCTGTGACAACGGTTATCGTTTGCTCACTTACGCTAGCATATTTTAATCGTGCCCCGCCACATACTGGTAATAACCAGTAGACTTGATTATTACTCAGTGTCACCAGTGCGCCATAGCCAATTTCATCGTTATCGGTAAAATCACGTAATGCCAACGCGCTTAAACGTTGAATCATCACATCACATTCCATGACTCGTTGCGATTGACCATGCGCGAGATAAGCGGCTTCTAAACCCACCGTATCATATTGAGTTTCTGCGACACTTTGCTCATGCGTCGCCGCATCATGAGCGCTATCAGCGGCGGTCAATGCATTGGCACGTTGATCGTGCAATATTTGTAGTAACTGTTGACGCAAGGATTGTTTATTAATCATCAGAGTATGTGCAATAAAAAGGACATCATACCCAAATCTTATACTAAGTACGATTGGTACCGCCGATATTACGCTGATGACCAATGATACGCATAAAAAAACGCCGCTTATCTCTCGATAACCGGCGTATGATGGCGCAAAATGTATGACTAGGAGCTAATTACGCTGAATTTACATACTCACATTGGTGTGCTATTCGCGATTAAGCACTGGTCACTAACCAAGGTTCAGCCTGTGTACGGCTAATACAGACATTAATCGATTTAGACGTTGGCGTATCACACAAATCTCCTTTACTGCTCAGCGGCACCAGCGCATTGGCTTCAGGGAAATAAGCGGCGACGTTACCGCGAGCAATATCAAATGGTACCGCTTTAAACGCCTCGATACGACGCTCAATATCATCATTCCACAATGCTTCTAAATCAATCAGATCGCCTTTGCTCAAACCTTGCTCTTGCATATCATCTTCATTCATAAAGACCACATTACGTTCACCAAATACGCCACGGTAACGATCATCCATGCCATAAATGGTTGTATTGTATTGATCGTGTGAGCGCATGGTTTGCATGACAAACACGCGTTTATCAGTCATCGAGCCCGTATCAAGCCCTGTTACAAACTCTGGTAAACTATTGGCTGAGATCTGAGCTTTACCCTGAGGGGTATTCCAAGTCAGTTCGCGCGCAGAGTTTCCCAAATAGAAACCACCGGGTTCATCCATACGCGTATTTACGTCAGTAAAGCCTGCCAACATCGCTTCCATCAAATCTCGAATACGGTCGTAGTTATCCGCTAACGCTTGCCACTCAACCGGATCAAGTGCTCCAAACGTTGCACTTCCCATACCGGCGACAATAGCGATTTCTGAACGCATTGATGAACTCAAGGGTTTTACTTGCCCTTTAGACGAATGCACCATAGAGAAGGAATCTTCCACTGTCACTTTTTGTTCGCCAGATGCTTGTAAATCGATATCTGTACGTCCATAACAAGGTAGAATCAAAGAATCTTTACCAGGATTAACATGGCTACGGTTAAGCTTAGTCGCGACGTTCACTGTCAAATTGCATTGATGCATCGCTTGCGCGACACGCTCTGTATCTGGAGCTGCGGCAACTAAGTTTCCTCCCATTCCAATGAAAACTTTACTATCACCACGTAACATCGCTTCAATCGCATTAACGACGTTATGTCCATGCTCTTGTGGTGGTTTAAAACCAAATACTGCTTCAAAATTATCAAGGAAGGTTTGATTCGGCTTTTCGTTAATGCCTACAGTACGATCACCTTGCACATTCGAGTGACCACGTACCGGACACAAACCCGCGCCTTCTTTACCGATTTGCCCGCATAGAAGCTGTAAATTTACCAATTCCTGAATCGTCGCGACCGAGTGTTTATGTTGAGTAATCCCCATCGCCCAAGTGACAATCACTCGCTCTGCGGCTTGATAAATATCCGCCAGTTGAGTGATATCATCAAACGATAGCCCAGATTGCTCAACAATATCGTCCCATGAAGTCGCACGCACAAGATCTAAATATGCATCCATACCTTGTGTATGCTCAGCAATAAATTCTAGGTCAAATACCGAGCTGCCCTCAGACATGGCGGCGTCGTGGCGAGCTAGCAAAGATTTCACCATGCCACGAACAATCGCCATATCGCCACCAAGTTTAGGGGTAAAATAATGGCTCGTTGTCGGGGTAGATCCATTACTTAGCATTTCTAAAGGGTGCTGAGGATTGGTGAAACGCTGCAGTCCACGTTCTTTCAAATTATTTAAGGCGACCACTTTCGCCCCTCGGCGGTAGGCACTAGACAGTGTTTCTAGCATCCGAGGGTGATTGGTACCTGGATTTTGTCCGAATAGAAAAATCGCATCCGCCACTTCAAAATCATCGATTTTGGTGGTGCCCTTACCAATACCAATCGTGCTTGCTAAAGCCACGCTAGTGGCTTCATGACACATGTTAGAGCAATCAGGGAAGTTATTGGTGCCTAAGCGTCGGGCAAAAAGTTGATAGATAAAAGCCGCTTCGTTACTCGTCCGCCCTGAGGTATAAAATTCTGCTTGGTTCGGGTTATCCAGCGCTTTCAAGTGCTGGGCTATTAACGCAAACGCATCATCCCAACTAATCGGTTCATAATGATCCGTTTCTTCGTTATAACGCATTGGCTCGGTCAAGCGTCCTTGATACTCAAGGAAATAATCAGTTTGTTTATTTAGCCAAGTCACGGAGTATTGGCTAAAGAAATCACGATCAACGCCTTTCGACGTCGCTTCCCAATTCACGGCTTTCGCGCCATTTTCACAAAAGCGAAAACGCCCAGGAACACCTTTCTCCCCCCAAGCACAGCCTGGACAATCAAACCCTTGATCTTGGTTAGTTTTCATCAGATTTGAAAGGTTTTTAGCGACATTCTCACTTTGAAAAAGATGCTTCGTCGTGCTTTTCAATGCACCCCAACCACCAGCTGAACCATTATATTGTTTTATACTCATACTTTTTCTCACTCATGCTACGTAGAGATGTAACCTGCATTACATGGACTACGTTAAACCGGTTTTATTCAGACGGTTCACCTCTTATTGGGTATTCGTCTCAATAAACGAATCATCGTTTTATACGCCAAACACGGTACTTGCCAATTGAGCTATGGCACAGATAAACAGCGACGCTGCCTCTAGCCTATTCTTTAATAAACTTATGTTTTAAATGAAGTTATTATGAAACTACTCTTTATACCCGAATCATAGATACAGTTATCCCACCAATATAGTGTAAAGGTAGGATGCATTCGGGCTTATCAGAAAACAACGATGATGCACAGTTAAAGAACTCGTTATTTGGTGATACATGGTAAGTAATGAATCGACGCTATTTTATCATCGTTGCCACATAAACTTACAATTTAGTAAGGCCATGTGGCACAAAAACTACTCCTCACACCAGCAAACGTCAACTGCTAATATTGACCAGCGTCTGTCGCCATCGCGTATTTGTGACATTATTCAACAAAGGAATTTACACCTGTGTTTCGTAAAGTTCACATTTTTGATTCATTTCCTCATCTTGCGAATGAGGCCAATATCGAGCGTCGACAATGCCAATCTCTAATGCCGTATCAATATGATAGGTACAGCTACCTTTAATGCCATCAGAGTGTATTTTTATTATGTCAACCATATCAGCAGGTAATGTGCGGCGTAAAATAGCATGAATTTGAGCACGGACTTCCTGAATAAACTTAGCTGTTATTGGTAACAAAGTCTCATATCGTTGATATTTAACATCCCCTTCATCTTCAAGGCCAAAGGTTTGATAGATACGCACATCGCCGCGTAAAAACCATACATAGTTCAAATAACGTCTCGAGTGCCTCGTATCAGCCATAAACGCTTGATTAACCGTAATGGAACGGTTTTGTGTAAAGACAATAAAGGCATAAAGCGCTAACAATTTTGCTGACAGTGGGACGGTTATCTCACCAACGGTCAGCGAGCGAACAACTGGATCGATAGTTACGTGTAATGGCTTGCGAATTTGACTCATTACCATCACCGCTTAGCTTAATTAATATAATGGGTCTCAAAAACCACCATCTGATGTTCATTTTCATCAATAAGCTGCTGAATAATTTGGCTTAATATCACGCGTTGAGCCGCATTGCATGTCTCTAATACGCAAGGCTTGTCTGCGTTTAGATTAAAGGTACGTGGTTTACTCTTTGCATTCACTTTTAAAACCTTACTGCTGGTTATCAGGCAACATTCAATCTCTTCAGATTCCGATAACACAAGTAACTCTATGGTAGGTAGGAACTGGTAACGTTCCATAAATTGCTCATAATAATCAGACTCTAGATTGTTCGAGGGAGTCTGCGTTACGAATGTCAGCTTTTTGATACCAGATGATAAGATTTGTAATCGCTCAAGTATAAGGTGAGCTATCACGGGATTAGAAAGGCAAAGCTCTGGTTCAACGATAATTAACTCTTGATGCGATGTAAGTAACGAATCTATTTGGCGCACGACATCACGAGTGATTTGATCGACAACAAGCATAGTGCCTATATCGTCACGAGACTTTCCTACTGAGAGATCATCATAATTCATACTTTGGGCGCTCCTTTTCATCATTGAGCATAAAAACCAAAAATTCACGATTAACGCATTTAAATACAATGTCTATTGCTCTCAGGTATCAAGCCGAGCATTGATAATAAGCTCTAAATAGAATTAGAATTTTTGCGCACAATGTCATGTTAAAGTCATGGTTTTATCATAAATAAGACAGAGAAAGGCATTAAAACAAAGTTATTGTGAGAGGTATCACCAATAAAAATGCAAGGAATATAAAATTACATTGGGGCCATGACATCTGGTCAATGACTCTCACCGTTTTGTATTTTCTTTCATATTTATTCTATGAATAGGTCAAACGGATAAACGTTACATTCCGGACATCAACACTGGCATTTGTGCTCAATAATCCCGTATTTCACGTCAATACAGGCAACCTAGTCGACATTGCGAATTCACCGCGCTCGACATTTAAACCTTCGCGTCACTCATGTGAATAATGTAAAACATTAATTTAAACATGTATTTATAGGTGGTTAATGACAGCTGCAACATAGATACCAAAAGTAATACGTCAACAAAATTATCACCATTATATTTTGCATGCTGTGTCTAGCGTATAGACGCTCGGCCAAGCGCCTTAATAGGATAGGTTTTAGAATGATCTATGGACGTAGCAACACATCATTGGTGGTTTATGATAAACACTCAATATGCAATCGTGCTATGGCACAAAGCAAGGTATATAAGCAGAGAGAAAGGCAGCGTAGTACCTAAGTCATTAGATACTACGCCGAATCACATTAGTTGCACTGGCTGGACGTGGTGTGATTACTGAGCCGATTCTAATCGGTCAATGGTTTGACTGAACCAGCGTCCATTTAACACGTGTCTGATTAAAAAAGATTTTTTCTTTTCAGAAAGCGATACGTCACTTTTCATCATGTTGAAGACGTCTTCATCCGAATAATCTGTGGATGATAAATACGTAATTGCCGCTTTTTTATTGGCGTCCATCACGTAGATCGATTGGCCTCTCGCTTTACTGGTTTGATTCCATGGGCCCCACTGCGGCGTAATCGACACACTCGGCTGGCCATTATGAATAAAGGAAGTCAACTGACGTTTCATGATACTCGCCAATTTACGAGCACCTTCTTGCTTATACCCTGGTGCAAACGGTGATGGCGCCATGGAACTATCCAGCAATGGTAGATAAACGCCATGGAATGAACCGAATTTTTTAAAACTCTTCCCTGCAATTTGTGCATTCGCCCCATAATTAACTTCACTGGTATAAATGGGCGCATCATAGGCATCGATCATTTGGCTAGCAGAACGTTCTACATTGAAGCGCTTATACAGCATACCGCCGTATTTAAAGACAAATTGATAATCTAAATAATGCTCGGTATTCGTTAAGATCGATTTTTGGGCAAAGTAAGGATCTGACAAGGCAAAAAAAGAAAATTCATTTTTCCCAGTAAACATCATAATAGGCACTGAATTGTACGCCTGGGTGGCAAAGCCGTCTTTAGGCAACACATAACCATCGCGATATAAATGAGGGAAACGGCTCATACGAATACCCGCTTCAGGGAAACATTTTACTAAGTCGGCATCAGATAACGAATATAGAAACTGTTTCGCCGATGATGATTTACCTTTAAGCCATTTACGAGCACTGCTTTCATCCGGCTTAACCCCTTTTTGCACGGCTAAATGCGCGATTCTTTTGGCGAAAATAGCTTGGCTCTTACCAACATCGGCAGTTGTCATGCCACCACTAAATACTATCGCATGCTGAAACTTATGTTTAAAAATAGGCGAAATGAGCATCGCCATCACATCACGGCCACCGGCAGAAAAGCCTGATACCGTAACATTCTCGGGATTCCCGCCAAATTGCGCAATATTGTCTTTGATCCAATCTAAAGACTGGGCCTGATCTAAAAGAGAAAAATTACCGGATGCCTGTGCTTTATCCTGCGTTTTTAATACATTGAGTGGATTGAATCCTAATGGACCTAATCGATAATTCACGGTCACGACAACGGCATTCAAATCATTAACAAAGGTATCTGGATTAAGCTGTGATGCATTGCCCGTTTGGTTATTACCGCCATGAAAATAAACCAGTACCGGCAATGTTTCATCGTTATTCGGTCGATAAATATTTAAGCTTAAACAGCTTTCCTGCCCCACGACGCCTTTCTTACCATTTTGGGTACATTGATGGCCCAGTTTATTGGCTTGGTAGGTATTGTCCGACTGAGGCAGTGGGTGCGGCGCTTGCCAACGTCGCTTTCCGACAGGCTGTTGCGCATATTGCACTCCCAACCATTGATTGACGGTCTCTTGTGCGTTATTCACTCCGACTACGTGACCCTGCGGTAAATCTACGCGTTTATCCATCGCACTTACATTAAACGCGACACAAGAGAGTAGCGCACATATAGCTGAATTTTTCAGCTTTGTTACCAGATTCAATATCATACCTTCACCCAAATTATCTGTTCGAATATTTTGATTGCCGGACTACCTCGGCTTTATCTACAAAAAAACCCGAGACGACGTCAGAAATAGTACTAACATCGTCTCGGGTTTTGCCCAATAAATGGTAACAATCCGTTATAATGCTAAAAACATTAATCATAGTCATGCAAGTCGTCAATGCGCTTGCAAAACTTTTGTGAGAGCGATCTTTTATCAAACTATTCGCATTGGATGAGATGCGCTAAGCAGGCTCACTCATACTCTAAACAAACATGTCCCATGAATACTTACCATCAGCGTTTTCGTCCAAACTATAAAATGTTAATATGATCACATCAAATATGGTTGTGGCAATGGGCGGTAAATAGGGCCTTTTGGGCAATGAGTATAGAGTCGGCTCTATCCGTGCCAGCTGGGGGTATTTCACCCGCTTAACCTTAATAAATAAAGGTATATCTTTCAAATGATTAGCAATAAAATTCAATGGTTTCCGGGTCATATGCATAAAGCTCGTAAAGAAATCGAAGAAGTCATTCCACAAATCGATGTTATCATTGAAGTCTTGGATGCCCGTATACCGTTTAGTAGTGAAAACCCGCTGATTTCATCACTACGTGGAGACAAACCCGTTGTCAAAGTCTTGAATAAACGTGATTTAGCCGATCATAAAACCACAGAGTTATGGATTGAGCATTTAGAACAAGAGCAAGGCGTGAAAGCCATGGCTATCACGACGTCTCAAGCCTCTGAAGTAACCAAAATCATGGAATTGTGCCGCAAACTTGCCCCACATCGCGAAGAAATAGGTAAAAACATTCGCACCATGATCATGGGGATTCCAAATGTTGGCAAATCCACGATCATTAATAGCCTTGCCGGACGCACTATCGCGCAAACCGGTAACCAACCCGCAGTGACTCGCCGTCAGCAGCGCATTAATTTACAAAACGGTATGGTGTTATCGGACACTCCCGGGATTCTATGGCCTAAAGTCGAAAACCCACACAGTGGTTTTCGCCTTGCGGCTACAGGTGCGATAAAAGATACCGCAATGGAATACGATGAAGTTGCTTTTTATACGGTTGAATATCTTGCCGAATATTACCCAGAACGTTTAATGGAACGTTATCAATTAGAAGAAGCGCCCCAATCGGATATCGAGTGGATGGAAGCGATTGGTCGTAAACGCGGCGCACTGCGTGCAGGTGGCCGCGTTGATTTACACAAAGCATCCGAAATTCTTTTGCACGAATTGCGCCAAGGTATTTTAGGACAAATCACGTTAGAGCGACCAGAAATGATCACCGATGAACTGGTGCAAGTCGAAATTGAAGCGGCGCAAAAAGCAGAAGATAAAGCGAGAATTAAAGAAGAACGTCGCAAGCGTTATTTACGTAATAAACGCTAATCCAAACAGGCGTTATGAAAACAATTTGACAAGCTTGATTGATAAAAGTGACGCGAAGGCGTCACTTTTTTATTGACGTTCGATTACTGAGACTTAACTCCACCAGAGTCGTGTCTTAGTCACACTATGCAGGAATGCATACCTATCATTCTACGATGCAGGCGTTGTCACCCCGGCAAGACATAGCAACAGCGCCTCTAAATCGTCCCAAGGCATTAACTGTCGATCGATAACTTCTATCCGTGTTTCAAATCCGGTTAAGCTCAACTCATTGACTGATACCACACCATCAGAAACATTAAATGCATAGCAACCCTCGTCAGTATTCACAACAGCTTTCACTCGCTCTGCCGTTAAGTCGTTAAACACAGAAAAAATATCATCAAACGTAAACTCGTATTCCGCACCGAACAACCAACCACAACTATAAAACCCATCCGCCTGGTTTTCACGGCGAATAAATGCCTCTCCTGGCGGAATTACAAACTGCGGCTCTTCTAAGGCATGCTCATGATGATGCGAATCGATATGTGTCGACGCGCTACCCTCAATACGTGGCATGTCTAAAAGCTCTAGTGGTAACTGGCCTTGTTTCAGCGGGCCACTAAATAACTTTACCGGTGTTTGCTGTGTAATCCACTCGGCGAATCGAGCGTTGTCATCATCACTTGCCATATCAGCTTTGCTCATCATGACAATATCGGCACAGTCTAATTGGTCATTAAAGGTTGCAATACGCGTATAGTTTTCATCACTTAATTGGCGCGCGTCCACCAGCGCGACTGTCGCTTTCAGCTCGACATAATCGATGTATTGCGGCGCGATGAGTTTGGCAATCACTTCTTTAGGATGGCCTAATCCTGTCGGTTCGATTAATAAGCGATCGGGTTGTTCTCTTAACAAAGCGGTCAGTGCGACCGACATCGGCACACCCGCCGTACAACATAAACAGCCACCAGGCACTTCTTTAATCCATGCGCCCTGCTCGGTCATCATGGCTCCATCAATACCTATTTCACCAAACTCATTCACAAGCACCACCCACTTTTCATGCACTGGCTTTTGTTCTAGAAGGTGTAAAATAGTTGTGGTTTTTCCGGCGCCCAAAAATCCTGTAATGATATTGGTCGGTATCTTATTTGGCATAGTGTTCTCCTTTATGTGACGAGTATAACGAAATCACCTAAGAAGCACCATTTTCAGTTTGGCAACGCATATTTTTACGGTGTGTTTACTTTCGTTGATCACAAACAAGGTATTTTTGTACTTATATTTGATAATAACGATTACTTTGATACGGAGATCGTATTTTTCATGCCATACTACGCGCTTATTTCATCAAATTTGCAATCGAACATTCCATATATCGTGGTTTGGTAATGGCATGACAAGCGTATAATCGAAATTGAATCCCTGAATTCACCACGTCAACACCAAAAGGCTTAACTGATAATGACCGCCCGAGAGATAACGCACAGTCTATTACACAAAGTTCCAAAAGATACCATCAATCAATTTCTCTCTATCGATAAAAAACCCATATCCGTCTTATTGCTCTCTGTTATTGTTGGCTTATTATCAGGCTTAATCGGCAGTTATTTTCAAAAAGCCGTTCATCTTGTCTCAGACAACCGCACCGAATGGTTGTCCAATCAAATTGTCAGTATGCTTCCTCTTGGTCTCGCCGCTTTTCTTATTAGTGCCATCCTAGCCATTATTGGCTATTATCTCACGCACCGTTTTTGCCCTGAAGCCGCAGGCTCAGGTATTCCGGAAATTGAAGGAGCAATGGACGGTATGCGGCCTGTTCGTTGGTGGCGCGTGATACCAGTGAAATTTTTCGGAGGCATGGGCGCATTGGGCTCCGGCATGGTACTCGGACGTGAAGGTCCTACGGTGCAAATGGGCGGAGCGATTGGGCGAATGATTTCAGATATCTTCCGTGTTCGTAACCAAGATACCCGTCACTCCCTACTCGCCGCAGGGGCGGCTGGTGGTTTAACCGCCGCATTTAATGCGCCCCTTGCTGGAATAATGTTTGTGGTCGAAGAAATGCGCCCGCAATTTCGTTATACACTGATTTCAATTAAAGCCGTTATTATTTCCGCTGTCATGGCCAATATTGTTTTCCGTTATATTAACGGCCAAGCCGCGGTTATTACTATGCCGCAATATCATGCCCCAGAACTGACTTCACTGAGTTTGTTTTTATTACTTGGGGTATTATTTGGAATTTTTGGCGTTATCTTTAATAGCTTAATTACCAAATCACAAGATTTTTTCTCTCAATTACACCACAATAATCGCAAACGATTTTTATTAGTCGGCGGCTCAATTGGTGGATGCTTTGGTTTAATGTTGCTATATATGCCACAAATTACTGGTGGCGGTATTTGGTTAATTCCGAATATTACCGAAGGTGGCTATGCGGCCGGTTTCTTGTTGCTGTTGTTTGTTGGGCGCATTGTTACGACCTTAATCTGTTTCGGATCAGGCGCACCAGGGGGTATCTTCGCTCCAATGCTTGCACTCGGCACATTATTTGGTTATGCCTTTGGACTCATTGTACACAATATGTTTCCTGAAATGGACATTGAACCTGGGATGTTCGCCATTGCAGGTATGGGCGCATTATTTGCCGCAACCGTTCGCGCACCTGTCACAGGTATCTTACTCGTGATTGAAATGACCAACAATTACTACCTTATTTTGCCGTTAATTATTACCAGTTTGGGCGCGGTTATCTTTGCGCAGATGCTAGGCGGCCAACCGATATACAGTCAACTGCTACGCCGCACCTTGAAAAAAGACAAACTGCAGCAACAAGATTTTGCGTTAACGCAAAAAATCCCGGCTGTGACGAACGCGCCAAATGCGGAAAGAGAAACACAGTAAATCACCCTGTAACTCTGGGCTGCATGTCCCCTTTCTCCTTATATTCACAACCTTGATTACCTAAAAAACCGCCTTTCGGCGGTTTTTTAGCTCAGAATGACCTTTACTGCTACATCTCGTAACTAAAACCAAGCCAGTACGCCCTACCCATTTGATAGTCGGAGCTGATCCCCGTGGTTTCATCCAGCAGGTTATCGATACGCAACGTCACAAGGGCTTGATGATTGTCTTTTTTAAACACTCGATACGACGCATTAAGATAAATCGTGGTTAAGGCTTTATCCTCTACTTCATCGTAGATATCGTAGCGACTCCCACCTGCGTCTTCGTAATTGTCTCCTGTATCAGACAAACTTTCATACTTACCTAAATAGTGAAGCTGAGCCCCTGTATGTAAATCACCATTTAACCACCTTGCATTCCATGCGACAGTCGCTTTTATTGGCGCGGCAAAGTTATCACGAGAACTCATGGAGAAGAGCTCACTCCTAGATATCGTCTTTCCGTGATAGTAAACAACGTCATCCACGTTATCTTGAGATGCTAAATACGTGCTGTAACCAAATGTTTTCGTTTTCGACCACGTGACATTAGCAGAAAAGGCGTGATTATCATACGCTCCCTGCCACTCTACAGAATACTCATAATAATCGGTCTTACCGTCATTGGTCAGAGTATAGTAGTACGGCTTCGTGTCTTTGTGCAGATCACTGCTTGCCAATTGGTCACGGTTTTGGCGATAAACCGTTTTCACGCGGAATTGTCCATCTAAGAACGTGGGCACGGTAATCGCCGCTGATACTTCATCACTATATGGCGTATTAATATCGGCAGAATAATAATCCTGACTTCGACCGCTCTTACACGTATCAGACCAAGGACCTGGGCGTCCGCCATAGGAGCCATCACTGCCATTTTTTAATTCACGTTCAGTACAGCTACTGTACGGTATTTGCTCACGAATCGCATAGCTAAACCCTGATTTTGAGTAATAACGATTCGCCCCAAGAGTGAGATAAGTGTCGTCTAAAAACTCCCAATCGGCGCTTAAACGCGGCGCAATGTTATGGTTTTCAAAGTAATTATTGTAGGAGTAGCGCAACCCAGCACGTATCTCAACCGAGCCAATCTGTCTTAGATATTCCGCCCACAGTGCATATTTATAGAAATCGATATCAACATCATAAGCAGGATGGGTGACTTTTCTTCGTGTCGCGCTCGTCGGAACACACGATGGATCGCCAGCTTCACAATTAAAACTGTCTGTTTCTGCGCCTTTATCAAGGTAATAATAATTCGCCTCTTGCCCACGAGCTTTACTCACTTGTGTATACGTCACGTTTGATCCATAGTTCAGCAAACCAGAGGTCAAATGGGTCGAAAACTCGGTATCCCAAGAATATTCATCTTGAGTTTGATCCAGATCGCCAAGCCCGCCTGTAAAACAGTTCCTAGTCGTACCACACCAATCCAAGTATTTACCCCGCATCCGTACCAAAGGTACGGCCCAATCTCGACTTGAATCATTATTAGTATAGGCGAGTTTCGACATCCAGTCGGTCGCGCCTTTATAGCCAGACGCTTTCACATACATCTGTAATCCGGATGAATCACTCTCCATATGATCATTGCGACGTGCAGGTAAATCTCGTTCACTTTCGTACGGACTATAAAGAATTTGCCCTTCAAACGTTAAATTATCACGGTAAAGATACTCTGCCTTAAGAAGGAAGTTTTGGTTAGTATCGCCATTGTCATAGGACTTGCCGCCATATATTGCGTCTTTTTCGTATTCCACTGTCGATTCGGAATAAGAATAACCAAATAATGTGTACAGCTTATCGGTCAATGGAATATCAAAAGTCACCGATGAATTAGACTTACTAAAATTCGCCGGATCGTCTAACTCCTCTGCATCTTCTGGGTCGTCAAAGTCAGGTTTGTGATAGCGCACCATACTATCGTTTTGAAATTCTGTACTGAATTTAAAACTAAATTCACGTTTGGGCTTACGAACTTCGTAATTGACCACCCCACCACTGAATTCACCGTAACGCGCCGAGATATTAGAATCATAGACTTCAACCGAACCAAGTAAATCAGGATTGACATACAAGGTTTGGCTGGTTTGCCCATAAATGCCATTAGCATCGTTATCAGCATTCGGTTGATAGACATCGTGCAACGAATTCATAGAAATTCCATCAATTTGTACATTGTTCCCATAGATGGGCCCACCTGAAATCGTGAAATCTTTTGGTCGAATCGATTGGATATCGCGTTTACTCGCGGCTTGCTGCGACGACTTATCCAATTGTACGCCCGGCATACGACGCAGTAATTCTGTCGTATCCGTACCACCAGTACGACTATTGTTAATACTTTCTTCGCTGATTACGCCTAAACCTGAATCAATAGGATCATAGCTTTCGTATAAAGGGGCAGATTTAGCGGAATTGTGAGCTTGACCTTCTTCAACGATTTCCATATCACCAAGATCCACGACATCTTCAGCCGCATAACTCATTGGTGCACTAGCCATCATCAAAGCCGCTAGATAAGTGACTTTCATTATATAACCTACTGCAATTAAAAAAATATTTTGTATTTGCCAAAATAATACATTAGTATTACCCACCAATACAAGTGCTAATGATAACTGTTATCATTAGTATTAAATTTTTAATATTTGTCGCTATACAGAGAAGTTTATGCGCTGCTTTACGCTTGTCATCGCGTTAATGGCTTTTTGTCATTTGACCAACGCCACTCCATTAGAATGGAGCCCTAAAGTTCACCATGGCCAACTAGATAATGGCCTTAAGTATGTGTTCTACCCGAGTCCAAAATCCAGTGATCCATTTAACTTACGATTAATCATTAATGTCGGCTCAGTGGACGATCCCGCTGGTCAAAAGGGTCTCGCACATATTGTCGAACACATGGTGTTTCGTGCTAACCGCCAACACCAATCCGACATTCATCACTATCTAGATACCATTGGCTGGGAAACGGGAAAACAAGTTAATGCCCATACGCGGCAAACCGATACCCAATTTATGATTCGAACACGACCCGATGATTCACTCGATCTCAATCAATCCATTGCTTTGTTAAGTGATATGGCGTTCAGTGCGCGCATTTTAAGTAAAGAATGGGCAGTTGAACGACAGGTGATCTTACAAGAAAAGCGTTTAACGGACAGTGTTGGCCGCCGCATTAGTGAAGAGAAGAAACGTATCGTACGCAATGGTTCGCGCTATGTGGACAGACCGACAATCGGCGATACCACAGATATCAATGCGATTACAGCTAAGCAAATTCGCGCCTTTTATCACCGTTTTTACGTACCAGAAAACATGACAATTGTGGCCAGTGGCGCTATTGACCCTCAGGTCTTTACCAAAGCTCTACAAGAACATTTTGCTCGTCAGCCCGCTAAACCTGTACCTGAACGGTCTTATGTCGAACTGCCTTTGTACGACCATTTAAAAATTGGTCAGGTGCAAGATGAACAAGGCAGTACCTCTGCCGTCGTCTTTGGATTGCGCAGTGCGTTACTGGCAAAAAATACCCAAGCGGGCGAATTACAACGTTTACAACATTACTTTTTACGTAAACTCCTACCTCCTTTGCTACGAGGAAGCAGCCAAACATTTTATAGTCATGAAACTTCTGAGCATAAACCATCTGACAACAATAACTTGTCTGTACATTTACGCTTAAAATCGCCTACCAATAATCGGATACTGTTCGCTCTGTATACCAAGACTTCTCAACATAAGCAGGGGTTGCACGTTGTATTACAAGAAATAGAACGGCTTAAGCAAAATGGCATAACACAGCAACAGCTTAATACCCTCAAACACAAAGTTCGTAACGTGATAAAACGTAATCAACGCCTTATTGCGAAGCGCGACTATGCCAAATGGGATGACAAAATCACATCTGCGATTTTACAAGGAAGCGTGGAACAAGATTACGCACAAAAATCTCAACGTCTATTACGCTGGATTGATGCCATGACGGTTGAACAATTAAACCAACGTTTACGTGAATTACTGTCGGCAAAAGATCAATTTCTCTATTATCAAATCCCTGGTGGCGAAGAAAGAACGCTGCCGACGCCGCAACAGGTCAAACACCTACAAGCTACATTTGCTAATCAAGTATTCGCGGCGGCTCAACCTAAATATTCACAATATCAGCAAAAAAAATCTCAGCCTGATGTGAATATCGACTGGCCTGCCCTGCCAAAGCCACCCGCCCATATAGTAAGTCAGGCACGTCACTACCAACACACTATTACCCGTTGGCAACTCAATAACGGTGACACTGTCACATGGTTAAAGCAAGCGACACCACGTAATATGGTCTATGTTAAAGCGCTATCAAACGCTGGCTACCAAAATATGCAACAACCAATTTGGTTATCGCAGGTAGCACATCAAATCTGGGCGCAATCGGATTTGGCTTTTGCGTCCAATAAAGACGTACGACGTTTTCAGCACGAGCAAGGCGTACAATGGCACTGGAGCCAAAATGCCCAAACCCTTGATGGTTCCGCCACCATCCACCCACAAGATTTGACGCAACTGATGCAAATCTACCATAGCCAGCAAACTCAGTGGCAATTTGACTTGCATAGCGTTAAAGCAATGAAAGCCGCGCTACTCAAAGAGTCGACACAACCCTCTAAGCAGCAACAAGAGCGGGATCGTCTGCTCGGTATCCCAGCGGACACTCGTATCACGCCGCAGGCTCTAAAACAAACACCATTAGCAACATTTAAACAAACGGCGAACGAACTTCAGCAGCAACCAGTTAATCTATTCATTGTCGGAGATATACCGGAGCAACGTATCAAAACTATCGTGTTACCGGCATTAGCGAGCATCCAGCGTCAGGACACCTTAGTACCACGCTCGCTCTCTCTTCCAGCAGGTCAACATCGCTTAACTCAGAAAACCTATTCTAATGATATGGCGACCGTAACCATCAAAAGTGACGCGCCAATGGTGTGGACCCCTGAAAAGAGCTTTGTACTATCAACGCTTAACCCTATGATCAAAAAAGCACTGAAGAATGAACTACGTATTCGACTTGGTGGCATTTATAGCACACGCTACGAGTTGAGTTTAGATAAGGATGATCGCGTACGCTCTAGTATTACATTGACGACCGCACCAGAGCGCGTTGAAGAAATGATCGATGCCTATCACCGTGTCATGGCACAATTCGCCAAACAACTACCACACGAGAATTTACCGCGTCTTCGTCATACCATTGCCAAGAATGAAGCGGTAAAAATGGCGAACCCGCCAACCTTATTACGTCGTCTTGCGTTGAGTTATCAACGTTATCAGACACCGCATTACTTAACGTCATTACCGATGTTAGAACAATCCGTGACGTTAGACACGCTCAATCACCTTGTTGAATCATTATTGCCGTTTAAAAATGAAGCAATCGTCATTCGCTTACCGCATACGGAGCACTCGCATTGATGTTAGTCCACAATCGCCTGAGCGTATTTGAATATTCAATAAAACCATTCGACACCACCGTTAAGGACGTTATTTATGCAGGATGATATCTGGGTAATACTCACCGGAGTACCACTGGCGTTGAGCTCAGTCATTGCCATCGCCCTTATTTTCGATCGCTTTGCCTTCATCATCGGCAAACGTGGCTTAGGCAAGACCGCCAATCAAGCCATTTTTGATGCGCTACATAAGCATAAGCTGGCCGACGCCCTCGATATTTTACAACAAGCCAATACTGGCTACCGTTATGTGGTCGCTGAGCTGATTGAACATCGTCACAGTAATAAAGAGGTGCGTGATGAAGCCATTAAGATAATGCTCGTACGCTATTCTAACCAACTGCGCCGCCGTTTATCAGGGCTGACGACCATTGCCTCTTTAGCCCCAATGTTAGGGTTATTAGGCACGATTATCGGCTTGATGCGTTCATTTCGAGATATTGGACTGAGTAAAGGGCCGGTTGAGCCTTCGATAGTTGCCGATGGATTATGGCAAGCGTTGTCGACCACAGCCGTCGGTATGATTATCGCGGTTATCTGTGTGATGTTTCACGCTTTGTTGCGTTCACGTATTCGTCGCCACTTAGCAGAGGCTGCTGATGTATTAAATCACTTCTCCCATTGCATTCAATTGGAAGAGTCGCACCATGATTGATATTAATGAATTAGAGGATGACGAGCCGACCACCAATGATGGTATGACGGCGATGATTGATGTCATTTTTGTTCTCATTGCGTTTATGATGCTGATGATCAACGTCCCAATGACTTCGATGAAAGTGGACCTCCCGAAAGCCTCAGAGCAGCCCGCGGTTCACACTGTTGAGCATACGGTGATTAATATCGCACTATTGGTTGACGATGATCATTGGTACTTAGATGGTCAACCGCTTGCTGATCGCAACACGTTAATACAACAGCTGCGAACAAAAAAAGACGCACAACCCACGGGATTAAGTGTCGTGGTCCATAGCGACCGCAAAGTCCCTATGGAGCGCATTGTTAGGTTATTTTCCGCCATTAAATCTGTCGGCCTTGATGTCACTCACATTGCATTAGACCGACCAGGAAATCGATAAACATATGTTTGCGCCTTCATTACGACTCACTCTTTGTGTCATTGCGTCTAGTATTCTGCACGGCGCTATTTGGATGCTATGGAGTGTGCCAGAGCCACAACAAGTTATGGCTCTAGACAAAGATCATTTTGCCATTAGCGTAGGGATGCAATCAGCGATTGCCGGAGCCGTTGCGCAAGCACAGCAAACACCGCAGAATGCAAACCTGTCTTCAGAAACACCGGCACCTAGGGATACACCACCGGTGAAAAAACAGGTCGTTGCTCAAACAAAACAAGTGGTTTCTAAGACCGCTGACTCTGTCCCGACTAAGCAAAAAACCACACCAAAACCCAAACCAGTCAAGACAGAACCTAAGCGAGAAAAAACACCAATCACCCCGGCCAAGACAGCAGAGTCAACTAAAACTCCGCCTAAAAAGCAACAAGCAAAGCCAGTGCGGAAACGAGCGAAAAAACAACCCCAAGCTGAAAAGGTGGTCAAAAAGCCCGTTAAAAGTACGCCAAAGAAACGACCACAAGAGGCTTCGCAAGCACAAACAGCAGGAAAAGCAGGAAAAAATGGCTCAAGCCAAAATAAGCCACGCGTCCAAGAAACGGGAACCGGTGACCAAGCCGCCAGTGCCAGTAATAGCAATCGGTTTGATTTTGCAGTACGTCAACATTTGCTCAAACATAAAAAGACGCCACGCGTTTTAAATCCTCGTCGGAAACGTGGCACGGTTACACTGCAATTTGTGCTCGATAGACAAGGTCACGTACTTGACTATACCATTAAGAAAAGCGCGCACGTACGCGCCTTTGATAAAGCCGCGCTTCGCCTATTGAAACAAGCAGAGCCCTTCCCTACACCTCCCAGTGACGTACATTGGAAAAATCGTCGTTACCGCATGGATATTGACTATCGCATTCACTAAGCGATATACATAAAAACAGGGAGTGAGCGGCTCCCTGTTTTGTTTTGCACCCTGTTATTTCATCTTAGGTTGTCTTTAAGCAAGACGATGAAAACGGACTAAGACACCAGCT
Source organism: Vibrio palustris (assembly GCF_024346995.1). NCBI lineage: Bacteria > Pseudomonadati > Pseudomonadota > Gammaproteobacteria > Vibrionales > Vibrionaceae > Vibrio > Vibrio palustris. The sequence continues at coordinate 489,943 of NZ_AP024888.1, read as the reverse complement.
GAATGTGACTCCCCAAACGGGACGCTTGAATATCTAATCTCAGCGCAATTTGTTCTTTAAGTTCACTAACATGCGAAATGATCCCAATGGTTCGCCCGCCTTGCTGTAAATCCACTAAGGTTTGAATGGCCAAATCGAGCGATTCCGGATCAAGGCTGCCAAACCCTTCATCAATAAATAGCGTGTCGAGACGGACACCACCACTGTATGATTGTACAACATCCGAGACACCTAATGCTAACGATAGCGCTGCCATAAATGACTCGCCCCCTGATAACGTCGCCACATCACGCCATTTCCCGGTATAGCCATCTTCTACCATCAAATCTAACCCTGAGCCGGCATTACCTTTCGCTCGTTCTTGTTTACGCTTCAATAAATAGCGGCCACGACTCATGATTTGTAGGCGCTGCGACGCTTGAATCAACACATCATCGAGCAAGACCCCTAGTACAAAGCGGTGTAAGCTGACTTTCGCTCCAGTGCGGCCGTTCGCAATATCACTTAACGTACCATACACCTGATATTTGGCTTCTAACGCTTGATTGCGCGCATACAAGTCCACCAATTTCGCTTTGACTTGACGTAAATTATCCATGCGTGAAGCAAGCTCAGTGACTTGATTAAAGGCAGAAGTGACCTCTGTTTGACAAGCCTCAAGCGTCGCTTCAAGTGGTACAATATCGGGAATGGTGTGCTCGGCAAGCTGAGCCTGCAAGCTTTCTAACTGACCAGTTAATCGGGCTAATTGCTCATCAAATGCGTGAACATCTTGGTTAAGTGCTGTTCGGGTATCATGAGACAAACGCGCCTGCTGGTAGGCAGCCTCATCGGTGAATGGACTTTGTTGCAGTGCTCTTAGCCATGCCTCATGCATTGTCTCAAGCGATTGCTGCCATTGTTCTAGTTGTTTAGCGGCCGACTCGGCAAACGCATTCGCTGCGGCGGCCGCCGAGCGCGCTTGATTTAAACGCTGCTCAGCATTTTGCAGCTGCGTGGTTAACGCTTTCATTTGCTGCTCAACACTTTGCTTACGTGCCAGCACTTTATCAAGTGTATTCCAATCGGGGTGTAACGATGCTTGTAATCGATTCACCTCCGTTTCTAACTGAGTATAATATTGCTGAGCTTTATCTGTTTCATCATGCAATTGCTCGGCTTGCTGTTTATGCTGGGTAAGACGATGCTCTGTTTGACGTATTTGCTCAGCAAAACGTTCAAGATTGATGGCTTCTCGCTCTTGAATCGTGGACTGCAAATCTTGGCGCTGCTGCTGCAACTCATCTAAACTGGCTTGCTGTGCTAAGTCTTCCTGCAATTCACTCAGTTGTTGCTGCACAAAATGCAAATCCGCGCTCGCTTGCTGATACGCAGTCGCTGCCGACAATTCTTGCTGATGACCGCGGCTTTGCTGTTGTCGTGCGCTTTGCACCTGCTCTTTAGTGACAGTGTCACTATTACTTTGCGCAGGATGAGGATGCTCATGGCTACCACACACTGGACAAGCTTGATTGGGTTGTAAACGAGCAGCTAAAATAGCTGCTTGATTCTGATGCCACTTCAATTCAAGCTCATCGGCATAACGAGCTGCCGAGAGGCTCGTTTGTTTTGCCGCGTTATAGTCGTTATTACATGCCTGCATTGCCTGCTGCTTTTCACTACATTGGCGCAATAACTTACTTTCATTCAGTCGTTTATTGATCAACTCGACACACTGTGTCAATGCGAGTTTCTGCCCTTCTAAGCCGGCACGTTGCTGCGCAGCCTGCTCCCATTGCTGACGTTGTTGCACCAATTGCTGCTCAGTATTTGCTATAGCACGTTCGATGTCTTGACGTTTGTGTTGAGTACGCTGCAACGTCTGCTGGGCTTGACTCAATGCCTGTTGCTGCGTTTGGAGTTGCCGAACATTATTTTCCATACTCTGCAAATCATAATGCTCTTGCGTTAACGTGGGCAACGCCGTTTGCTGCGCTTGCACCTCATCGTACTCGGTTTGCGCTTGTGTCAGCGCCTGGGTGGCATCGTTGACGGCTTGCTGAGCGTTCGTCTGCTGCTGCTGACTGTGCACCGTTTGAGTTTGCGCATCTTTATATTGAGAATATGCGACATCCAACTGTGCGGCTTGCTCGGCATTTTTGATCTGTTGACGCTTAGCATCGATACTCGTTTGTTGCGTGTTTAATTGATGTAACGCCTGTTTAAGCGTTGCTAACTGGTTGAACTGTTTAACTAATTGCTGCGCATCAAGCAAAGCTTGTTTGGCATTATCTCGCCGCTGTTGTGACGTTTTGTAGGCTTCTTGACTCTGCGCTAATCGTGGCGTCAATTCAGCGATGGCGTTATCCAGTTCCCCTTCGTTCTCCAGCGCTGCGACATTCAGCGCCCCTTTTATTTGATTATCAAATTCGTCTTTTTCTTTGCGTATCCCCGCGGCCCGTTCAAATAAAGCGCGCTCAATTTGTGTATAAATATGCGTTTGAAAAAGCTGACCAAAAATAGCTTCACGATCTTTAGAGTTGGCAATAAGCAGCTCTCTAAATTTTCCTTGTGGGATCACCATCACCTGACGAAATTGATTGACCTCTAAACCCAGCAGCTCTTCCACGGCTTTGCGCACAGGTGTCGGTTTATTCGCGAGCAGTGTTTGTTCTTCCTCAACACGACGAATTAACGTGGCGCTATGAGTTTTACGTGTAAATCCTTCGCCGCGTTTTTTCGGTACCTGTTGCTCTGGGTAGCGCTCAACTTCATACTGCTTATCCCCCAGAGCGAAGGCAAAACGGACAAACGTCAATAGGTTAGGATCGGCATAGTCACAACGCATTTGATCGCCCGTGCGTTCACTTCCCGTGGTTTCGCCATAAAGGGCGTAACATATGGCATCTAAAATCGAACTTTTACCCGCTCCCGTTGCTCCATTGATCAAAAATAATGGCGCGGCGCCAAAGCGATCAAACTCAATCGTTTGCTGATCGGCAAATGGCCCAAAGGCTTGCAATGTCAGAGAAATAGGACGCATTTATTCGCTGTCTCCTTGCTTTAATTCATGCACGACAGCGGCAATCGCCTCGGCTTGCGCGCTAGTCAGATTGGCTTGCTGCGCTTCATTAAAAAAATCTGCAAACATATCGACTTCACTGCGCTTTAAACGCTGGCTAGTGACCGGTTGGTCGACACCTATTAACATGCCCGGCTTTTCAATATGCAGCACATTCGGATATACCTGACGCAGTTTTTCCATCGGATCTAAAATCGCGTGCTGATCCGTCAATCTCACCAATAAATAATCATTCGGTTGGGGGTCGTGCGCAGCATTGGCAATAATAGTGTGTAGCTCTCCTTCGATAATGCGCATGTCGTGAGGAGACACTAAAGGGATCGATTCACTTCCCGCAAACCCTTGCTTATCAAAACAGACCAATGTCATGCCTTTGTTCTGATGCTGCTCGGAAAAGCTGTATTTCATCAGCGAGCCCGAATAACGAATGTAATCACAGCCTTTTTTCTGTGGCTGATGAAGATGGCCTAACGCCACATAATCAAATGGCATAAAATGTTCATGATTAACCCGATCTGATCCTCCAATTGACAGTGGACGCTCAGAATCTGATTCCATCGCACCATCCACAAAACAGTGACTAATTAATACATGATGTTGATTCGGATTGAAGGTAGCGGTAATTTTTTCGCACAATAACTGGTGCGCTTCATCATGGCTACTGAGCGACACTTGATAAGCGTGACGCACCACTTCAGGATCATGATATGGCATACCGTAAAATGCCACTTCGCCAGCGTCCTCTGACGATAACACGACCGGTTCGAGCATCTGCTCAAAATTGGCAATAATGTGCAAACCCGCATTACGCATATGACGGGCGCCAAATGCTAACCGAGCAGCCCCATCGTGATTGCCTGGAATCATAATCACGGGGACGTTCATATCTTCGCATAAGGTCGTCAATATCTGATCGAGTAATTCAATGGCATTGGCAGGTGGAACTGAACGATCGTAAATATCACCCGCAATGATTAAGGCATCAACGGGGTTATCGGCAATATATTGAACGATTTGATTTAAAATGGCGGCCTGATCATCGAGCAACGATACATTGTGAAATTGACGGCCAAGGTGCCAATCGGAGGTATGCAAAAACTTCATTGATGTCCTGTCGTTATGCGCAAAGAGATGGACTCAGTATACCTAAGTCCTTTCTTAGCTGCGACAGCCATACGAGCAATTTGCCGACAATTTGCTCGTGAGTTAACTCAGCCCCCAACAGGCTCACGCATTAGAGCGCATTTTGAGCTTACGAGGCACAAATTCAATCCCCGGCTGACAACGTTTCGCCGACGCATTAAGCGCCAACTCTAGAGCGCTATCGGCAATTAATTCAAATTGTTGCGGCATCGAATTAATTTTAGTTGGTAAAAAATTTAATAAGCGATTATCACCAAAAGTCGCCAAACGAATACGCTGCATTAAATCTGGATACTCTAACAGCACATCTAAAATCCCTTCTAGCAAGGTATAAGACGTCGCTACCACCGCATCTGGAACACAGCCCGCATCCACCCAACGGGTAAATACCGTACGCGCATCATTACGATGAAAGTGCTCTCCGTACCCTAATAAAGGGACTAATCCATAAGGTTCAATCGCATCTTCAAATCCCAACTGACGTTCTTGCGATACGCTCAATTCTGGCAATGCGCCAATCAAACCGATGCTACGAACACTGTTGTCGAGGACTGAGCGTGTCAATTCTAACGCGGAATTGAAATCTTCACTGATGACACAGGCAAAATACTCATCATCTAAGGGACGGTCAATGGCGATCACTGGTGTCCCCATTGCTTGTAAGTTTTGATAAAAGTGGCTGGCATTGGGCATCGTACTCGCGACAAATAAAGCCTCAATACGCCGACTAATTAACGTGCTCGCGACTTCTTTCTCGGTATCGGGGTTATCATCCGAACACGCAATGAGTATTTGATAACCGGCTTGACGAGAGTTCTGTTCAAGTAATTTTGCCAATTTAGCGTAACTGGTGTTTTCTAAATCTGGAATAATCAAACCAAAAGAACGGCTACTGCCGGCACGCAGTGCGGACGCGGCATGATCAGGTCGATAGTTGTGCTGGGCCACAATATCTAACACTTTTTTTTGCGTTTTTTCACTGATTCGATATTTCTGCGCTTTGCCATTAATGACATAACTCGCCGTTGTTTTCGATACGCCTGCCAACTTGGCGATCTTATCTAAGGTCATAGTTTTGGTCTCGTTTTTGAGCTCTTTTACTGTCAATGTGCGTCGGATCATAGAAATCACGACCTCTTACTTTTTGCAGTTGCATTCCTTGCTGAATCGATTCAGTATAGCATGCTAAAGTGTTCAGCCAAGCCATAATATAATCGACCTATTGAGTTTTATAGACTATTTTTGATTCTGTGAAACACCAACGATTTTTGACAAAAAGTGGTTTCGCTGAATTTTTTGACTGCTTTACTGAACCGATTCAGCTTGTTCAGACACTAAAGCACAAACGAAATACCACAGCAAAGAAATGTGGTGACAACAATGAAGCCGTAAGGCTATATAAAGGGGCAAACATGCTGCAACTTACTACGCAAGATATCAAACTGGGTCAAGCACAGAACGACAAGCTTGACGCGATTCGAGCGATCGCTGCCGACCTAACTGATAATGGTTACGTCGCAGACGGTTATGTAGAAGGAATGTTGAACCGGGAAGGTCAGAATTCCACGTTTCTTGGTAATGGCATCGCTATTCCACATGGAACGACGGACACACGTGACCTTGTTCATAGTACAGGCGTTGCTATCCACCACTTCCCTGCAGGGGTTGATTGGGCAGATGGGAACACCGTTTATGTTGCGATCGGTATCGCCGCTAAATCTGATGAGCACCTCGGCATTTTGAAGCAACTGACCAAAGTTCTTGCTTCAGATGGCGTGGAAGAAAGCTTAAAAGCAGCTAAAACTGAAAAAGATATCATCGCCATTCTCAATGGTGACGTACAATTTGAAGCCGACCTCGATGCTTCGCTTGTACAAGTACAATTTCCAGCCAACGATATCGTCCAATTGAGCGCGGTTGCTGGTGGTCTATTGAAAAACAAAGGCAATGCAAACGCTGACTTCGTTGCTGACCTTGTGACCAAAGCACCAACATCACTTGGCAATGGCCTTTGGTTAGTCAGTAGCAATAAAGGGGTTACCCGTACAGGCCTTTCTTTCGTGTCTACCAATGCAGATTGTCAAATTGATGGGCAAGCAGTTAAAGCATTGATCGCAGTAGCAGGTTGTAACAGTGCACACCAAGGCTTGATGGCGAACATTTCAAGCTTAGTGTTTAAACAGCAACAAGCAGACTTAGTGAGTGCCGATTCGGCGCAAAGCGTTGTCGCACTACTCAATGGCGAAGAAGTTTCCGCCGAGTCAGGAGACGATAATACGCAAATCTTCGTGATTAAAAACGGTCACGGGTTACATGCTCGCCCTGGCGCGATGTTGGTTGCCGAAGCGAAAAAATTCGAATCAACCATCAAAGTAGTCAACCTAGACGGTGATGGCCGCTCGGTAAATGCGAAGAGCTTAATGAAGGTTATCGCATTAGGCGTCAAAAAAGGTCACCAGCTGCAATTTACCGCTGAAGGTGCCGATGCCGCTGAAGCATTAGCCGCTATCGGCGCCGCGATCGAATCTGGCCTAGGCGAGAGTTAAGGAGATCTCATGACGAAAAAAGTAGTCACGATTACGCTAAACCCAGCATTAGACTTGACCGGTAACCTTGATACCGTCAATGTCGGCTCGGTAAGCTTAGTCAAAGACAGCGATCTTCATGCCGCCGGTAAAGGTGTGAATGTAGCTAAAGTACTCAGTGACTTAGGTGCAGATGTAACCGTTACAGGCTTTCTTGGTGCCGATAACCAAGAAATGTTCGCACAGCTGTTTAAAGACATGGGCGCACAAGACGAGTTTGTCCGTATTGCTGGTTCAACGCGTATCAATGTTAAATTGGTTGAAGCCAGCGGGGAAGTCAGCGATATCAACTTCCCTGGGATTCATGTCAATGCACAAGCGATTGCCGCCTTTGAAGAGACATTGATGCGCTTAGCTGAGGATCACGATTTCTTCGTGATGGCTGGCAGCCTGCCTGCCGGGGTTTCTGCAGAGCAATGCGCGCAATGGATTGAGAAACTGCATCAAATGGGCAAAAAAGTTCTGTTTGATAGTAGTCGTGCAGCGTTAGCGCAAGGACTAGATGCGCATCCATGGTTAATTAAACCAAACGATGAAGAACTGGCGCAATTTGTTGGCCGTGAGCTGCATACGCCCGCTGAATGTCGAGTCGCAGCAGAAGAACTCGCTGATAAAGGCATTGAGAATATTGTTGTCTCCATGGGCGCTAATGGCACCATGTGGTTTAACCAAGGCGAATGGTTACACGCACAACCGCCTCGTATGAATGTCGTCAGTACCGTTGGTGCCGGTGATACGCTCGTAGCGGGTATGTGTTGGGGGCATATGCAAGCCATGGAAAAATCAGAGCTGATTTGTTTTGCAACTGCGCTGTCTGCGCTTGCCGTGTCCCAAGTGGGCGTTGGTATAGATGACGCACAAGCATTAAACACCCTACAAGAAAAAATCCAATTAAAACCAGTAAGTGCACTTACTGAATAAGACAAGGTCATCACTATGAATATTGCCATTATTACAGCCTGCCCAAGTGGCGTGGCGAACAGCATCATAGCCGCTGGCTTGCTAGAGCAAGCTGCTCAATCTCTCAACTGGACTGCGAAAGTGGAATGCCAAAGTTCAGTGATTGACGCGACGCCTCTATCACAAGCGGATATTGATGGAGCAGATGTGGTAGTTATTGCTGCCAATACTGACATAGATACATCACGTTTCGTTGGTAAAAAAGTCTATCAAAGCGACATCTCAGCTTGCATGGCTGATGCGGCGGCGTATTTAAAAACCGCCACAGAACAAGCACAAGAGCTGACGCAAGATAACGTGACGACAGCAAGTGCGCCAACAGCGGCTCCAGCAGCGGACGCAACCGGCGCGAAGAAAATTGTCGCGATTACCGCTTGTCCAACGGGTGTTGCACACACCTTTATGGCAGCCGACGCGTTAACCGAAGAAGCAAAACGCCTAGGTCACGAAATCCACGTGGAAACACGCGGCTCGGTTGGTGCGAAAAACCAACTGACTTCAGAGCAAATTTCACAAGCGGATGTGGTTATCATTGCCTGTGATATCGATGTTGCGCTTGACCGTTTCGTCGGCAAAAAAATGTACCGTACCAGCACTGGCGCGGCATTGAAAAAAACCGAGCAAGAAATCAATAACGCATTTGCTACTGCAACGGTTTACCAACAAACTGGTGCGGCTTCTAATGAAGAAAGCAGCCAAACAGAAGAGAAAAAAGGCGTTTACAAACACCTTATGACAGGTGTGTCGCACATGCTGCCAGTTGTGGTAGCCGGTGGTTTATTAATCGCCCTGTCTTTCGTGTTTGGTATCAAAGCGTTTGAACAAGAAGGTACATTGCCTGCCGCATTAATGAATATTGGTGGCGGCGCAGCCTTCAAACTGATGATTCCTGTTTTAGCTGGCTTTATTGCCTTCTCGATTGCGGATCGCCCTGGTCTCGCTCCGGGTCTGATTGGTGGTATGCTCGCAAGTACGCTGGGGGCGGGTTTCCTTGGTGGTATTTTAGCCGGTTTCATTGCAGGTTATTCTGCGAAACTGATTGCTGATAAATTGCCGATTCCAACCTCAATGGAATCATTAAAGCCAATTTTGATTATTCCATTCGTGGCGAGTTTATTTACCGGTTTGGTGATGATTTACGTGGTTGGTACACCAGTTGCGGCAATTATGACTGCAATGACCGACTTCCTTAACACAATGGGTGAAGCAAACGCAGTCGTACTGGGTATTATCCTTGGCGCGATGATGTGTTTCGACTTGGGCGGTCCTGTTAACAAAGCCGCTTACACGTTTGGTGTTGGTCTACTCGCTTCACAACAATACTTACCAATGGCGGCAATCATGGCTGCGGGTATGGTTCCACCACTAGCGATGGGTCTAGCAACATTTGTGGCACGCCGTAAATTTGTTGCAGCAGAACGTGAAGGTGGTAAAGCAGCCTTTGTTCTTGGTTTATGCTTCATCTCTGAAGGTGCGATTCCATTCGCAGCGAAAGATCCAGTGCGTGTGATTCCATCTTGTATGATTGGTGGTGCGATTACTGGTGCGCTTTCTATGTACTTCAACATCAAACTTATGGCGCCACATGGTGGTCTATTTGTACTGTTGATCCCTGGTGCGATTTCACATGCACTGCTATACCTTCTAGCGATTGTGATTGGTACGGTAGTCACTGCGACTATCTACTCAGCAATTAAGCCAGTACCAAAAGTCGAAAGTAACTTACTATAGGCAGTAATCGACAAGAAACAATCGATATTTGTCTAAACGGATGGGATTGTTTCATTCGCTGACGCTAAAAAACCGATGCTACGGCATCGGTTTTTTTATCGCTGGCGGTATGCTAATTGTCTGACCTTTTGCGTTAACACTGTCACTCTTGTTTTTCTATTACTCCCCCTCTGAAATAAAAAAACCACCGGACCGAAAATGATATCCCCTTAGTTACGGAGTCATCGGTTAGGTTAAGTTTAATAAGCGACCGCTATTTAAATCAGACGTCATTAACCTAAATAGCCTGACTTCTCCAGCGAAGAGAGTGGCAAACTCAAATGACGATAAAGACAGTGGATAATACCGAGAGAGGCACGATCAAAAAACTCCAGAACCGATAAAGTCTGGAGTCTACACAAATACCATCAACAGCAGCGATAATGTTTAGATAATGAGGTTTACCGTCAAAAACAACGCTTTTGCTTCAATATCAATGGTTGCCATATAAGAATTAGACAACTCTTTGCTATCATCATTGTTAAACGAGGCTTTTAACGTCGCCATATTATAATAGTCTTGATTCACTAATTGCCCGCCAGAAGGCTCAAACGATTTAGGCTTGCTGGTATCATCAGAGAACACCTGTGCAAGGTCGCTTTTTATTGTTGCTACATCGTAAATAAAAAGCTCACCGACTTCACAGCTTACGTTCAAACAAACTGATTTTTGGTCGTGTACGTTATTGATAGCATCCGTATTTGCCGATGCATTGCTCGCAGATAGAATAAATGATAGACCCAAAAGTAACGGAGCAAATGACGGAGCTTTCATAAGTTTCACCTTAATTATGACGAAATAATGGGAATGATGATTCGCTGTTGGTGTAGATAGTACACAGCTATAATATCACTCAGCCTCCCCATCCCCTATAACACCATCGAGTAGTTTTATGGTGTGGTTGAATATTGTCGCCGGTGAACCTTTGTATCAATAATCGAAGTCTGTTTGTGGATTCACATACGTAGGACGCGTCGAATGTGGCAACGTCGTATTGCATGCGCATAACGCCATACTTGATATATCTGGATCGATGATGCGTTCTATAGACAAAAAAAACCAGCGACAGCGCTGGTTTTTATTAGCTAACCTATTTTAAAATGAAAAACACACTATTCCGTTTTCATCTTTTTATCGTCATCTTTTTTGCCGTCATGCTCTAAGTTTTTACCTTGCACATAAGTACGGCCGACATCGACAACAGCGACATCTTTGAAGAAACTACGACCTAATAGCAATGGATACGATAGATGAGTACGGTCAGCTAATGTGAAGTCGGTTTTTTCTTTCAAATCCCCGATTTCAACCCACATATTCACTACCGCACGGCGCTCACCTTTCTCGGTGTTTGCCTGTTTAATACGTACCCAGCGAGCTACTGGCATGCTCACTTCTTCACTTTTTATCCCATTGTGCTCAACTTTAAATTTGACCCAGTCTTTGCCATCACGCTCAAACGGCGTTACATCGACCGCACTCAAAGAAGACGTGGTAGCCCCTGTATCGACACGACTATCAAGATTTTCTTTTAAACCTGGTAAATGAATCCATTCTTTTGAGCCGAGAATAAGTTTCCCATCACTCAATTTTTTACCTTCTACTTTCGGTCGTACTATTTTCGGCTTACTCACGACTTTTTGTTTAGGTTGTTCGTTCTTAACAACAGAGTCCTTTTCCTTTTTACGCTCTACCACATCCTTTTTCGCACTTGGCGTTGTGGCTTTATCTTTCTCTACAGAGCTTTCTTTTTTCGTTGGCGCATCTGTATCTGGAGATTGCGTTGCTGTGGTCGTACATGCCATTAGCCCGCCGCTCAACATCAGAGGTACTAAGATTTTCCATTGTTGTTTCATTCATTCACCTAATTAGACGGTTAAGACTTAACACACTTTCGTAATCGAATCGGCAACGTAAGGGATGGCGTCTTCTGTAAGCCCAGCAATGTTGATACGACCATCAGTCACACCGTAAATCGCGAACTCTTCCCTTAAGCGTGTCATCTGTTCAGGGGTTAACCCTAACACCGAGAACATGCCCTTGTGTTGCTCGATAAAGTCGAATTGTGAAGTATCCAGTTTATTTCTCAACTCTTTACACAAACTTTGACGAAGGCTTAACAAACGATGCTGCATTTCACTCAGCTCTGTCATCCAGCTTGCCTTGAGTTCATCGTCCTGTAACACAGTCCTGACAAGTGCCGCACCATGGTCTGGCGGCATTGTGTAAGAAGAACGCGCTAAATTCAACAGCTTCCCTTTGGCATTGGCCGCTTCTTGTGAGGTTTTCGCAATCACCATTGCCGCGCCTGTACGCTCTCGATATAAACCGAAGTTTTTAGAGCATGATACAGTTAGCATCATTTCGTCTACGTGATCGGCCATATAGCGAAGTCCTGCACTATCTTGTGCAAAGCTGTCACCAAAACCTAAATAAGCGGCATCCACAAACGGTGTGAAACCTTGCTGCTGTGCTAACGCCGTCACGGCTTGCCAAGTAGCAAAATCCATGTCAGCCCCCGTTGGGTTATGACAGCAGCCATGTAGCAATACGACATCTTTAGGACCCGCTTGCGCTAAATCGGTTAGCAACGCTTCTTTATCGACTGTTTTTGTTTCAGGATTAAAGTAAGCGTAGTACTTCACATCCAACCCTGCTGCTTCCATTATTGGCGCATGGTTAACATAACTCGGATTTGAGAGCCAAATCGTGCTCTCAGGCTGCGCAAATTTAATAAGATCTGCGAACATACGCAAACCGCCACTTGCACCGGGAGTTTGAATTGTTGCCACTCGTGAGTGTGCAGACGTATCCGCCAATACGAGGTCCGTCATACTTTGATTAAAATGTTCACAGCCAGCAATACCCACGTACGCTTTGGTGGTTTGCGCGGCAGTAACACGAGTTTGTGCAGCACTAATCGCCTGCATTATTGGTGTGTGACCTTGGCTATTTTTATACACGCCAATCCCGAGATCCACTTTCTGTGAACGAGTATCCTCTTGATATGCGGCGGATAAAGAAATAATGGTATCGAGTACCGGTGCGGGTAAATGGGAAAACATAGTTGGTCACTGCCTTGTGTTACGGATAATAGACGGTAATTTATCACTGCTTGGACAAAAGCCAAACTGAATTTTCCCTTATTTATTCACCACATGATACTTCATGCTTAAGCTTTCACCACTTATACGTGGTAATTAAACACAGGTAAGGGGGATTTAGCTAATCTGGGTAAGATGCGTGAAACCATTAGCAATAAGCCCAGCTTCTACACATTCAATCACTTTGCGGCCAACACTTAGTTTAATCACCTCTGAGCAGATGGCTTGCTGCTGAATTAAATCATTCATGTGCGCGATTTCATGCTCAAAGCCACCACCACGAGGAGATGTATCAATATGATGAGATTCTCCGCGGTAAGTAATCATAATGCTCTTCGGGTTCCACCACTTCTCGGCAATCGTAATCGTTAACTCTGGGCCGGTTAACGTCGCTATTTTGGATAAATCTCGTGTAATAGATGCGCTAATCTTGCCACTGACCGCACCGGAGAAGTGATAAATCGCCGTTTCATCGACTGAGGAATGGACATTATCTTGAATAAACTCCGTGGTTAATTCACCGAGCGGTTGATCGAGGCATTCACATAAATCAGCATAGAGCCATAATGGATAAAATCCGACATCAAGCGACGCTCCACCACACAAGCTACCATCAAACACACGATTATTAGGATCAAACGGTAGTGCGCCACCAAATGCAGCGTCAATATGCTCAATGACGAGTTGATTATCTTGAATAAACTGGCGTAACGCACGATAAGCTGGAAACGTTAGCGTCTTCATCGCTTCAACTAATAGTACCCCTTTTTGCTTAGCAAGCGATGTCATCTCATCCCAATCAGCGACATTAGTTAATGCCGGCTTTTCGACTAAAACGTGCTTACCATGCTTGAGACAAAGCTCAATCAGCGCTTTATGCGCCGAGTTAATCGTAGCAATGTAGACCACATCAATATTGGCATCTTGCACTAATTCTTGATAAGAAGCGTAACTTACTTGCCCATTGAATTGTTCCACGAACGCCTTCGCTCGCTCTGGGTTTCGTGCCGCAGCGCCGTAAAACATCCCATTAGGGCTGTGCTTAACCAAATCATCAACCAAGCGATGTGCGATTTTACCTACTCCCACGACTCCCCAGCGAACCACTCGTTTATCCATAAATATTCCTTATCTTGTTCTGTTTCTCGTGCAGACATGCTTACGTCTTTATTGAGTCATCGTACAGAGTCACCCTATTGCAAACTGGCGATTCTTTACCCTACCCATTTCTCAATACCGAGCGCTTCCATAATAAATTCGACCGATAACGCCGCGAGTATCATCCCCATAATGCGAGTCAGTAAAGAGGCTCCTCCGTTACCAATAATGCGGATAATACCGCCAGATAAAAGCAACAGCACTAACGTGAGGGCAAGCACCGACAACATAGTAAGAGACGTCACCATCTGTTCTTGAATAGTATAAATATTATTATCGGTAATTAGGATCACCGCTAAAATAGCACCCGGCGATGCAGTCGCTGGAACCGCTAACGGAAAAATCGCAATATCATGCATAGGTTCGCCCGTTGCATCTTTTTTTCCATCTGCAAAGATCATCTGTAAGCCAAATAAAAATAAAATCACACCACCCGCAACCTGAAACGAGATCAAGCTAATCCCCATCGCACCTAACAATAATTGCCCAATAACAATGGCACCAATTAAAATAAGTACGGCATACAGGATCGTTTTATAGGCCGTTTTTCTACGCTCTTGCGCGGTATAACTTGCGGTAAGCCCGGCAAAAAGTGCCATAGTGCCAATGGGATCCACCGTTGCCCATATAATAAGAAAATCATGAATCACTTTGTCTATCACTACCCTTTTATTCCTTCTTTTTCGTCGCGATTGAGTATCGGTATACTGTATCGCTAATCAATAATATTCCCAATCCAGTTTGCCATAATACTACAAAGTTACTGATAAAAGATGACGATATGGTTAGGATTTGTTACTCGGTGTGTATTCCCTCCCCACTCCCAAAATATTAATAATACAGTTATTTTTTTATAAAAAAAGCCAACCCACCTACACACATCCGCCATTTAATTTGAAGCGACATCTTGATTTACGTAGAATCCCAGTATCATCAATCAACGAGTACCTAGGCGTGGCAAAACGAACCCCAGTCATCAAAATTTCTTCCTACGGCATCTATTCTCACTGGGATGAAAAATCCAAAGAACTCCCTAAAGTTCGCGAGTTTACTCAGGTCATCCCTGCGAGTGAAGATGTCGAATTTGGCTTTACTGTCAATATCAAAAAAGCCAAAGGCCAATTGCTCAAGTTTTCTATCCAGCACCCAGGTGTACTCAACAAAAAAGGCCAAGTGCTAGAGCCATTTGATGGCGAAGTGTATGTACGTAGTAACGATTGGAATTTCTACTTGGGGGATACCATTCAACTACAATGCCCGATTAACGGCCTAGAAAGCAACTTAGGAACGTGGCATATGGAAATGGAAATTGCAGGCAAAGTGATTGCCGAGAAAGATTTTAAAGTCGTGGCCAACGATGCCGACCAATTTTGGAAAAAACGGGGATTTTAGGTAAGCTTGGGCGACAAAAGAGAAACAAAAAAAGACACACACTAAATATAGCGTGTGTCCTCATCGACATTTACGTTAAGACTAGACACCTATTGTGCTAATCACACTGTTATCGCACATTAGTGATAGGCATTTTCACAATTGGCGGTGTTGCCTGGCATTGGATCCCAGCCCATTCCATCATTGTAACCTGAGAAAATTTGCTGACGAGAACAGTAATTGTTCACGACTTCTTCTTGCGTTAACTGAGTGGCGTGAGTCGGTAAACGCTCAAGTAAATCGATTTTATTACCGTCCAGATCCATGGTATTAAATTCTCTCCAGCCTTGATAAGGAGTCGCAACTTTTGGCGTTGGCAATACCGCGTTAGCCCAGCCAACGTCGCGAATATGCTCATCCATTTTAGTATTCACAAATACAATATTATCGTAACAACCGTTACAGCCACCACTACGTGCCAGATAGAATTTACGATCAGGAACAGGATGATTTAAAGGCCCTTCACCACGGGTTAATTTGGAGTTTAGAAAAATAAACCCTGGATCATTTTCATTTCTTACACGGGCTTGCAAAATATAACCGCCTCCCGTATATCCACGAGAATCTCCAATCGTTCTAATTTCGCTATTTTCAAACACCGACGCTTTAGGATATCCCCAAATATAATCAACATTCCCCGCCACTAGCGTATTATAAAACCACGTCCATCCTTTGAGGTTTAATGTATCTTGTTCACTAATAAAATTGGCGTTTCTCGCGATAAGACGACCATTATTACTGTTATAGTACAATGCTTCTGCTTGTCCGCCATTACCAATCAACGTTGTATTGATTAACGAAAGGCTCTTTAAGGTTAATAAATCGGAATTTTCAATTAAAAATACCGAACGTCCGGAAGGGCCAATGTTCATTTGCTCATTATTGGTATAACGAATAACCGTGTTATCTTTACTTTCACCTTGAATCGTCAAGTTGTTTTTACTTCTTAAGTAAAGCGGCTCTTCGTAAATACCGTTTTTAATATACACCGTTACAGGATCATTAACGGACACATTTTCCATGACAAAATCGAGAGCCCCTTGTACGGTACGGAAATCAACATCAGCGCCTTGTTTGCCAACGATATATTTTTCCTTATTCACCTCAGGTTCTGTTAAGCGCGTGGTAAAAGACCAACCGCTTTCCTTACCGATCCCTTTAAAGGCTTGACCAGCCAAATTCGCATTTAAGAAACTACTCTCAGGAATAACCACATAATAGCTTTCACCTAAGTCAAGTTTATGAGCATGCAAAGAAATTCGTACCGTTTTACCGTCAATACGAACGGGGTTAGTCTTAATCGTTCGATAAGGGTCTATCCCCAAGGAATCCACTTCATCAGTTAATGATATTTTATCTACTTCTACGTTGTCTCGGCTACGTATAATACGAATCGAACCATGCCCTAGAGTTGGTGGCGAATCAAACACCATTTTTAGTTGAGTATCTTCTGGAACAGGAAAACTATTAGGTTTCGGCGTTAATTGTGTTGTAAAACCATACGTCGCTGTAGATGTTGATAAATTAGACGGTTGCTGCTGAGTGGTATTAATATCGGCGGCATTAACCGTCAAACTTAACCCAGCTCCAAGTAAAGACATTGTATATATAAAAGTCCGTTTTAAATTTTTGTCACGCATATCGTTCATTCCGTTTAGTTAAAAACTCAGTTTAGCTAAGCCTATTATGTTTTCCTACCATATAGAACTAAACTATTAACTTTGTTCCAGAAATGTAAATTTCCCATAAATTAAATTTTTATTATAAACATTCATCATCAACGCATTATCTAATCATGCTTCACGAGTTGCATGAAGAACATTTAATATGCCCAGTTTAAATAAGGCTATTGTTTTCGAATAATATTTAGCCAATGGTAACCTTAGCCCCCATTAACCATAATAATAAAAAGGTTTAATAGTCACCATTGAATAATAAGTATTCAATAAAGAGTCCGTAACATTTGATTACGGACTCTTACCTTGAATTATTGCTGCTTCGCAATCGTCAGATTGTAATCGGCCGTTCCAGAATAAGACGAAATAACCACGTAATAATATCCTTTACCACCTGAATAACTAATGGTTTCTGGTTGTGAGTTATTGTTTCGTGCAGACGCGACTAATGTCCATTGGTTATTGACTAATTGATATAGGAACAGTCCTAAGTCGGTATTAGCTGTCGAGTTTAAGCCTGCAAACACAGTCTGGCCGTTAAATTCAAAGTAGCTGCCGTTGGGTTCAATAATACTCTGGCCTTGGTTAATACTGCCCGTATAAGTACCAATAACCCGATCATCAGTATTATCATTACCACCTTGGCTCGGCGCTTGATTAGGGGAAGAAACAAAGCTTATTGATTGCGCCGGTTGCGAGACTTGACTAATATTTAAACCTGATTTCTGACCACTCCACCATAAAGAGTTCGTCCCTTTAGATGTTAATGCGTTAGGCAGTGTCGCAGTAAATTCACCATATTCTTTGTAAACATCGTTGGCATCTCCCTGATTGACATTATTTTCAGGGTCTCGATTACCATCAGCATGCTCCATTTGAATGTAAGGATGCCATTCGTTGTCTCGATCGCCGTTTTCATCCACATGAAAAATAGCCAACCCTGAACCAGGTTGCTCGCTATTTTGTCCGCTACGATGGATAGCTTCAATATAAAATGATTCGGCCGCGTTGTTAGGATTGCTCCATTTATACGCTTGATTAGCGCCAGATTGACTTATAATTTCACCGGTGGGCGCGTTGGCATTTACAGCAGGGTTGAGTTCTGTCGTCTGCTCCCACCCGACTAGGTCACGTAATGGCGCCACTGGCGGGGTGGGATGATACTTAGAACGATAGCCAACACCGCCATATCCCATAATACCGTAGCTAGCAACAGAGCCTTGCGAACTGCCATCATAATCGTATAAATCAGGCCAATCTGCAATTAAGTGACCCGATTCATGAGCAAACGTACCAATTGATAAGCTTTGAGCAATGTTTGTTATTTGATAACGATCGGTGCACACACCATCGGCACAAAAACGTGGACTCAATCCGCCCATGTGTGGCCATAAGCCTTGTGACCATGCGCCATCACTTTCCCCCGCATACATGAAATTTAAGCCTTTAATTAGGCCATTATTATTAGTCGTCAACGTCGAAAAATCGAAGCCTTGTTGATATTCTAACCAATCAAGCGCTTCGTGGATAAGCTCTTGCGTACGCACGGTGAATGCGACATTTGGGTCGGTATAATAGGCTTTATTATGCTTAGCGGTATAATACGTAGTAACGGTGTTGGTATAATCAAGCTTACCGCCAGAAACAGATTTAAAATAGCCACGAATCGATTGAAAATTACCAAACTCTTTATAATTTAAATCATTTAAAAAGCGATTAATTTGCGAGCGATCAATCGCGCTTTTTTCATCAGGAAAGTTAATCAATACCGTTAGACCTTTAACTTCACCAGATAGCGTACTGTTTTTTTTCTGGACACTTAACGAACTGCGTAAGTAATCATTAGGATCTTTAATTTTTAATAGTGCGTCGCGATTTTTACGAATAATACTTTGCTTGGCTTTATTAGTTAACCCTTTCTGTGGCTGCGTCACTAATTTTGAGGCGCTCAATATCCCCTGTTTTTTTGGCTTTTGTGACGCTAATTCATGTGTCGAAACAAGAGACTTTCCATCACTGGAAACTTTAGCGTACGCCATGCCTTCTAAATCTTTATCATATATAACTAAACGTCCTGCTAACGTCCGTTGCTCAGCATAATAATCGTTACCCTCTAAAACGAGCGTAATAACCTCACCATTTGGCTGCTTATATTCTATATGCTTACCATGGTAAGGGATGGCGGAATACGCACTGCCACTGCTAAAAGAAAGCAACAATAATGTTGCCAGAGTCATTTTTCTCATAGAATCATTCTCTTTAGTTAAAAAAATGATTTGACTAATAATTTAATCAAATCATATTGAGCAGAGTATTCTATCTAAAATCATTTGATAATCTATGATGATGTTTTAGCACGAATTAAATTTGTGACTTTACATCAATAAATAATTAATATTTGAGTAAATAATAAAATTTTAAGCGTTTTCCCTAATTGATGGCTTTGATACATTAAAAAATAACATGCGCCTTGACGAAAAATACAAACAACCCATCGATGTTTAAAGGCTCAGTACTCACGGTTACTCTTGAGTACCGACTCGTTGATCGCCACTACCACGCCAAAATAAACCAAATCGTCAAACCTACGAGAGTAAAATCGAAAAATACGTTCGCTTCCCTCTTAAATCATGCGCTTTTTATCGTTAGAATGACCATAGTTTGACATTCCCCCATGTACTTTATACGAGAACAAGCGAGCATCTACATGAAAATATTGATAAATTTCATCCGCAACTTACTAGGCTATCTGATCATCGCGGTTGATCTCATTACCCGTGGCACGAAAAAAAAGCGCGCTCCAGAAAAGCAAAAAGCAATTAATCAAGAGCTGACCAAGTTCTCTTTATATCAATTTTCGGCGTGTCCGTTTTGTACTAAAACTCGTCGAGCCATGTATAAACTCAATTTACCGATTGAAAAACGTAATGCCTCAGTAGGCTCCAAGCATCGCCAAGAGTTACTGGAAGGAGGCGGCAGAATCAAAGTGCCATGCCTACGTATTGAAGAAAATGGCCAAGTTGAATGGATGTATGAATCATCTGAAATCATCAGCTACCTCGAAAACCGCTTTGCTTAAGCATCGTTGAGCTCTCCCCTATGTAATAGCGTCTGATAACAGATGCTATTTTTTTAGACAGTAATCACTTGTAGACAGTAATAAAAGGGCACATTGATAACGGTGGCGCTGCACAGTGCGCTTTATCATACGCTCAGTGATTCACTGATTACCTAATGAAAAAAGACCAGCATTAGCTGGTCTTTTCAAAATGTAACTCGGTTCGTTCTTTACTTAGTATAAAGTGGCAATTCGGTTTTCAGTCCTTTGACTAAACTAAAACACATTAACAATAATACAAAGGTAAATGGCAGAGCCGTCGTCACCACGCCAGATTGCAACGCTTGCAGCGCTTCTGTACCGCCAACCCACAACATCATAGCAGCAATCGCACCTTCGACAGACGCCCAGAAAATACGCTGAGGTATTGGCGCATCAATTTTACCGCCGGCCGTGATGCTATCGATAACAAGCGAGCCTGAATCTGACGATGTAATAAAGAAAATCAAAATCAGAACAATCGAAATGACCGAAATAATGTGCCCAAATGGCAGTTGATCATATACTTGGAACAAGGTGACAGAAATATCGGTCAATCCATTCGTACCTAGATCGCCAATCTTATTAGCGACTTGATCCAAGGCGATACCGCCAAAGATACCCATCCAAATAATCGTCATCAGGGTCGGAACAAACACGACTGAAAATAAGAACTCACGAACCGTACGGCCTTTAGACACACGCGCAATGAACATCCCTACAAATGGCGACCATGAAATCCACCATGCCCAGTAGAACACTGTCCAACCGTGCATCCATGTTTCATCTTCTCGTCCATGCGGATTACTCAATGGAATAATGTTTTCAATATAAGCCATGAACGTGGCAGGCACAGATTCAACCGCAATATCAAAGCTGACAATAGTAATAAAAACGAGGAGTAAAAAAGCGAAGACCATATTGATATTACTCAATAACTTGACGCCCCCATCTATCCCACGGATAACCGAAATGATCGCAATCAGCGTAACAAAGACAATCACCGCCATTTGCATACCAAAATCACCGTCGGTACCAAACACATAATTAATGCCACTTGTCGCTTGCTGAGCGCCTAATCCCAACGACGTTGCCAAACCAAATAACGTAGCCAGTACCGCCATAATATCAATAATATGACCTAGCCATCCCCAAGCTCTATCACCAAAAATAGGATAGAAAACCGAGCGAATAGACAGTGGTAGACCTTTATTGAATGCAAAAAAAGATAACGCAAGAGCAACAATCGCGTAGATCGCCCAGCCATGGATACCCCAGTGAAATATTGTTGCCCCCATCGCGAGCGATTTTGCTTCTGGCGTTAGCGGCGTCACATTAAGAGGTGTTCCCCACCAGTCGGTATAATAAGCCGTCGGTTCTGCGACGCCCCAAAATAGCAGGCCAATCCCCATCCCAGCTGCAAACAGCATAGAAAGCCAAGAGCCACGAGAGTGATCCGCGACCGCCTCTTTACCCCCAATACGAATTTTACCTAGTGGAGATAACATGACGACGAAAGTAAAGACTACGAAGAAATTTGCAGACCACATAAATAGCCCATCAAACTGTTCAATAATCCCGTTTTTAACCGAGTTCAACGCCTCTTTAGCGACGTTTGGATCAATAAAAAGTAGTGACCCGAGAAAAAGTAAAATAAGCCCTGCGCTGATACCAAAGACCGGGTTGTGTACGTCAAAACCCCATTTTTGTACGTTGTCCTGCCCCACCTGATAATCGGTTGTTTCTATACTGTATTTCTTAAACGAAGCTTCATCCATGGTATTGCCTCAATAATGAGTTCTCTGTGCTTTTTAAAAACGGAAAAGCAAAAAATCCGTAAATTTCACAAAAATTGATTAGTGCTCTAATCGATTTTTTTAGATAGTACCAGTATAGTTAACTAATTTGCAACAAATTATAGGTAGAAACACACTAATTAAGGTCAAATATTTAATCGTGTACGTATGTTATCAGTACGTTTTACATGGATTGAATTCGGTGACGTTTTGCAAAAAGACAACAGGTTGCGCGTTGCCAAATAGCGCAACACCAACCGCTATTGCAGTAATCAGTTACCAAGGATATTAAATAGAAGCACGCTCGTTTAAGAAACAAAGCAATAAAAAAGACGCCTTTTGGCGTCGTTATATAAGTTGAACTTCAAACAGTACCCAGTAAACCGAGATTAAAATAGTTTGCTTAAGACTTCCCCGGGAGAACACTTTTCACCTCTCAAACCTAACAAAATAGCATTGATAACCCAACCGATGCTTACCAAAACCGAGCAAGAGAAAATGGTCGAGCCTATTAATACCCAAAAACCACTTGTCGCGTATTGTAAAATTTCTAACATTATCTATCTCCTTTATAATCATGTTAATAAATTAATTGACAACTCTTCGATTACATTTATATATAACGCCCGCTCAAGTGAGGAGCAACTCATCCGGTGTTCCCGTATCCTCATAATTGATACACGTTCGTTATAAATCCGTTTTTACATAAATTAAAGTATCGTCTAACTCACCGGATGGTAAGCGACGAGCATTAGCTAACCGAGCTTCAAATTGATAGCCACAAGGTGTTGCAACCGCCTGACTTTTTGAGTTAGAGCTGGCCATTTTAATCTCGACTCTCTTAGCACTTTGCTCTAAAAAAGCATATCGCTCTACCAATTTTACCGCGCTGGTAATATACCCTTTACCCACTTGATTGGTGCTTAACCAATAACCAATTTCGTAATAAGGAACGGCTATGTCTCGAATAAGAAAACCTACCGCACCAATAAATTCCTCAGTATTTATCTCAACAATATTAAACCAAAATTCATCGGAGAATTTTTCAAAATTGTTGGCAGCCCATTGTATATTACCTTTCAAGTCATCTTTTGAGAGTAATGACGTAGCCCACGGTAAAAACGTTGATAATTCTGATTTGCTTGCGTTAATCGCTTTAAACATTGAATCCGTATAATGCAACGAAGGTGGAACCAATTTTATTCTTTCATCTTGCATTTATATATCGCATTTAACTAGGTTTATAAAGTCCGATAACATATTCGACCACAAAGTGTAGACCGAAGCGGGCCGAAAAGGAGCAAAAACACAACAGCTATTGGCTTAGCCACTCCACTCACTAGTTAAGCTTTTGCTATCTAAACAATATTAGTCGAACTTTACTAGACTTGCGTAACGTAAATTTCGATAAAAATCATCAACTCATCGTTTAAAACTAAGAAAGACTAACCGATGCAAATATTACATCACTATAAAATGCTAGAATGACACGTAGAACATGGCTTATTTATAGTATGGGTGCCTTGTTTATTTCTCACCGGAAAATTGGGAACGTAGCGAGTAATTTATCCGCGTGCAGCAATATGTTATGTTTTGTCTAAATCAATAGAACCGAGGAAACCCAAGGAGAGCCTAAACCCCAAACGGATTACCCAACACGTTGTCTTGACCAAATATTCGCTCTAGTTCCGCAATTGATTTTTCAGACAGCTCCTGCGTAAACAGCAGAGATAGATTGTGCTTGCCTCGCGAACAGCTGACGTAAAACAAGTTGCGGTTTCGTTCGAATGTGTCTTGCTTATCTTTGGGATAGCTTTCATCCATCCACTCTAACATCTGGTTCCAGTTATATTGATTCCAGCCACGACCACAAACAACAAGTACATTGTCAAACTCCGCTCCTTTCACCCCGTGCTGCGTTGAAAATGGTGTCTTTTCATCGATATAATCACTCAGACTCACGACCTCTGAATACTTTACTGAGCGTAACTTATTTAACTTATTAATAAATTTTGATTCATCCTCTTCCAGCTCTTCATTAGGCTTTGATATAAGCTGCTTATATCGTTCTTCTGCCTCTTCGATTTTAGACGAAAGTCTAGGCATCTTAGTTTCCATCAAAATATCCAGCATATCGCCAATAGTAGAATTGGCTCTTGCGTGCATTACTTTCCCTAAATTATTCATCCACTCTGTTTTATCAGCTTGGCATTTCAACTGTGGTTGGTTTTTCTTTTTGACTTGTAACAGTTCACCATATTGCTGTTGCTCGTATGCAAGTGCAGTGGGCTCTATCACCTCAAGGAAAAACTGGATATATTTATCATTCTTTTTGAGATAGTCATCTGTATAGCGAAAACAATTTGAAAGATTTTTAAAGCTCTGCTCACTAGCAATAAGGTTGTTTGTTAAGAACAGAATTTTCGTTTTGTCAGGAGATAAATCCCATCCGTCTCTACACATTAATTCTTTCGTTTTCTCTATATGTTCTCTTACATTCTCTTCTGGAAGATCGTCCTTCCAGTGTCCACCACCTTTCCCATCTCGTCTTATCCCCACCCAATCATTAGAATGGAAAAGTTTTATCACTCCTTCAGAGTCTGGGTCTGATTCAGCTTGCGGAAGGTCTGGCCTCATTCTGTTTAAACATCTGACTATATTTTTGTCTGATCGAAAGTTTGCTCTCTTTCCGATTTCTACTATTTTTCCTTTGTCACTAGAGATCAAACCACAAGCCGAGGAGCCATAGATTTTTTGCCAGTGATCACCGAATAAACCGATAACTACACCTGAATCATTATTTATTAGATTGGTGACAATACTTTCCGCAAGCTTAATATTGGTATCCTGATATTCATCAATGAACACTATTGGGAATTTACTTTTTAGTAGCTTCTGAAATTTGGGGTAGGCAAGCATACAAGCCATCAATGTAATTACATCGTCATGGTGCAAGCTAATCTCTCGCTCATTAATCATCGGAAACCCTAAATCATACTTGACCCTTTGGTCATTAATGCCTCCTGACTCATCAATTCGCTGTTGCCATTTTTTACCAAGATCAGAAAGGTGTTCTCGGAGCTTTACCTGATAGTGTTGCAGTATATTCCAGCAGAATGCGTGAATTGTATCTGCGAAAATAACAGGGTGATGATCCGTTCTATCCTTTATTTCATTCTTTGCAACGTTTGTGTATGTAATACAAGCAATTCGCTGCCGATTACCTAAAAATTCGTCTGCACGACTGGATATCAGATACCTAATCGACTCAATCAAAGAATAGGTTTTACCTGCACCTGCACCAGCTTCCAAACGGAAGCACTGGTGTTTATTGATACAGCTTCTGAGCTGCTCCAACGCCTCGATAGATGCCTGCTCTGCTGGGCTTATCTTTGTCATTGCTAAACCTCCTCAGCCTTGACTGCATCATCGCTATCCAGCCATTCCAACCCTTCACAAATGTATTTAGGCACGGCCCAATCTGTTTTTTCCATAGAATACTCAATGGCAAAATTGGCCTTGCTTTCATTTCCAATTTTCTTAGCTCTTTCAAAAACGGAATATTCTAGCTCTACACCTCCCAAACCATGTAATTCAAACAGATTTGTATTTGCCAAAATAAATGCATCTTCAAAACTACGCCCGCATATAGCTTTTTCATCCTCGTTGACCTGAAATGCCACTCTACGGCATCCTGAAACTTTGGACTTTTCTGCTTTGGCGTAAATATCACCCAAACTTGCGTATCCTTCCATACCAAACCAATTGGAGAGGCCTGCATTACTTGAATGTGTACCTTCACTCACACAGGAAGCTGGGTATGTTGTATTCTTCTTACCCTTGGTCTTCTTTACGGAATCCAAATCAGTAATGAACAGAGTCTTAAGCTCAAGGAAATCAATGAATTTATAAAAATGATGAGCATATGCGCCGCCTACCTCGACCACAGACATATACTTTCTGCGTAAACCGCGCTGTTTTGTATCATCCACTTTTTTGATCATCTCTGGCAGGAGAATTCTTTCAGTCGCGCCTTCGATAAGAATTGCTCTATCCGCGAAATATAGGTCACATTTAGTCAGCGTTAAATACTTCTGCAAGAACTCCTTGTCCGCTTTAACCTCATAGCTGCCAAACGCTTCTCCTAGATCTTTGACCTTAGTCTCTTTTCCACTCTTGGATAAAAAGTAACGCACTTTGCTAAAATCTACCTCATTGGCAATATGGGAAGAATGCGTGCTGACCACAAACTGAACTGGCCACAATTTTCCGTCATTAAGTTGTTTTTGAAACTCTCCGACTATTTCCTCAAGCTGCCGTATAAATACTTCCTGCATTTGCGGGTGTAGATGGGCTTCGGGTTCTTCAATGAAAATCAAATGTCCTTTCGGCGGAGTGGACTGCGACTGAAACTCTCTGAAGTATTCATAAATCCGAAAGAGAATGAAAATCAAATTTCGGATACCTAAACCATTGTAGGTTTCAGGCAGAGTAAAGTGATCATCGCCTTCGTAAAACACTCTGGTGTTGCTCTCCAGAAGTGATTTTACATTCAACTCTGTAGCAGCATTTAAGTTTGGATCTTTCAGGCCGGGATACCCAAATATATTCAGCGTTGGCAAAAGCGATTTTACTTTCTCCTGAAAATCGGTATCGACTTTTTCTTGCAGTTCTTCTACAACTTTATTGATTTCTTCTGACTTAGCTTTAAATTCCTCAGGCGCACTAATACTGTTTGCACTTTTAAATATGTTTCCCAATGATTTACCAAGAACATCTCGTTCACTATGTGTTTCATCATCAAGGCCGCGTTGAGCATTTATAAGACCAGACAATATCAAGCGCTTAAATGCTGAAAACTCAAGTCTGACTTTATTGTCTGCATTAGTCGGTTCAATCGCATATATCGCTGGTTCGAAATGCTGGTTGATAAGGCTTCGTAAATCTGAAAAGTATTTTTTACGATTTTCTATATTCAAATTATGAAAAAATTCTTTAACTTTTCCGTCTTTCAACTGATAGGAAACTAATATACAGGTTTCGAATAATGTATCGTCAAGATCAATTATGAAATCACCTAAAGCTCCGAAATCGTCCTCATCATCCTTATAGTCGATTCGAAGTTCCAACTCAATCGTTGGTATTAGGTGGCGAATTTCCTCATCTGTGTGGTTGTTCATAAAGGCATTTAAAGCCACCTCAAAGCCGGCTAAACAAGACTGGTTAAAATCTTCGTAACAAATTTTAGCTCCAGACTGACTTAGAAAACTTCGAAATATTTCAGCAAAAGAAGTCTTACCCGCATTGTTGCGCCCAACAATGAGGGTTGTCCTGTCAGCAAGAGTTAGATAGACATCTTTTAAAAGCCTGTAGTTTTTTATACGGGCGCTTTTTATTTTCATTCTTTTTCCTTAAAACGAGTGAAACAGACTTCCTGATATTCCAAAAAAACATAACGCTTTGCTCACCGGTAAATTAGGAGCGCAGCGAGTAATTTATCCGCGTGCTGCAACTTGTTAGCCTTTTTTATTGAAATCTGTTTTGGCAAAACCAGTTACTTTCATACAAACAAGTATAAAAAGCCGCCTGCCATGAATTTATGCTCACCTGTTTTCTACTGTCTGCCATATCACTTAAATACTCCCTTAATTCAATACTACCGCTATCTTCGAATATTTTTCTTGCTATAAATTCTATATTTGCAAGCTCTTCGGCTGCATGTGAAGAATAAAGGGCGGCTAAATCAAAAGTGATAAAATGGTGCTTGAGTCTTTCTATTAATACATCATCACAATCATCAGGAGGTTCGACATAAAATTCCACAACAACAGGGACTGATTCTGTTAATTTTGCTTTAACCCATAAAAAACCTTCCACATCATCGTAGTATGGGTGTAGTGTTTCTTTCTCTGAATTTAGCGGTATATCTTCACTTTTGATTTTATTGCAATCCTGACAAGCAGGAATAAGATTTAATGGAGATACAGCTAAAGACGGATAATGAGCTTTAGGTAAATGATGATCTAATGTAGACACAACTCGTTGAGAACATAGAGGACACCTTCCATGCTCGGGCAGTGACATTAATTTATCATAGTAAACTCTACCTGGGGCTAATTTTTTAGCCATTCGATCTGTGTAGACCTTTTTCATCTCATCAACTGAAACTACATTCGCTACACTTTCTTTGGCCTCAATGGTATGTAACTCTGCCACAGAGGCTTTCTGGTCAAATTCAGCTGATGCTTCACCAACTTCTACTGAGCAAGATTGTAATCGGTGCTTGAGATCTGCATTTCGAACACGGTCGATACATGCCTCAAAGACAACTACTGCGTCATCATTTGGTCGGGTTAATTTTTTCATGCCTTAGTTCTCTTCACACCATATAAAGCACGCAAGATACCTTTTGCTTCCAACCCCAATTGGCTATCAAAGCTATTTATTGCAGCCTCATAGCTGTCAAACTTATCAACAGCATCGTTTAGTAAATTGTGGAATCCAGAATCTGTATGCTCTAATCCAAAAACCTCTCTGGTCAATATTCCTACATTTTCTCCAAATGATTCAGTCTCAAGCCTTTCAACTTTTGATAGATGACCGCTTCTCCAAAGCTTCCATGTACAACTTCTAGGTACCTCCTGAAGAACCACGGGTGAATGAGTTGCTATTATTGAAACTGCATTTCTATTTATTAAAAGATCTGAAAGAGAGCGAATAAAAGCAGATAAAAGAGGTGGGTGGAGATGAGCCTCTGGCTCGTCCAAAAAAACTAAACTTCTTTCTTCGATTGTTTCTACAAGCCTTGTTATAGTAAGAAGTACAATTTTGTGACCAGAGCTCAGGTTCTTGAATAACCTTCCCGCAATATCTTTAAAATCATCTTCATCGTCATTATTCAGAATAGATGCTACGTTAATATCGCCAAAGACTGGGTCAGTCTCTAGCTTTTCTATTGCTCTTTTCCAACGTTCTATTTTGCTTCCTGCCTTGCAGGCCAAAATACTTTTCACAAATTCATTTTTAAGAATCACTGGGCTTTTCGGGGGAAGGTTTTTCTCGCTTCCTTTTTTTACTCTTTTAAGGCCAACATAGGAAAATTGAATTCCAGATGATTTATCCTTTTTCTCCGGTAATGGCTCAGTTTCATCAAATGCACTAAACGTAACTGATACAACATTAGAAAAAAGCTCCCCTTCAAACTCATCTGGAGATGAAAATTCACCCACTTTAGAAGTGGGGGATTCTTCATCAATAAGAGAGCTGATCATGTTATTAATCAAATGGGTTTTCCCAACACCATTTCGACCGATAAGGACATGTATATTTGTTGGGGGATTGCTCTCTGGCGTCACCTCAAAAGCCAAGTTGAGCCTTCTACCTTCAGTGCCTTTCATTTTCGGTGATTCATATAAGAAAGAGTATTCAGATAATCGAACGCCTCCTTTAGCAAGCCTTCTATATTGTCCTTTGATTGAAGTATGACTTACTGACCTTAGTAATGATGTACCTGTAACTCGCTCTTTAATTGCTTTCTCATAGAGGTTTTCGTCTAAAGCTATGTCATTGAGGGCGGAAAGTATTTGAGACCTTGTTTCTTCGCCTAGCTTGTTTAATTCGTCGTAAAAACTATCATCTTGACCGACCGAGAAAAAGTCATCGCCTAATTCACTGAAGCTATTAGGTATTTTGGGCCTTCTTTGATCTTTCTCCATATCAAATTGGCCGATTTTAATCGAGCCAATTCTATTTTTATTTAGATCGCCATCTACATAAATCAACGTATACATCGTTGAAAATTCAAACCAGTCATCCCAGTTATCTGTCACTAAATAAGCATAGTTTGGCTTATCAATTGGACAGCTGTTTCCAGCAGGTAGAACCTTAAACTTCATAACTATTCCATTCGATTAATATATCTTGGCTCACACAAGAGGCTAACATTTTAATAGTGCGCATGCGCGTTTACACATTTTTAAATTCACTCAAAAACTCTTTTAAACTTATGAATAATAATATATTTTTACTTATATCTACAAAAATCAAAATTGGAAAAATGAGCAGGCGCGTTATGTCATTTATCGACAGCGCATTATTTCTACACTGTCGATTCTTATTTTTTGATAATAAAAGAGTTTCTTACCAGCCACCAGCCAAAATACTCCCTTTTATCAATCACCTTCGCAGCGAGATGCGTATACGTGGCCAATGCTCGCTTTACTGTCGATGACTCACCTCAGCTCAATAAGCAACTTCATTTATATTTATACCAAATCCTTGATGATACTCCTACGGTATTTTCAATAAAACGTCGCTAACTTACGGAAAATTAGCCGGTTATTGAGGTCGATCAAAGTTAGCATGTGAATTAATGCAATCTAGCCGTTGACGCATATCAGTAATGTGTGTGCTCTGGGTGTTCGGGAGCGTAATAGATGCGTTATAACACTAAGTCGCTTTTCGCCAACACCCTACTAGCTTTTACTTAAATCAAAGCGGTGGATGATTTGGTTGGCACTGCCACGCCACAGTAACTCTGGATCGTATTGGCTTTGCTCAAATTTACCATCAATGAGGACATCAATGTGCTTGGTGATGGCGCGCTGGGAATCACTCAATTGATCAAGTGTGTATCCGGTCCATAGCCAGATGTCTTTATCTGGGCATTCACGTTTAACCCGAGTGACTAAATGTTCAATCGCGGTGACATTGGCAGGATGCAGCGGATCGCCGCCAGAGAGCGACAAGCCGCGCCGTTGAATGCGCGTATCCAAAAGATCGGCAATAATGCGTTCTTCTAATGCCGGCGTATATAAGTGCCCCGAGTCGACTCGCCATGTGGATTGGTTATAACAGCCTTTGCAGTGATGTTCGCACCCTGCGACAAACAGGGTGCAACGTGTACCTTCGCCGTTCACCACATCCACGGGATGATATTGGTGATAGTTCATATTATAAGTGCTTCACGCGGCGCTGAACCTCTTGCTGCTTGCCAAGGTTAAATGGCCGCGCATCTGGGCTGCCTAAATAACCGCATACGCGGCGGATCACCGAGACTTTCTCGGTATCATGATTACCACATTTCGGGCATACAAACCCTTTGCTGGTACAGGTAAACTCGCCAGTAAAGCCGCATTCATAGCACTCATCAATGGGAGTATTGGTGCCGTAATAAGGCACTTTACGGTAACTATAATCCCAAACATTTTCCAACGCTTCGATATTGCGCTGCATATTAGGAAATTCCCCATAGCAGATGAAGCCGCCATTCGAGAGAACAGGATACGGCATTTCAAAGTCAATTTTGTCGTACGGGTTAGCCGCTTTTTCCACATCCAAATGGAAGCTATTGGTGTAATACCCTTTGTCGGTTACCCCCTCCACGACACCAAAGGTTTTGGCATCGAGCGAGCAAAACCGATTGCATAAGTTCTCGCTTGGCGTGGCGTACAAACTGAAGGCATAACCGGTTTCTTGTTTCCATGCATCCACAGCGTTGCGTAAATGTTGCACCATGCGAATTCCCTCTTGGCGCAGAGTTTCATCGTCATATACATGAGTCTTGGTGCCAAACAGCGCATTGATTACTTCATGTACACCAATGTAGCCGAGTGAAATAGACGCGCGGCCATGTTTGAAGATCTCGGCAATCGGATCATCGGCATTTAAGCGCACGCCACACGCACCTTCCATATATAAAATAGGTGCGACACGCGCTTTCACGTTTTCAAGCCGGGCAATACGAGAGTCGAGCGCGCGACGCGCCGTGACTAAGGTGTCATCGAGTAATGCGTAGAATCGAGTACGGTCACCTTGGGCTTGCAGGGCAATGTGTGGCAAGTTGACACTAACCACGCCCAAGTTATTGCGGCCATCGTGGATCACTTCACCGTTGTCTTCATAACGGTTCAAAAAGCTGCGGCAACCCATGGGGGTTTTAAATGAGCCCGTCACCTCCACCACGCGGTCATAATTGAGAATATCGGGGTACATTCTTTTGCTGGCACACTCTAGTGCGAGTTGCTTGATGTCGTAATTGTCATCGCCAGGGCTTTGATTAACCCCCGGTTTAATGGCAAAAACCAGCTTAGGGAA
Source organism: Vibrio palustris (assembly GCF_024346995.1). Lineage (NCBI taxonomy): Bacteria > Pseudomonadati > Pseudomonadota > Gammaproteobacteria > Vibrionales > Vibrionaceae > Vibrio > Vibrio palustris. The sequence continues at coordinate 458,070 of NZ_AP024888.1, read as the reverse complement.
TACCGCGGTTTTACGATTTTTCCCTAAGCCAGCAATGCGATTTTTCAAAATCGACTGCTGAATTAAACGGGCACACCATGAAGTGCCCAACCCAAAGCCCAACGTGACAAACGGCGTTTGCCCATTGGCGGTATGCAAGGTATTGACTTCATACTCCAACGATTGGAAGGCATCAAAACATTCTTTCTCAGTGCGAGATGCGGCGAAACGCTCCGGATGAGGAATCTCCCATTCAATGGCAACTTTTAAATGTTTTTGGTAACTGGCGTTGACATAGGGTTCTAATATCTCGTCAATACCATTGATGGTGGTGCCGCCATAGATATGACTGGCCACTTGAGCGATGATCTGCGCGGTCACTGCCGTTGCCGTAGAGATAGACTTAGGCGTTTCGATTTCCGCGTTACCCATTTTGAAACCGCCGGTCAGCATGCCTTTAAGGTCGATCAACATACAGTTAAACATGGGGAAAAACGGCGCATAATCCAAATCGTGATAATGAATTTCGCCACGCTCATGAGCCGTGACAACGTCACGAGGAAGGATATGCGCTTTGGCATAATGCTTGGCAACAATGCCTGCCAATAAATCACGTTGTGTGGGAATCACCTTCCCATCTTTATTGGCGTTTTCATTTAATAGCTCGGCGTTACTTTCTTCAATCAAGCCTTCGATTTCGCGGTTCAAGGCACTTTGCTTTTCACGGGCGACATCACGGTCGTGGCGGTATTCGATGTACGCACGCGCCAGCACTTTGTATGGGCCCTGCATTAACTCATTTTCAACTCTGGTTTGAATCTCGCTAATTGCTACACGGTCATTTGCGGCACATTGCTCGGTAATCCGCTGAGCCACGAGCTCAGCGTAGTGAGTTAGTTCAGGGGTCAGGCAACGGGCAGCACTGGTAACGGCGGTTTGAATACGGACAGGATCAAAGGGTGCTTGTGATCCATCGCGCTTGATGACTATTGGTCCCACTGTGTTCTCCTTTTAGAATGCGACAATAAACCAATACAGGATGTGGTAATATTTGGCATTCTTGATACTATATGTAGGGAAACATTAGACGCGGCTCTGGTTTAATCTGTTTTGATATAGATCAAAAAGCGTCACCACACGTACAAGGCATCACCAATTATGGCAAGTGCGTCGTATTTTACGATGAATGATTTTGTCGAGCGAGCGCACCATAGCTACGCTCATCACAATAAAAAAAATAATGAGAATTGTTATGAGAAAATTGGGGCGTTGGCTAGCGCTGATATTCGCAACGATGGCATACAGCCAAGCCGTTTGTGCACAACCGTTGACACTTATGACATGGAACATGCAATGGTTAACCCTTTCTCCCTCTGTGTTGGCGACACCGCGTACGCTGACTGATTACGCCGCGATGCGAGCGGTGCTGAAGCGCCACTCTCCAGATATACTCGCCTTTCAAGAAGTCGATAGTCCTGAAGCGCTGCAACGTGTGGTTGGGCCCACATACCAGCTGTATTTTTCCGACCGCCGCCAAGCAAAGTATGCGGCAACGCGCCAATTTAATGGGGTGAATCAATATACCGGCATTGCCGTGCGTAAAGGGCTAACAGTCAGCGATCCGCAAGATGTGGATTTATTACCTAAGCAGCCACGCAGTAAATTGCGCTTTGCCACGTATATTATGTTGCACACGGCCAAACAAGATATTCACCTGCTGTCGGTACATTTAAAAGCCGGCTGTGTCACGGCTTATCATGCTAATAGTCACAGTTGTCGGCGTCTTAAGCAGCAAGGTGCTGCGCTTAATCAATGGATTCAACAACGTGTATTACAACAACAAGCGTATATCATTTTAGGGGATGTCAATCACCAACTGGCGTACCCCACCGATTGGTTGTGGAAGCGTATTACCCAGGATGTCACCCCTGTACCGATACTTTCTAGCCGCTATACCATGTCTCGTTGTATTGCGCGTTCAGCATCGTTACCAACGCGAACGGTCACCTATCGCCACTTGGTTGATCATATTATTCATAGCCGTGATGTTGTTATGCGCTCCGCCGAGCAACAGCATTTCACCCGTCAAGATGTACTCAAGTATCACTTGTCGGATCATTGTCCTGTCGTGACTCGGTTAACGGGCGATGTATCGAAATAACGCAGTGATCCAAAATGAGTATACCGAGCTCACGACTTTGCCATCACGTAAATAACGTATGGCAAACAAGGCTCGATATACTCACTCATCCCCGACAGGGCTTATAGAAACACATGCTTTAAGGTATTCACGACATCCGTTACTCGGTTATCAGCTAACGAATAAAACACTTGCTGTGAACGCTTGCGAGCTTGAATGATGTGGTTGTTACGTAATACGGTCAGATGCTGAGAAAATGCCGATTGGCTTAATGCCGAGTGTTTGAGTAACTCACCGACGCCTTGCTCGCCTGAGGTTAATTGATACACCACCATTAAACGCTCTGGGTGAGCTAAAATACGCAGCCATTCTGAGACTTCTTTCGATTGAGCACGCATGGTTTGCAGATCTTCCATCCGAAGACCTCCCTCATAGAGTAGTAAAAAACGGTACAATACTGACTTGTAATATTAGTTTCAACTTATTTAGCTAAAAAGACATTAGTAACTACTCATTGTGAATCGATATCACATTCCATTTTTCCTTGTCGAGTGACACACTAACTGAAAAAATCGCGTTAAACGCTCGGCTCTGAGTCGATAATCGACATTCCATAAGATAAGCGGTCGCTTTTCCACAAGTGAGGTGACATAATGCGCGGGTAATTTACTCATTAAACGGTTTTCTATGAAACTTCTTGTTCGCAATTTAGCGCGCACGCTCTCTGAGCATGATTTACGTGTTCTGTTTTCAGAATACGGCAATGTTACCCACTGTAACTTGGTCTTAGATGCAAACTCTGGTCACTCAAAAGGCTTTGGCTTTGTTGAAATGCCAGATAAAGACGAAGCCACTAAAGCTATGAATGCTTTAAACATGGCACTCATCAAAAGTAATAAGATTCGAGTGAAAGCAGCGCAAGAATAATGCCTTGCTATAAGAATGCGTAAAGCCAGCCTCAGTGCTGGCTTTTTCATTCACAGGTTACACTGGCGTTGCCATACGAATTAACGAATCGTCAGTGCCTACGGTCACAAAGCCGAGCCGCTCATATAATGCTTTCGCAGGGTTATCAGAAAACACCCGCAAACGTAACTCACTTTTCGCCGCTTGCTGGCAATACTGTTTGGCAAAATGAATGGTTGCCGCGCCTGCCCCTTTATTTTGATGGTGCGCATCAATTTGCAAATCACGTAAATACACGGCGTTGTCGTCATGACTAAAGCGCACAATACCGACACGTTGACCACTGTTATAGATTTCGAAATTGTCAAAATGCAGCCATGACTCGTCAAACATTTCATCATCCCAATGGATGCCATATTTATCATAATACGGCGTCATATTGGTACGCGTCAGCACGCGAGCAAAGTGTTTATCTTCGGCAGGAAGCCATTCCATTGTCATTACATCCCTCGTTGAATTACCTAACTTTTTATCAGTATAGACAGTAACCGCTTCAATGCAGATCCCATCCGTGATTTTGGTACAGTTATCACTTGTCACACTAATTAAGATTACGTTGTGCTGACTGTTATTTACAATAAAATATGTTATAACCTTGCGACTGTACTTACCCTTTTATAGAAGAGTTATCGCATTGTTTGACTGGTCCTCACTGCGTGTTTTTACGCCTGTCGTTTCTCACCGTTCATGGTTTACTTTAATCGGGCTATTGGCATTGATGCCGACTCTTGCCAAGGCGCACCCGCACTCTTGGGTCGATATGGTCACGCAGATCAATGGCAACGATCACGCCATTACCGGATTTTCGATGACATGGGAATTTGACCCCATGACAACGGCGTATCTATTTGATGGCGAAGATATGTCGAAAGAACACCGTAAAAAAACGCTGCAAAAGCTAGCCGATAATATGATAAAAAACATGCTGAGCACCCACTACTTTACGTATTTTTATCAACATAAAACCACACCGATTCGCTATAAAACGGCGCGTAATGCCGTGTTAACCACCAAACGTGGTAAAGCAACGCTCAAATTCGACTTACCACTCACTAAACCTTTCACATTCATAAACGAGCCGCTTAAATTTCTTATTTTTGATCCGACTTATTATGTTGATATGTCTTGGAAAGGCCGCGACAGCATTAAGCTATCACCACAATTGGCAAAACACTGCCAATATAAGATTATTGCGCCGAACCCAACGCCGAAAGAAGTGGCTTATGCGACGAACTTACCCGCCGATGCGGACCCTGATAACTCATTAGGACAACTTTTTACTCAACAACTTAATTTGACTTGCCATTAAAGGGATCCACCACATGTCGCACACTCATGAACCGTCTTCACACGAACACACTGCGATAGACGCAATGACGCTGCCACAAAAGAAGCGCTACTTAACGCTTAGTCGAGCGGTGACAATCGGTGTTGTCACTACTACCCTCGCGATTCTCATCCACTTTATTTATATTATGTGGCCGCATATTATGATAATGAGTGTGCAGTGGCAACGCTCCTCTGTCGATCAATTGAGTGACTTGATTTACGATTCCGTACAAAACAGTTCAGCGATGTATTCGTTGATTGAAGTAAGCTTTCTCTACGGTATTTTTCACTCCCTAGGTCCTGGTCACGGGAAGCTGATCGTAAGTAGTTATCTCGCCACCAACCCTGCCAAAATCAAAATGGGATTAATGATTACGGTCGTCTCTGCTTTTGTGCAAGCCTTGGTCGCTATCGGGGTTGTGTCTATCTTTTTATTCGCTCTCAACCAAACCATGCGTCATGTCAATCACTTCGTAGGGAACATCTTCTCGTTAAGCTATTTAGGTGTGCTACTGATTGGCGCCGTGATCTTTTATCAAGGCGCCCGTTATTTTTATAAACAATGGCGCGGCCATGCACATGAGCATAGCCATTCTCATGACCATTCGCACCACGGGCACTCGCATCACGAACATCACCACCAGCATGACGATCATCACCAACACGATGATGGTAGCTGTAGTTGTGGACACAAGCATATCGCGACTCCCACCGAGATTAACCGTGCTAAAAGCCTTCGCGAATACATAGCGATCATTATGAGCATTGGGATTCGTCCATGTACTGGTGCTATTTTAGTTCTATTTTTCGCGAACTTAGCGCATCAATATTGGGTTGGGGTATTCAGTGCAATCATTATGTCGGTAGGAACCGCGTGTACGACCTCAACCATTGCCCTAGCGACGGTATCGGGACGTAAGTTCGTACAACGCTACTTAAAAGACGATCAGCAGCATTTCCCGTGGATCTCCCCTACCTTACGTATATTGTCTGGGGTCACTTTAATGTTGGTCAGCTATGTGTTGTTTCATCAAAGTGGTTTTGGGGTGTCGCCAATTTTTAATGTTCACTAACTCTTTTCATTAATTTAAACGCTGAGACAAACGGGTATTTTAGCCGATGAGCAGTATCTGACGATGTTGAGACATAAAAAAACCGCAGACATTACTCTGCGGCTTTTTCTTTCATTAATGGGCTCTAAACCAATCTATCACGACATATACATCGTAATTTAACGAGCGCATCAAGGAGTTATTTTGCTTCACCTTGATCAAAGCTTATACGCTGAGATTTAGACAACGCTTCACTTGAAAAGCTTTTCGCATCCTTGTCGGTACCGCGAATAAAGAACACTTCTAAGTTCTTACGTAATGCCACGGCTTTACCTACTTTTGGTCCTAAGCATAGCATTGCGGTTGCCCAAGCATCTCCAATTTCTGGATCATCGCTGAAGACGGTTGCCGAAGACAGATCGTGCGTCACTGGCGTGCCGGTGCGTGGATCTAAAATATGCGCGTACTCTTTACCATCTTTATCAAACGAATGATGGTATGTGCCAGACGTGTTCAGAGTCACCCCTTTCTCGTCATTAATTGTCACGATTTTATACGGTTTAACACCGTCTTCTAATGGAATCGGACGTTCAATCGCCACACGCCATTTTTGACCTTTGGGTTTATGACCACGAATCTTCATATCACCACCGAACTCAACTAAATAGTTATGGATGCCATCTGACTCCAAAATCTTACTGAGTTTATTAATGGTGTAGCCTTCACCCATCGATGAAAAATCAAGCTGCACATGCGGTAATACTTTACGCACACGCATGCCAGTATGATCGACTTGGATTTTATCCAAGCCCATTTGCTTTTTCACTTTACTGATTTGCGCTGCGGTTGGCACTTCTAGCGTGCCTTTTTGAAATCCCCACAACTGAAATAGCGGCGACACAGTTGGATCGTAACATCCTTGCGTATCTCGATTGATCACTCGCGCGAGGTCAATTAAGTGAATAAAATCTTTCGACGCTGGCTGCCAGTTCGTATCCGTTTTCTCGTTAAAACGCGAAATATATGAATCATCGCGATAAGTGGAGAGTTCTTTGTCGATACTATCCAGTTTTGTTTGAAACTGTTTTTCTATGGTTTCTTTATCAACATCTTTCGATGTCCAGTAGCTAATATGGTAGCTAGTCCCTTGCGCAAAACCTTCGATCTTTTGAATTTCAGGCGGCTGATTACAAGCGGTTAAGCCGGCACTCGCCAAGCCAACAAGTAAGATATTACGGCAAAATTTTGAGGTTACATGACGGTTATTCATGGAGTTAAAGCAACCCTGTTCGATGTACACATGCCCAACAAGAGACAACAACTTGACGACATTCATACGTAAACAGTACAAGCGCTCTTGAGGGGGAGGAGAATAAAGTTGCTGCAAAGTCTACCGTTTAAGTGCTTATTTTGCGACCCTTAATGTTTTTCAAGGTTGATATTATTTCTTTGCGTTCATAAAAACGCCACGTTTTGATGATTTATTCACCAGAACTGTAACGATAAGTGGCGCAACTCATTGCACAACAGGTAACCGAGCCATTGCCTGATCAATGCTATACCACAGTTTGTCGCATAAATATGGGCGGTAAACCGATGTGACAAATTGAGGATGTTCACGCTGATACGTCGCAATTTTGTCTTTGTCTTGCGTCACTGAACACATTCGAAGATTGGCTAAGCGATCCGCAGCTTTGACGACTAACGCCAACTCAGTTACACCGCTAACTTGCGCCATTTTTCGATAAGTCCGCGCTTTTTTCACCGCCCGATTTTCACCGGGTTCATCCGTTAATATCGCGACACAAGCGGCAATATACTCGCCAAACTGTTCGGCAATCACAGTTAACGTTGCGTCTGTATCCTCAATCACATCATGGAGATAGGCAACTGTAACCGCATCTTGCCCATAGGGTAAACACAATAACGCCACCATATCTAAATGGTATACATAGGGATCACAACCATATTGCTGGTCACCGTGATAATACTGAGCAAACGTTCGGGCTGGATGCTTCATCACTTTCCTTTTTAATAATGATAACGTTGTTACAACGAAACTATCGCCAATGGTTACACCTGCGACACGCGCAATTTATTAGGTAAGTACAAATAGTTTAATGATAATCAGTGCACACAAGGCCGTCGGTAAGGTTAAAAATGTCAACCCTGCGACGTCATTGACAGGCCCTCTATAGCGAGTGGCAAAAATATAGTTTAGCACCGCGACCGGCATGCAGAACGCAATCAGAAGGTTAGCGGTATATAAAGGAGATAGCCCGATCAATGTGGCGGCGCCCCACGCCATCGTCATGCCCATCATTGGGCGATAAAGCGCTAAGAATGCTAGCCGCCCCCAGCGTGCCTCATGGACTTTCATATGGGCGAGTGAGCGCCCCAACATGAGTAACATAATCGGTACCGTAATACTGCCTAGCATCTCGAATACCGTTAGCATAAATGATAGAACGGGTACATCGAGCGCCATGATAGCCGCGCCGACAAGCAAAGAAATGACTGGTGGATTGGCAAGCAATCGACGAGCATTGAAGCTGCCCGACATCATACCAATGCCCAAAGTAAAGTGGCTAATTTCAATAATTGAGGAGATGATCACCGCTCCTGCTAAGCCTTTTTCTCCTAGTAAGGCATAGGCAATAGGTATACCAAGATTACCGGTATTCGGATTCACGAGAACGGGTAAATAATAGCGTGCGGGAAGCTTCATAAGCTTGAGAACCACCAGCGACACCGCCACCATCGCCATTAACGCACATGCGGAGGCCACCACAAGCTTTCCCATGCCCATAAAATCAAGATGCTGACCGAGCATAGAATGCAATAACAGTGCAGGCATACCAACATTGACAATCAGCTTAGGCAGATTGGGATCGTCTAAATACTGAGTCTTTTTACTTAAGAAGGTACCGACCAGCGCAATAATCAACACAGGTAAAATGGCAGCAATAAAAGCGGTAAGCATGGTATCCCTTTCTAATCTAAATCATTATTGACTATTTATGCTATCACGCTTAGCCGAGATACGCTGCACTGTTGTCTGAGTTTCCCGCGTAATACCGTCAAAGTAAGCAAGCGAAGTTATGACTTTACTCCAAAATATGTAATTGCTACGTCACCGCTCTCTAACTTCTTAATTATCGAGTTATTAATAAGTATGCACATTGATTAGTATTGAATGGCAACATTCGCGGCTCTGTGAATGTTATCCATGCTCGATGAACCCTGATTAGGAGACTTTTATGCCTCAGTACTTATTCATTCGCTACGTGACACTGATAAAAACGATCACAACCTGTATTTTTGTATTATTGACTTGGCAGGCACATGCCAACAATCAAACCTTTACCAACCCTGTCTATGCGAATGGTGCTGACCCTTGGGTCACCTATTTTAATGGCAATTATTACTCAGCAACCACAACGTGGAACTCGCAACTTGATATGCGACAATCCCCGACGTTAGCAGGACTGGCCGATGCACAGCCCGTTACCGTGTGGTCAGACACCAATCCAGATCGCTGTTGCAGTTTTTGGGCGTTTGAATTTCATCGTCTAAAAGGTCCCAATGGCTGGCGCTGGTATATGATGTATACATCAGGCCACGATGAAAACCTAGATCATCAACACTTATCGGTCTTAGAGAGCGCAGGTGATGATCCGATGGGGCCTTATGAATACAAAGGGTCACCGATGCCTAACACTTGGAATATTGATGGTAGCTACATCACCATTCACGACCAGTTATACCTAATGTATTCCCAATGGTTTGGTGACGAGCAACGCAATTATATTGTCAAAATGCGCAATCCTTGGACCATCGATGGGCAACCAGCATTACTCAGCCGCCCGAGTTACACATGGGAGCGAATTGGGCGTAACGTCAATGAAGGTCCAGAGCCTCTCATCCATAATGGCCAAGTCTATATTGTATACTCGGCAAGTTACTGTGAAACCGACGACTATAAATTGGGATTATTAAAGCTGACCGGTAATGATCCAATGAATCCGCGAGCGTGGACCAAATACGAACAACCCGTATTAACCCAAGCGAATGGGATTTATGGCCCTGGGCATAATGGTTTCTTCACCTCTCCCGATGGCAGCGAAAATTGGATTGCGTACCACGGTAATGAATACCCTGGGCAAGGGTGTGGTAATACTCGTTCACTCCATGCGAAAGCATTTGGGTGGAATGCAGATGGTACACCAAATTTTGGGTCCCCCGAGCCCACAGGTAAAGCTCTTAACGTACCATCCGGTGAAAACGGCCCACTGCAAGTCATTTTGCCTAGCCCACTCATGCGCTTTAGCCATCATGTGACGCGTAATAACCAAATCGAACGTCGCGACTCGGCATTAGGCTATCTCGATACGCTTCCTGACCGCACCGTGCGTATTACCAATAACCAAGGCAATTTCCTCACATCAGACGCCTGTGCCGGACAACAAACCTTTGTTGCTTGGACTAACCAATCATGCCAGCGCTGGGAAGTCTCAGTAAATAATAACGGCTTACTGAGCTTTGCCGATGTTGCCAATCATCGTCTTTTTCATGCTTGTAATGGTAATGACTGCACACAATGGAGCCTATCTCCTGTTAATGACGTGGCCATTATCAGCGCCGTCAGTGGTAAAGCAGTCGCAGCTGTGAACGGACGCACCCAACAACAAAGCTGGACCCATTCACCACAACAAATCTGGCAAATGGCCCCTCAGCAAGATGGTGCCGTGACGATCACCAACAGCGTACATCCAACAAGATGTTTGCAATCGAGTGGCTCACTGACTCGCTTTGGTCAATGCCAACAAACGGGAACACATTGGTATCTTCACCCTCGAGTCGAGGGCGGTTACCGTATCGTTAACAAAGCAACCGGACGATTGCTTGATTTAAGTAACTGTGCATTGAGTGACGGTACTTCAATCGGCTTGTATGACGATCTCGACAACGACTGCCAGCGTTTTTACTTACGCTCTACCCGTTAATTAACCCTAATCTTACGTTGCCAGACAAAGCCAGAGCCCTTCTGCTCTGGCTTTGCGTGTTTAGCTTACCAAGTTATCATTAAAACCCACGGTATTCGGATAGGATATCTCACTTGATTGTAAAGAAACGTATACGAATGGATCAATTACCTCGAAAGGAGTAATATCCTCCCTACAAATTCGATATAAAGCGAATCACATTGTGGTGATGTATCCCACTCTCTACAGTGTACACAACGTTGTCTATTTATATGGTGAAGCCATCATACTGTTTGGTAAATAGTTTATGTTCTCATTATTGGACTGAACTTTTCGGATGAAAAACACTTTTAAATAAGGCTATTCATGACTATGCAACATCCACAAGTAACAATCGATAAATGCGTTATCGATGGCGTATACGAAACCAATAAAATGTTGTTAAACATTGGTGATACCATCGTCACAAAATTTTTCAAACCGAAATCCAGCACCCCGAGACGTTATGCAATTGAAAAAGAAGCATTAAGTCGACTGCAAGGGATTGATGGTATTCCGGTCTTGTATGGTGTAGACGATGAAAAACACATGATTCGTATGTCGCGATTATCAGGTGAATCTGCTCGTACCTTGTCACCGGCACAAATCAAAACATTAACAAACATTGTGAATAAAATGCTGAGTGCAGGCGTCGCTCGTCACTCTATGCCTATTCGCGATATTGTTGCTGATAAAGATGGAACCCTTGGCTTGGTAGATTTTGAACGTGCGACATTGCGTCGTCGCTCATGGAGTCCGATTTGGCGTATCGCACGTAAAGTTTCTTTGTATCACCTTTATCGACTTATTGCCGAACACCAACCACAAATGTTGTCTGAAACGCAACGTAGCTTGGTGGAGTTTGGTGGCAAAGTTCGACGTATTGGCCGTATGATTCGCTAATAGCACAATACAAAACGCCGGCATGCTACCTCAGTCCTTTTTAATACCTTTTCTCTGTGGTAAATCATGATACGAATCAGAACCCTTCTTGTTAAGGGTTCTGATAACTCGTTTCTATCAACTCGTCACCTCTCATACACACAAAATACGACCTAAAACAATGGTATAGCGGTGCACATTAACGGTGCGCGGGTGTATCGATGCTGGTCTATCACGGTTCATCGTCACACTATTTCCCGTCTTTCGCAGTTAGCTCTCTATGTTTTTTCTCTTTTTTTTCCATAAATAAGTTTATATTTAGCTACATCCATCAACAAATATCGCGATAACCATATTTTATACTAAAACTATTCCTCTTCCACAAAGTAGGTACGACTTTCGCTTACTGTCTAGTAATAGCAAGTTCTTAGTGAGTTCGATTGCTTACCCAAGGTGAAACACGGATGTGCGTCACGCCAATCGTTTTTTAGGAGAGAGATATGACAGCCAAGTTAGAAAAATCACTCGGTACCTTGTCCCTGTGGGGCATCGCCGTCGGTCTAGTAATATCAGGCGAGTATTTTGGATGGAGTTATGGCTGGGGCGTTTCAGGCACGCTCGGCTTTCTTGTTACGACCGTTATTGTCGCGTTGATGTATACCTGCTTTATATTCAGCTTTACTGAACTGACAACCGCCATTCCCCATGCTGGTGGGCCATTTGCATACAGTCGCCGCGCCTACGGAGAAACCGGTGGCTTGATTGCCGGCTTCGCGACTTTAATTGAATTTGTGTTTGCCCCACCCGCCATTGCTCTTGCGATTGGTGCGTACCTGAATGTGCAATACCCACAACTCGATCCAAAGGTAGCTGCCGTCGGTGCATATTTGGTGTTTATGGTACTCAACATTCTCGGCGTTAAATTAGCGGCGATGTTTGAACTGTGTGTCACCGTGTTAGCCGTTGGAGAGCTGCTCATATTTATGGGCGTAGTCGCTCCTGGTTTTAGCATGACGAACTTTGTCACTAACGGCTGGGCAGGCAGTGATCACTTTAGCTTTGGTACTATGTCCGCTATCTTCGCCGCCATCCCATTTGCCATTTGGTTCTTCCTTGCGATTGAAGGTGCTGCCATGGCAGCAGAAGAAGCCAAAGATCCGAAACGTACCATTCCCAAAGCCTATTTATCCGGCATTATTACGTTGGTATTTTTAGCCTTTGGTGTCATGATTTTTGCGGGTGGTTCAGGCGATTGGAGTAAATTGTCTGGTATTAATGATCCACTCCCACAAGCGATGAAAATGGTCGTCGGTGAGCACTCTAACTGGTTACATATGTTAGTTTGGATTGGTTTATTTGGCTTAATTGCGAGCTTCCACGGCATAATTTTAGGTTACTCTCGCCAATTTTTTGCACTGTCACGCGCTGGCTATCTACCGAAAAGCTTAAGTAAGCTTTCGCGCTTTAATACACCTTATCGAGCAACTATCGCGGGCGGTGTGATCGGTATCGTTGCAATATACAGTGATGGTATTGTTGAACTACAAGGCATGGGCTTAACCGCGGCGATGATCACATTGGCTGTATTTGGTGCCATTGTCATGTATATCATGAGTATGTTAAGTCTATTCAAACTGCGCAAAAGCGAACCAAACTTACAACGTACTTACCGCGCTCCTTTCTATCCCGTTGTTCCTGCAATTGCACTAGGCTTGGCTGTGCTGTGTTTAATCGCAATGATATGGTTTAACCGCGAAATTGCTGCGTTGTTTTGTGTGCTAATGGGCATTGGATACTTATACTTTACCTTAACGAAACAACAACGCGATGACGCCGAACAGGACGTTTTATTGGCTGGAAAATAAACCAACTTAATGCAATAATTTGTCGCGAAAAAAGCCAGCAATTGCTGGCTTTTTTATTAGTTAAAAACTATAAAAATCATAACTTTATTTTAGAATAAAGACTCTTATTTAGCGATTACTCGTAATATACCTCATTGTGAGTATTTTTTATCCATGATTAACCACTACAATGAGCGCTATTCCCCCCCTGTTCGGAGACCACATGACTTATTTATCTCAACGTATTACTGTGATTTGCGAGCAGTGCTACCAAGAGTTTTCTTTATCTTCAAATGAATTACATCAGCATTCACAGTCACACCAATTAACGTGTCAGCACTGCCATGAACCTGTCATGATGAAAGAAACCATAGGCCAAAAAATTGTCCGTAGTAGCCTTAATATTGCGTTTGTAATTAATATTATTGTGTTCGCTTCGATCATTAGCAGTCATATGCTTTATGAAATTGGATTACCAATTAGTATCGCGCTGCTCTGTGTCATCATTCATTTACTCGTAATGTTCGTCTTCAAACCACAGTCAATAAAATTGATCGCAGCGGTAAAACCACCGACTTTTCTGCATTGACTCGCGCTACCATTCATCGTTATATTTGATCAATGAGTGCGATTTACTACACTCTTAAAAGATAGCAATATCGTAGTCCACTACTGATCAATGAGAGGAGCGTAATATGAATATTCATGACCGCATTGATAGTTTAGAGCAAGATATTTATGTCGCTTGTTCCGAAGGAGATTTTAACACTGCAGCTCAATTAGAGCAGAAGTTAGAACGTTTACGGGGCCATGTAGCCCATCCATTCGAGGACGATCCATACGCGTTAGAAGGGAGAATGTTTCTTGATAACGACGAATACTAATACAGAATAAATAAGAGGGGGAAGCTAGGCTTCCCCCTCTCTCTTTAGCTTAATATATTGCAACGCTATGTTCGCCAATACATAACGATTAGAAAAACTTGATTGAGTTGCGACCGGTTGAGGGTTGTTCTTGTTCTTTGATCTCTTTCTCTTTAGCCGGCGTCACTGGTTTTTCTCTTGGTTCAGCTTTAGCAGACAACCCTTCTACCGATTTTGGTTTTTTCGCCGCTTGAGCTTGTTGTTTTAACTCTTCCTGCTTTGCTCTCTTTTTCGCTTTTTGATCGGCTTTTTGCAAAGCTTTGGCTTTTTCTTTTTCCTTCTCTTTTACCGCAGGATCAGTCACTGGCGCATCACAAATCACCAAGTAAAACTCTTGATTAAATTCAATCAGATCACCATCATATAACTTACGACGTTTCCGTGTATCTAGTTCGCCATTAACCGCAACAAAACCTTCAGAAATCGCGAATTTAGCTTCACCACCACCACTAACAGCGTCGGCAAGTTTTAATACTTTATACAGTTCAATGGGCTGTTCTGATACTTCCACACCCACTGCTTCTATTTCAATTTCTTCGTCGTCATTGAAGGTTACTTGATCTGATTCTGACATGAATTACTCTCATTATGGTTTTGCACGAAGTGTACAAACAGTTAGCGTAAGTTTAAACCGTTAGACGTGATTAATCAGCTCATAATTTATCAGCTGAGCTAATTATCACCAAGTCACTTTCTTTTGATCGCATTTATTGACCATACTGAGACACAACAACTTGCCAGTTATAATCACCAGGTAGCATAATAAGCAGACATTGAGCGTGAAGGACCACTCTATGAACATTTTTGAGTTTTTTGATATTAATAATACCCTCGTCAACATACCGCTTGGCGAGGGTTATGCCATGTCATGGGTTGAAGCCATTGGCACCGTATTTGGTTTGTTATGTATTTGGTTTGCCAGTAAAGAAAAAACCATCAATTATCTCTTTGGGCTCATCAACGTTAGCTTATTTGCGGTTATTTTCTACCAAATACAACTGTATGGCATTCTGCTACTGCAAGTATTTTTCTTTGCTGCCAACCTGTATGGCTGGTATGCATGGACCAAAACCGACGCT
Organism: Vibrio palustris; assembly: GCF_024346995.1. NCBI lineage: Bacteria > Pseudomonadati > Pseudomonadota > Gammaproteobacteria > Vibrionales > Vibrionaceae > Vibrio > Vibrio palustris. Next base: position 442,852 of record NZ_AP024888.1, on the reverse strand, counting down.
AACGGTGATACTTTATCCGTACGTTGGATGCCCCGCACAAAACAACTGCTCATCGCACTGGTTGCCATTGTCTCTATCGCTATAATGACTCGATATATTGATGGCTTTTTTACGCTACTTGCCACCTTAACGGTTAGCGTAATGAATCTATTCGGTGCACAACTCAATATGCCGACACTGCAACTCGATGCGTTTCCATTTTGGGATGCGACCATGACAGTGTTATCTGTGGTCGCACAATTATTGATGACACGTAAATATGTTGAGAATTGGATTTTATGGGTGATTGTCAATGTGATTAGTGTGGGTGTCTATGCGGCGCAAGGTGTCTATGCATTGTCTATCGAATACGTCATTTTATTGTTTATCGCTTTGAATGGGACACGCGAATGGATCCAAACGGCCAATTCGCCTACATCACAATCATCACAAGGGGACGCCTTATGAGCATACAACCACACATCGCTATCGATACCGTCTCTCCTTTAGTCATTGTATGCGGCGAACCCGATCGTGTTAATCGTATTGCTTCCATGCTGCAAGATGCACAACCAATCTCTGAGCACAGAGAGTTTCGTATTTATCAAGGAAACTATCGCAATAAGCTAATTACCCTATGCAGCACAGGAATCGGCGCACCTTCCACGCTGATTGCGCTGGAAGAACTGATTCACTGCGGTGCTCAAGCTATCATTCGCGTAGGCTCAGCTGGCGCTATGCAACCCAATATTGGCTTAGGTGAATTAATCGTTGCCGAAGGGGCAGTTCGCGATGATGGGGGCTCACAAAGCTATGTCGATAACGTCTACCCCGCCTATGCTGATTTTCGCTTACTTACTCGGATTGAAGACTATGTTAACACCCTTGACCGCCCGAGCCATTTCGGCGTGGTACGTTCTCACGATAGCTTTTATCGTGATGATGAACTGTCTGTCAGCCACTACTGGAATCAATACGGGATACTCGCAGCTGACATGGAAACAGCGGCGTTATTAACCGTCGGACGTCTGCGCGGCGTACAAACGGCATCGGTTTTAAATAATGTCGTACTCTACGATCACGATGTAAAAGAAGGGATTCAACAGTATGCCGATGCTGACACCATCATGATGGATGGAGAACGCACGGCGGCTAAAGCGGCGTTAGAAGCACTTATCTCACTATAAATGTGTCACGGTGGAGACAATGACGATTGACAACGAAATTCAGCGTGATGGTGTTTTAAAAAATGTGATTTGATGCACATAAACATTCATTTGTAAGTTTAAGTCAATTTATGTCAAGAAAACATCATTTATCTAGTTTAAATTAAGCGCTTATTTCATAGAAAGGGAATTCCCATGACACTGAATCGCCTAATGCTTGGCATCGCGTTCGCATTATCACTTTCCGGGTGTAATACCGATACAGAGCAAGCAATAGACTGTGAACAAGCTGAATCTTGTATTAAATTTACGATTTTGCACACCAACGATAACCATGGCCGCTTTTGGAAAAATGACCATGAGGAGTACGGCATGTCGGCACGTAAGACTCTGATAAACCGTATTCGAGATGAAGTCGCAAGCAATGGTGGATCTACCCTAGTTTTTTCTGGCGGTGATATTAATACTGGTGTACCACAATCTGACTTGCTCGATGCCGAACCCGATTTCATCGGCATGAGCGATATTGGCTACGATGCGATGGCGGTTGGGAATCACGAATTCGACAACACATTAGATATCTTAGAAAAACAGCGCGCTTGGGCTAATTTCCCCATGTTAGCAGCAAATATTTATAATAAATCGACCAATACTCGCTATTTTGACCCTTATAAGATTTTCAAAGTACAAGGATTGAACATTGCAATTGTTGGTTTAACGACTCAAGACACCGCAAAAATTGCCAATCCTAAATACACAGAATCGTTAGAATTTCGCAATCCAACCACAGAGCTAAAAACCGTCATTCAAGAACTCGATGATAATGATAGTGCTGATCTCGTGTTCGCCGTCACTCATATGGGTCACTATCTCAATGCGATGCATGGTGCGAATGCACCTGGTGATGTAACCCTAGCGCGTAACATGGAACCTGGTGAGCTTGATGGTATCATTGGCGGACATTCCCAAAACCCAGTGTGTATGGAACCAGGAAGTAATGATAAAGAATACGCTGCCTTTAAACCCGGTGACGACTGTATGCCTGACCGTCAAAACGGCGCTTGGATCATGCAGGCATACGAATGGGGTAAATACGTTGGCCGCGCAGATTTTGAATACTACAATGATGAGTTACACCTCGCCTCTTACGCCTTGATTCCTGTGAATATGCGTAAGCTCGATACCGAGGGGGAGCGTACCGACGAGTTCGCCCAAGCCTATATCCAAGAAGATCCAGTTCTTTTTGACCGCCTCAATTATTTCCAAAAACAAGGCGAAGAAAAACTGAGCGAGAAACTCTCGAGCACTAATGGTTTACTCGACGGTGAACGATCGAGTGTACGCTTTAAACAAACTAACTTAGGCGTGCTCGTTGCTAGAGCGCAATCTAACGGTATTGCCGATTTTGGTATTGTTAACGGTGGAGGGCTACGGGCGTCTATCGCAGCTGGCGATATTACTTATAATGATGTTTTAACGGTGCAACCGTTTGGTAACCAGGTCGCGCTCAAAACAATGACGGGAACCGACCTCGAGGACTATCTTTCTGATGTTGCAACCATTCAACAAAATTCAGGTGGATATGCTCAGTTTGATGGTATTGATATGACCGTAGATTGTATCAATAAAACCGTTGCGATCAGTGAGATTGACGGCAAGAGTTATACTCCGAGTAACACATACACGTTTAGTGTTCCTGATTATAATGCCAACGGCGGTGATGGTTATCCACAATTGGATTACCAACCAACAGGTAATGTCGATTCTGTGGTTCTCTATAACTACTTAAAAGAGCACCCAGCAATTGATGTCACTGAATACGACCCAAGCTCACATATTGTTTACATCAATTCGAGTAGTACTGATGGATGCGCTCCTTAAACGAGCAATAGTCAGAAAAAGCCGCTAAATTAGCGGTTTTTTTTATGATTTATCGACATGCCAGTCGCTCTTATCCTAAAATTTTATGCACGGAGGAAGTACGATGACTTTATTAATTGAAAGAATAGCAGAACAACGTATCCAAGAAGCGGTGGAAGATGGCGTATTCGAGCGATTATCAGGGCAAGGAAAACCCCTAATGCTCGATGAGGATCGCGACGTGCCAAAGGAATTACGTATGGGATACCACATACTTAAAAATGCTGGCTACTTACCACCAGAACTGCAACAGCGCAAAGAAGCCATCTCCTTATGCGATTTGGTTGCTCAAAGCGATAGCCACTCAGAAGAACTCAAGCAAGCACGGAAAATGTTAAACACACTAGAACAACGTATGCAACTTCAAGGACTTAAGACAGAGTTCATTCACGAATATCTATTAAAAAGATGTTTAATAGAAAAATATCATCTAGGTAACGATGACCCAGCCTAGCGCAACATAACGATTGTCGCGCTAGTATTGAATAATAAAGTGTCACAACCACTTGTTAATAAACTGGTAACTCAATATCTTTGAACAAAGCGTTAATACGTGATGGCGTACTATTAGCGATCACTTCCTCCATTAACTGCTTGGTAAGATGTGGCGAGAAAGAACCCAAAAAGTCATACATATAATTATGTAAGATCACATCTTTGCTAAAACAAATCCACGCTTTACAGGGGTCAAGCAGATGATCTAGATTGATGTAAGCAAGGTCTGTGTTTTTGATGTCCGTCGCTGCTAGATTCGAAATGATCCCAACACCAAAATTCAAATTGACGTAACGCTTAATCACATCTGCATCCATCGCACTCATGAAATATTTGGGTTCACACCCGGCTTCACGCATGGCTTTATCTAAGCACTCACGACCCGTAGCCCCTGGCTCATAAGACAAGAGCGGATATTGTGAAATTTGCTCGGCGCTTGGTTGGCGAATAGCGGCTAATGGGTGATCCTTATGTACAACCATGCCCATGCGCCACAAGTATGCTGGCAAGACAATCAAATCCGAATCTGGAGCAACGACTTGTGCGACAATTGAGAAGTCGGTATGTCCTTTACTAATACCACCACGGCTATCTGACGGAATCGTAGGGAAAAGGTTAAAGTTTACACTTGGGTAACGTTTAGTAAACTCAGCCACACTGTGAGGCAGTAGATAGCTGGCGATAGTATGAGTGGTATAAATATTAAATGAGCCTTTACCAGGGTCAACATACTCTGAAGCTAAGGATTTGATTTTATCTTCTAAAATCAACATTTTTTCTACTTCTAAAAAGATTTTCTCGCCGATATCAGTGACACGTTGTAAGTGTTTACCATGCCGTTCAAATACCCGCACCCCCATTTCTTGTTCAAACAGCAAAATTTGTTTGCTGACGCCGGGCTGCGTTGTATACAAAGACTCTGAGGCTGCTGATATATTCAGATTATTATCTTTTACTGCTTTTAGATATTTTAATTGCTGTAGCTTCACGTTCTACGCTTCCTCATCCATTCCACTCAGCCATGAGTAGACTTGCTCGCCTAACTATGGCCAATCACACCATATGCCCTACTTTACCCCATCATAAGGAACCTTTACGGCTAAATCTACGATATTTCATCATTTCTCTCATTAATTGCCGATCTAATCATCATTTAGATAAGCTGAGAAAAATTTAAGTAGCAATATTCTGACCGATTGAATTTAAACATAAAAAAAACCCATGATGTAAACATCATGGGTTTTTTACCATCAACTAAACGTGATTAATCAGCACTGCGAGTTTTATTTACTCGTTCACCACGGTGGTTACCACGATGGTCTCCGCCACGGTTACGATCGAAGCGACGCTCACCGTTACCACGACCATTACCACCACGGCCGCCATTACCGTTACCACGAGAGTTACCGCCGTCACGACGACCGCCATTACCACCACCGCCATCACGGCGACCACGGCTTTCACGGAAATCGTTAAAGTCAGAAACAACCGCATTCACTTCTTTCTGACGAATACGAAGTTTGCGTAGTTTATTACCAGTTTCTGTCGACATTGATTTAGGTAACTGAACAAATGTGTGCTCTGGAGCAAGTTTAATCGCACCAATAGAGCCTTTAGTTAGACCTAACTCGTTAGCAAGTGCACCAACGATGTCTTTCACTTGAACACCTTGTTCACGACCAACTTGTAATTGGTAAGTTTCCCAATCAACATTGTTAGTTTCGCGAGTATCGCGACGTTCACTACGGCGTTTTTTATCACGTTCAACGGCTTCTAACATTGGGTCTTCGCCAACATAGAATAATGGACGTTTACCTTGCTGGCGTTTAAGCAAGATAGCAGCAAGCGTTGCCGCGTCGATTTCAAGCGTTGTTTGCAGTTTCTCAATTAAGCCAGAGAATTTCTCTAGTGCTTTATGTTCTTTTTCTGCTTCTAACTCTTCTGCCAATTTAGACAAGCGCGATTCCGCAACTTTATCACGATGTGGCAATTGAATTTCTTCCATAGAAGAACGAGTCACACGCTCGATAGTACGTAACATGCGGATTTGGTTAGGACGAACCAATAGGATCGCTTTACCCTTACGTCCAGCACGGCCAGTACGACCAATACGGTGAATGTAAGATTCAACATCAAACGGAATGTCGTAGTTGAAGACATGTGTAATACGTGGAACATCTAGACCACGTGCTACTACGTCTGTTGCAACTAAGATATCGATAACACCACGTTTGATATGATCAACAGTACGCTCACGTAGGGACTGAGGAATATCACCATGCAGTGCAGCGGCTTTGAAACCACGAGCACTTAACCAATCCGCTAGACGTTCTGTATCTTGACGAGTACGTACGAAGACGATTGATGCATCAGTATCTTCTGTTTCTAAAAGACGAGACATTGCTTCGTCTTTTTCAACACCTTTCACTACCCAGAACTGTTGTTCTACTTTATCAACGGTTTGGTTAGTACCAGCAACGTCAATACGAGCAGGGTTACGTAAGTAACGGTCAACAATGGTTTTCACCATTGGAGGCATCGTCGCAGAGAACAATACGCGTTGCGCTGTTTCTGGCGATTTTTCCATGATCCAAGTTACATCATCTACGAAGCCCATCTTCAACATCTCATCCGCTTCGTCCAATACGAAGGTATGACATTCATCAAGATGAAGGCGTTCGCGGTTGATCAAATCTTTTACACGACCAGGAGTACCAACTACGATGTGCGCACCCGATTTAAGAGCACGGATTTGGTCTGAGATAGACGCACCACCGTAAATTTCAAGTACTTTAAGGCCCTTGATGTTACGACCTAAATTCTTAACTTCAGCGGCTACTTGAATCGCAAGCTCACGAGTTGGAGCCATAAGGATCGCTTGTGGTTTACGCTGAGATAAATCAATTTTGTTCAACAACGGAAGGGAGAATGCTGCTGTTTTTCCTGTACCTGTTTGCGCTTTACCTAGCGCATCACGTCCTTCAATCAGAACAGGAATTGACGCTGCTTGAATTGGTGTTGGTTTCTCAAAGCCCATATCTGTTAGGGCTGATAAAATTGCACTGTTAAGTGCTAAGTCACTAAAATGAATGACGGTCTCTTGCATGGGATTCCCATAATAATAAAATAAACCAAGGTCCCATGAGCTTTACCATTTCCAACCAATCCAAAAATTGCTGATTCCTTTCAGATGCGGATAGTTATTAAAACGCATCAAGCCACTTGGGACATACATAGGGGAGCGGATTATTCACTAAATAGATAAAAAAAGCTAGGAAAAATTGAAATCCATCACAAATATTTCATTTATATGATGAAATATTGACATCTTGAATTTCAACGTGCCGCTCCTATTGCTTTAACGTGGCAGTTAAAGCGTGAAAATGCATTATACTACGATATAAACTTTTTTTCTGGTTTATTGTGAGTTTTCTACACCTTTTGCTCAACATGTAACCACACCTGTAAATAAAAAGTACCTATCACTACCGATACAACCCTGGGACATTAAAAATTAATTCTATAATTATCAATTATTTAAAATTAAAACTCGTAAGTAAATTTGATAGCCACTGTCAATTTCAAGCCGTTACTGTTATCGCGCAAAATATCACCTATTCCGTATTCACTACTCATTAAGTGATTGATCGTTGATGAGAAAATAAACAAAATTAATCGTTTAACTTTATTTACTACTTTAAAGGTAGATAAAGCAAAGATTACTGATTCGCTCATTAATTAACCTTATGATTACTATTGAATTAAAAACTTTTTATGATTTCTATTTTGTATAGAAGTGATAAAACATAAATAAAAAGATCAATTTGTTCAGCGACTAATCTTCAAGGTTCAATTCTGTGAGCGGCGTTTTAGACTGATTCGGGTCAATAAATATACGGTTAGCTTATTTGATCACTTTTCGGTAGTGCTCATCCTTTCTTCGCCTCTACATTTGAGACACTTTCGCCTAGCCTAAGCCACCGACAATAGCGCTCTGACAGGCCAAATCCAACAATATACTTTTCTTCGATTAACTAGTAATATTAGCCGCAGTTTTATGCACCAAGTACTGTGGCGGTTCAAGCTCAATCATGGTGTATTAGCCAGACATGTATTCTAGTCAACGTTTATTCTTACTAACCCGCAGTGGTTATTAAGTGATTTTTTTGGATACCTCCTCCTTTGCTAGGGAGAGGACCAACCAATAAGAGTAAATAATGTTTCAAGACAACCCATTGCTTGCCCAATTAAAGCAGGACATTCAAGAAAACCTTCCAAAAAAAGAAGGAACGATCAAAGCAACGGATAAAGGCTTTGGCTTCCTAGAAGTGGACAGCAAAAATAGTTTCTTTATTCCGCCTCCGTACATGAAAAAATGTCTGCATGGCGATAAAGTCATGGCCATTGTTCGTACTGAAAAAGAACGAGAAGTTGCAGAACCACAAGAATTGCTTGAGCCGTCGTTGGAGCGCTTCATTGGTCGAGTAAAAATGTTCAAAGACAAGTTGAACGTTGTGCCCGATCATCCTCAATTAAAAAAACAATCGCTGAAAGCGCGTACCAGTAAAGACTTGAATAACGCTGACTTTAAAGAAGGCGATTGGGTTGTTGCGCATTTGATTCGTCACCCGCTGAAAGGCGATAACGGCTTCTTTGTCGAGATCTCAAAAAAAATCACCGATGCGGATGATAAGATTGCACCTTGGTGGGTCACATTAGCAAAAAATGATCTACCGAATTCTGAGCCTATGGGCATTGACGAATGGTCACTTAAAGACGATGCGGATCTTGTTCGTGAAGATCTAACTGACATCCCGTTTGTGACTATCGATGGCGCTTCAACCAAAGACATGGATGATGCCCTTTACGCCAAGAAAAACGACGATGGTAGTTTTGATCTCACCATCGCTATCGCGGATCCGACGGCGTATATTACTCCAGAAGATAATATGGATAGGGTTGCCCGTGAACGTGGCTTTACCATTTATCTCCCAGGCCGTAATATTCCAATGTTACCGCGAGACTTAGCTGATGAGCTATGTTCGTTGATGGAAGATGAAATTCGCCCTACCGTATGCTGCAGCGTATCGATCAGTGCAGATGGAGTGATTGGCGATGACATTCGCTTTTTTGCCGCTAACATGAAATCTCACGCGCGCTTAGCTTACGAGAATGTGTCTGATTGGCTTGAAACCGGTCATTGTGATGAATGGCAACCGACTGAAACCATCGCTAAAGTTGTCTCTGATCTTTACGACTTTTCTAAAGCTCGTGCCGATTGGCGTCAGAAAAATGCTGTTGTATTCCCAGATCGCCCAGATTACCGCTTTGAATTGAGCGACGACAACGATGTGGTCGCGATTCACGCTGATATGCGCCGCAGTGCAAATCGTCTAGTTGAAGAGTCAATGATTACAGCGAACATCTGTGCGGGTAAAGCATTAAGCCAACACTTCTCAACCGGTGTGTTTAACACTCACGCAGGTTTCAAAGAAGAAAAACTAGCGGAAGTCGTCGAGCTGATGGCTGAGCATGGTGCTCCCAATGCAACCGCAGAAAATTTCAGTACTGTTGAAGGCTTCGCTGCACTACGTCGCTGGTTAGCCGACCAAGAAACATCGTACCTAGATAACCGTATTCGTAAATTTCAAAGCTACAGTGAAATTGCGAATCAACCATTACCTCATTTCGCAATGGGCTTGGAGGTTTACGCCACCTGGACATCTCCAATTCGAAAATACGGTGATATGATTAACCACCGTCTTCTAAAAGCCATGATTCTTGGTAAAGAACCCGTTCAACAGCCTGATGATACGGTAGGTGAAGAACTCGCTCTACATCGTAAACATCATAAAATGGCAGAGCGTAATGTCGGTGACTGGCTATATGCTCGTACCCTAGCCGATGAACCTGAAAAAGGTACGGTTTACCAAGGTGAGATTTTCGATATCAACCGTGCCGGTATGCGTGTTCGTTTACTTGCCAATGGTGCAATGGCGTTTGTTCCTGCTTCTTTAATTCTTGCCAACAAACAGCGCTTAGAATGTAATGGGGATAACGGTACTGTATCGGTCGATAAAGAAGTCGTATTCCAACTAGGTGATACACTTGAACTGCAACTATCAGAAGTGAACCAAGAGAATCGCAGTATCGTTGGTAAACCTGTGCAAGTTTTTGCTGATGCGCCAGAGCCATAGGCAAAAGACGTGAACGACGAAGCTCCAAACGCGGACTAATTCTCGTTCATCCAATTAACATTCGCCTTTGCTCGAAGGCGAATGTCATGAAAAGCATTCAAACATGAATGCTTTTTTTATTTTTGAAACCAAATACTGTTATGTGGATCCATAACCACAACCTCTATTACCTCTTTAAGTGTGCGACTTCCACTTAAATACTCATAGGGGATCCAAGTCTCAGTGCCCTGAGTCTCTTGTCGTAACCACAACGACCAATATAACGGATGTTCTGTATAGGTAATTTTTGCGACAACGCTACTATAATCGCTATGATTCGAATCCATTTTATAGTGGTTTTGCATAAATACGACGCCCTGTTCAACCACTGCATAATTGGCTGTCCCGACTTCAAACGGCAAGTTCTGATTGCGACGATGACAGGCCAATTCAGCTGCTTTTTCCAGTTGATGTAAGATCAAGTTTACAACTGACATTGTTTTTACCTTTGCTAATCTCACGAAACCATAGTCTTAACACACATTACTCGTAAGAACTGTAATCCAGTTCGACAATCGACATAAAAACAGCCCTGCTATTTATCATAGTATCCTACACTATAGATATAGAACCATAATTCACGAACAATGATTTTTATCAGTAGGAGCCACTGTATGCTACGACTCTGTTTTACGACCCTTGCTGTCATATTATCGTTTACTTCCTCTGCCGTCGCCCAACAAGATATACACATATCAGGCTCCACCTCGGTCGCAGAAGTCGTGGAATTACTAGCTGAAAACTTTGAAAAACATAATCCCGATACCTTTATCTCAGTTCAAGGGATTAACTCCCTTTCCGGGATTACTATGCTCAAAAAAGGCGTGGCGGACATTGCCTTGAGCTCTCATTATTTAACTCAAACAGAGCAAGAATCAACACTTAAAGTAGAAACAATGGCAATCGATGGTTTAGTGATGATTGCTAACATCAAGAATCCGGTGACTAACCTATCGCGGCGAGAATTATTCGACATTTATCGTGGTAATATCACGAATTGGAAACAACTCGGTGGTCCAAATCGACCAATCGCGGTCATCACAAGAGAGCCGACTTCCGATTCACGGAATAGCTTTGAAACGTTAATTGGTTTAATTAAAGTGATTAACGAGCATCAAGTATCAACAATCACCAGCAATGCGCTCGTGGTCAATAGCTCTGCGATGATGAAATCACTAGTCCATCATAACGAGCAAGCAATTGGCTATATATCCTCTGGCGCGGTCGACCATTCTATTAACGCGATGACTATCGACCACATTGCCAGCACGCCAAATAATATTGCGAAACGTGATTATCCCCTAGCACGACCTTTTTTGCTGATGCATTATCCGCAGCAAGATTCAAAACAGATTACTGCGTTCCTAGAATATACCCACTCAGCCGACGCTAAGCAGATTCTGGCGCAGTATGGCTACCAAAAGATGGCAGAGGCGAAATGAGCAAATATCCACTATTAATATCGAATACGCATGATTCAATCAATAAAAAAAGGAGAGCATCGCTGCTCTCCTTTTTAATTCTTGGTCAAACGTCATTAAAAATGTAACTGAATCACTGATGTGACTACACAACCGGGTCGACGAATACCTTCAATTTGAACTTTAATTTCACGTTCTATTTCTAAGCCTTTACGAATTGGCTTAACTTTTGATAGCGTGCTTACTGCCCGCACACGACTACCAGACTTAACAGGATAAGGAAACCTTACTGAGTTAAGACCAATATTCACAACCATACGTGCAGTAGGAAATTGTGGATTTTCAGGGTCGACACTATCTGTCAATTTCGGCAACATAGCCAATGTTAAGAACCCATGAGCGATGGTGGTTTTAAATGGTGATTGCTCTGATGCTTTTTCTGGATTTGTATGAATCCATTGCATATCTTCCGTGACTTCACCAAATTGATTGATTTTATCCTGATCAATCGTCATCCATTCACCTGTATGAATAACCTCACCAATTTGAGCGGACAACTCATCATAGACCGCCTGTGTTTCAGGCTTCATGACAATAGGATCTGCATCTTCATTTGCAGGTTGACTAAACTCTCTCACCCATGCGAACAAAGGGCGATTATTGGCTTTATTTAAAAACTCCCCCCAATACTCTCGTACTGTAGGTGACATCCATTGCTTGAATTCAGTGTGCTTCACTAAGTTTTCAGCACGATGCTTCAAAAGATCCGCGACTTTCATCAAAACCTCATTATTCTCTATTCGGAAGAAATGCTATGGGCTAATTTTGTATTAGATCACAAATTTTCGCAATAACTTTCGGGCGTACAAGCGTATTCTGAACAGTGTTTTAATTATTAAAAACAACACCTTAGTAATAAAACATTATTTTATTAATAAAGCCTTATAAATAAAAATTTAATAAAAAATCACATGTACTGTAAAAATTACATCAACCTTTAGTCAATTTTATGTAAACCCCTCCTTTTGATTAAATAAGCAACACTTAAAAAATTATTGGCCATTTGAACTTTACAACCACGCTGTAAATTCATAATATACGCCGCATGGAGAGATGGCTGAGTGGTCGAAAGCACCGGTCTTGAAAACCGGCAACCGTTAATAGCGGTTCTAGGGTTCAAATCCCTATCTCTCCGCCACATTTAAAAGCCCGCTATCGATTAGCGGGCTTTTTTCGTTTCTACGTTATCAATAACCAACATACTTACAATAATCAGGGTACTTTGTTTGGTTATTTTTTTAGGTGTCCATGGACTTCAAAAATCGTCAACCCCCGCAATTCTAAAAAAGTTCACTTTATTGTCATAAATTCGTTATAATAGCCAAGCGATGCCCTACCAAATGAGTAATATCTTGTCATGTTCAGTGCATCACACAAAGCTTGGTAAAGAGGTAACAGATGTGAAGTGATTCCACACAGCATTTCGCCATCTCTTTTACAAACATAACTTTATAATAAAAATAGTGACGCTTATGTATGTAACTCTCAACGAAAACTTGTACCTTGCTGAAGGCAGTTGTCGAACTGTATACCAGCACCCAGATTCAAAGAATTTGTGCATCAAGGTGAATCATAATCCAGAGAAAGACCGTAATATTACGGAAGTCGTCTTTTTTAAAAATCATAAAAAGCAAAATTTAGACTTCATTTCTCATTATGAAGGTATTATTGATACCAACTTTGGCAAAGGAGTCGTGACGGAAATAGTCAAGGATCACGATGGTTCAGTATCTAAAAGTCTAGAAGACTACATTGAAGAAGGGATGATCTCGATTGAAGAAGCACTTTCTTATGTGGATGACTTACGAGTTCAAGTTCTAAAAAATAGCGTGTTACTTCACGATGATGGCATTCAAAATATCTTGATGCGCAAAGAACAAGATGGAACGTTTACGCCTATCTTGATTGATGGCTTTGGCCCACGAGATATGGGCATGAAAGCGCTATGTCGTATGCTGTTACGCCCTTTAGCGAAACATAAGAGTAAACACGTTGTGAAAGGTATGAAAAAACGTACTGCCATGATGGAAGGGTAACGAACACTGTTATATCGTTCTCCCCTTTGAACCGCTTTACATCGACACCTAGATTTCTCCATCGCACGGTGTCGATGTTGCTAGCTTGCTATCTATTACCCACCATTCAATACTCTAAATGCTGGCCTACATACGCGTTTTAAGAGTACTGCAAAACCAGTTGCAACTACAAACGTTGCCAGGGCGATAACGATGTCGCTATCCATATTATGTTTTGCTAACACCGTTTCGATACCATACATAAAGATCGGATGACAGGTATAAATCAGTAATGAGTAATCTCGCCCGACTTTTGCAACAGGGTTATCATTAGCATTAAGTTTAATCGCAAGTAATAGTAATACCATACAAAATGGAATCACGAAGATTGGAAACTGGCGTAACATGATATCCCGAGTCTGATCGCCATCTAAATAATATGGCAATACATACATTCCAGCCAAACTCAGTAATGCAACACTCGTTGTTAACGGTAATGAAATCGACTCAGCGTTCACTCGGCTCAAACGATAGCCAAAGAATAAACACGGGATCGATATTAAGTGTCGTACCCAATTTTCATGTTCGGTAATTGATGGGTAAAGATCCACGATGAAATAGCCACTGATAATTAACATGCTGAGTGTGAGCATACTTTTTGTGCTCAAGCGATAATGCAACACATAGAATGTGATTAGGCCAAAAAACAGTGACGACAAATACCATAGATGAAACGACATACCAGACATGATTAACGTATCTGATGAAGCCCTAGACGCAATATGTTCCATACTAAAATCATGTTTAAGATAGGAATATGGAATATAAATTAAAGACGTAATAATGAAAATTTTGCCAATTTTTATCGCATGTTTCGGCATATGAGCTTCAAGCTGCTTTACGCCAATGAAGTATCCTGTGGCCATAAAGAAAAACGGGACAGCCCAACGGCCAGTCAATCGAATGACTTCACCATAAATGGGTGACAGATCATGATATAACCCAACATGAAGAGTAATGACGAAAAACGCCGCGATCGCTTTTAAACTATCTAGAGTATATAAACGCATAACCATCAACAAATTAGAGTAACACTTTAGGAGTTATCTCTCCCACCAGCGCTTAATGTATATGACGATATGACGAAGTGCGAATGTCATATGCTTGATGAATTGACACATGATAAGTCAACTACCCACAATTGACCTGCTCTTCACGCTACTCTGTATCAAGACTTACTAACGACTAACACCTTGCTTACATACTCGTCTTGTTGTCGATACATGTGCTTGCTTTACTTACCTAACTACCACAATGTAAAAGTTATGCTAAAACTATAAAAAGTCATCTTTTTGATTTGTTTGTTGAGATCTTTGCTGACAACGCTCAAGAATACACGCCCTGTGCTGATCATCCGCTTGTTGCCAAACAAGTATTTCTGATAACGATCGCCAGCATCCAATACAAATATCGTCCTCATTCAAGCAGCAATGTCGAATGCATGGTGACGCGATCTTTTTTAATTTATTCATATAACTTTTCCTCGGCACAATTAAATAACAAGCGCTAACAGCTTTGATCTCCAGATAAAAACAACAAAAACTGGTACACTTTGTTTTTAAATGCTTTTACACTAATATTTTTTCTACGTGCTACATAATTCAGGGTTAAGTATGAGCGGCCGAGCAACGACTCCGATAAAAACACCCCGCGAAATTGAAATAATGCGTCACAATGGCACCTTGCTTGCGAGTGTTTTTGCCATGCTCGATAAATGGGTGCAGCCCGGCGTATCAACATTATGGTTGAATAATGAAGTTGAGCAATATATTCGCGATACTCTGCAGGCAGTTCCCGCTTCTCTAGGCGCTTATGACTACCCTTTTAGTATCAACGTTTCACCAAATAATGTCGCCTGTCATGGCATGCCAGATGCGAATGTTTATCTCACGGATACCGATATCGTTAATATTGATATCACTTTGAAAAAAAATGATTTCATTGTTGATTCAAGCAAAATGTATGTTATGCCTGCAGCCCCAGCCGGTGCCAAACATCTTGTCGATATTGCTTACAACGCAATGTGGCAAGGTATTCATCAAATTGCGCCTGGCACTCACACAGGTGATATTGGATACGCGACTCATAACTACGCCTTAAAACACAACTGTGATGTTGTAAAAGAGTTTTGCGGCCATGGCGTTGGTCGACAATTACATGAGCCGCCGCAAATTTTATCTGTTGGATTGCCCAAGCACGGCGTCGTACTTGAAGAAGGCATGATTTTCACCGTTGAACCCATCATCAACCAAGGCAGCGCTCGTGTACAAACACTGAACGATGGTTGGACAGTGGTAACACAAGACCAACAACTCTCGGCGCAATTTGAGCACACCATTCTGGTAACATCCACCGGCTATGAAGTATTAACATTACGTGACAATGAAACACCACTCAGTCAACGTCAATAAAGGCTTTCATCGACGAGGATGACTCCATTCATTAAATGTACTCGCGTCACGAAATTGGTGAGATACCGTAAATCACTCAGTTAAGTTCCTGTATTTGAGGGACTCATCTATGTTAGTGTCAATTATCCGTTAATAAGGAACTGCCTATGAAAACTCCATCCGACTCTTATGAAATAGATTTAGGCCGCGAGCATATTGTTGTACAGCAACGCTACGAAGCGTTAGGGGCGCTCAACGATTTATTGATAGCGATCTGGTTTTTGATTGGTTCATTTTTCTTCCTTAACGCGACATTAGAAACAAGTGGCACTTGGTTATTTATTGTCGGCAGTGCTCAATTGATTATTAAGCCTATACTTAAACTTAGTGGCTTGGTTCATGTCGCGCGAGTGCGTAATAAAGCCCCTAAATGGCAACCCTAGTCTACGTAGTATGATTCTCCGGGGTCTGCACCCTGCCCTTGGCTTCCTCTCATGATGGCAGCCAAAAAAATGCCACCGACAATCGGTGGCGTTAATCCAAACGAACCAATAAACATTAGAAAAACCAATCTTAATGGCTCATCATTCGTGTCAGTTAGACAAATGGCGCCTCTTGCTTTAACACACGCTCAATCACATTTTGAGCTCCCGAGTCATCATTGGATTCGGTACAATAACGACTTACCGCTTTGATTTTTTCAGCTGCATTGCTCATCGCCACTGAATATCCAACGAACTCAAGCATCTCTTTATCGTTCAAGCTATCACCTATCGCCACGCATTCGTCCGCCGCGATACCCATCTCATGAAGAACTTTTTGTAAACCATTCGCTTTGTGTAAACCTGGAATGATTAAATCGATAAAACCAAACCCACTGGTCACCGTATCAACCAAATCGCCTAGCTGCTCGGCGAGCTCAACGACTAATACTTCAGCATGCTCGACTGTTGTCTTAATAGAAAACTTAAAAATAACATCATCAACCGCACGTACATTATCCACTCGCTCTAAACGTTGGTAATGGTTGGCCGCTACATCTGCAAAGGCTTGTGAAATTCGTGGCCCCATATAAGCACTGTGTAAACCACACGCCACATACTCAATCGATTTATCCGCATCTAAGAGATCATAGACTTTCTTGAGCGCCTCTCCACTCATTTCCCCGTGAAATAGCTCTTCACCATGGAGATACAATAGTGCGCCATTTTCTGCCACATAAGAAATCTCATCGCGGATTTCTGGGAAATAACTCGCCAGCTGATAGTACTGGTTACCACTGGCAACAATAAATTCAATACCTTGATTCTTTAGCCCTTGGTATAACTCATGAAAACGCACTCGGTCATAATCATGGTGTGAATTTAAAAATGTTCCGTCCATGTCGACAGCTACGGCTTTGATTGACATGCAATCTCTCCTTTCAATCTCTCTTATCGTGGTTTGATAAATACAGCAGGTGCACTGGCTCATCCCGATATTTAATGCAAATTTTTCTTGGTATCAGGCTACCATGAAGTACGTAACTCAGTGAAATTGACTGATACTTCTGTGATCTTTTGACAGACTTACGCCAAACTCACTTCTAGTAAGTGACTGAGTAACAAAGGAGTCATCATCTCATTCGATAAATAAATTCCAAATATTACGCAAAATCGAGAGTTTCTTATACTTAACCCAACGTTATTGATGATTTTTACTACAATGAGTTAACAAAACTATAATTTAAAGCAACGCCTTAAGTTTAATTACTAAGAATAATGTGCATAACCGTAACTAGGTCACTCGTTAAACGAATAATTTGCATTATGCTTGTTATTATCCCCCAACTATTATCGTGATGTTAGGCGTCTTTGCTGACCTAATGGGAGAGCTAAATGAAACAAACGTTGTGCTTTTTGTGTCTTTTACTCCTATCCAATCGTTCTGGATGGTCTCAACCGCTCATATTTGGGGTTGTACCACAACAGTCAGCAATAGAGTTAGCCAAAAAATGGAATCCTATCCTTGCCTCATTATCGTCAACAACACAACTCGACATTCAGTTTCGCACCGCAAAAGATATTCCAACCTTTGAACAACATCTCGCGCTTGGAGATTACGATCTTGCTTTTATGACACCGTTTCAATATGTCAGCTCACAGACTGCGGTTCACTATAAAGCTTTTGTCAAAGCCTCGAACACCCCCATTAATGGTGTAATTGTGGTCAATACACAGAGCGATATCCATACACTCGACGATTTACAATATAAGACCATGGTATTTACTTCATCAGAATTTTCCGCATCCACTTGGATTATTCACCACGAACTGCAAGAGGCAGGCATTCCCGTCTATTCACGCTATGTCTCTTCCGAGCAATCCGTATACTTAAATATTGCGAAAGGTTTTTTCACAGCAGGCGGCGGTGTACTCAATACCTTAGAGTATACTTCCAATGCCGTGAAAGATGATTTACGTATTTTATGGACCAGTAAAGACTATCCAACGTATGCTTTTGCTCATAATAAAGCATTGGACGAAGCGTCTGTTCGTTTGATTCAACACGCTTTGATTCAATTAGCGATTACCCCAAAGGGGCAACAACAATTACAAGCGCTAGGTCTGTCTCCTTTAATACCGGCAAGCCATGACGATTGGCATTCTCTTCGCACAACATTTCCTCAACAACAGTCAGGAGCCCAATAACAGTAATGGTTATGCAATCTCTGTCTTTACGCCTAAAAACCATCGTTGGCATCGCGCTTATCGAAATCGCGACTCTGTCTGTATTAGTCACCATAACTTTATGTTATTTATATGAAACCAATTATGAAGGAATGGAGCAGAGAGTCTCGTCAACCTTAGATTTGTATAGCACGGCAATCACTAACCCTGTATTAAGCTCCGATCTGGCAACATTACATGATTACACTGAAACACTACTGAAAAATAAAGGCGTAAAGTACGTCGCAGTATTAAACAACTCAGGCACCATTCTAGCCGAAGGGGGGGATTACCCTAGCCGTTTTACTCCAGGCATGCTTGAAGAAAATAGTAAAGCCGTCACAGACTCTATCTACGATGTTTCACACCGTATTGAGGAAGCCGGAGTGACGTTTGGTACTATTTGGATCGGTTTTAGTATGGCTGACATCAAAAGTACCATCGCGACGGCTGCCAAGTGGGCAGTGATCATCGTGGTATTAGATATTCTTTTTGTCGCTATTTTTTCGTATATTTTAGGCACAATGCTCACCAAACGTTTAGAAACTCTGAGTGCCGCTACTGCTCAAATTTCTCATGGCGATTTTGATATTCAACTGCCACTGAAAGGCAATGATGAAGTGTCAAAATTAACGCATGCTTTCAATCAAATGATCATGCAATTAAAGAGCACAACAGAACAAAACTTTCGTTATCAATCTCAACTACAAGAAATGAATAGTTCTCTTGAAGAGAAAGTAAAAGCGCGAACCTCGCAATTTCTAACGGTCAACCAACAGCTATCCACCGCAAACGAAGAACTCATCGCTACCCAACATCAACTCATTGAGAGTGAAAAAATGGCATCCCTAGGTATTATGGCATCCGGTTTTGCTCATGAAATTAATAACCCTGCCGGTGTAATAAGCGGCAACCTAAGCGTGTGTCAAAGTTATATTGAATTGTATAAGGAACGATTTAAACGCCAACAAGCTCTCATCGATCAACATATTGATAGTCAATATACTCAGTCCCTGAATCAATGGTTAAAACTGAATGATTTTAACTTCATTGACGCTGATATTCTCGATTCAATAAAAGACTCTATAAAGTGTGTTGAGCGTATTCATAGCATAGTGACGGCATTACAATATTATTCTAATGAACGTAATAACAGCCGTGACGGTATTGAGCCTATTGATATATACCCAAGTTTAGATCGTGCCATCTCGCAAACCTATAAAGATGAATCGATTGAGTTATTACTATCACCAGAATTACGTGCACTACCGCGCATATTAGGCATTCCCAACGAGCTCGATCGGTTACTGACTGAAGTTTTACAAAATGCGTTTCAGGCCTGCCAGCAAAAACCACAAGACACCTCGAGCGTCGCGATTTCTAGTCGTGTCATAGAAAAACACATCATATTATCAATAAAAGATACGGGGCCTGGCTTGTCAGAAGCGAATGTTAAGCATTTGTTTGATCCCTTCTATACCACACTGCCTGTGGGAGAAGGTATGGGGCTAGGATTAACTTATGCGTATGACATTATTAAACATTTGAAAGGAAAAATTGAAATTAACAATTGGGAGTCGGGAGCAGAAGTCATTCTGACGCTCCCGACAAGTTAACATTATCTAAGCCACAATATCATGATAAGGCTAGATAAAAATAGCGAGGGGGTATTGCGTGTCTTTCTCAATTTTTTTCAGTTTTTCTAGTAAGCTTTCATTTATCTCTTGCCCTGCGGTTAGCATGAGCCGGCCATTCGATAAATACACATCGCGCTTTACAATCGTACCAACTTGTACTTCATTGACACTCACACAGCGCTCTAAACCATCGGTTTGTTGCACATTGCTCATCACATCAATAAACGTTTTCACCACCTTAGGATCGTACAGTGTGCCACTATAATCACTTAAAAAGCGACGAGCACTGGTCGCTGTCATGCGGTTGCGATTATTTTCAGCGGCAACAAAATAGTCAAAGTTCTTAACCACACGAATAATTCGCGAGCCCATCGGTATGTCTTCGCCTTTCAAATGAGAGGGGCCTCCAGTGCCATTGAAATTTTCATCTTGATGTTTTATCACCGACATTAATGGGGCAAAACGCTGAATGCGTCCAACGATTTCAGCGCCCAATACAGAATTCGCATCGGGAGTGGTAGGAATACCTGCAGTACGTTTGACTAAAGAAGGTTTGGTATCCTTTCTCGCCGCTAATCCAATTTCATGTAACAAAGCACACAGATAAATCTGGTTCACGTCACCTTCCGATAATCCCATAGACTTCGCGACAACTTTAGATTGCTCTGCCACACGCTCACTATGGTTAGCAGGCATACCACTACTGTATTCAATAATCGCTTTCAATGTCGCTAAGATATCATTGAAGGTTTGACTTCTTGCTTTGAGCATTTTCTCTAACGAGCTATTGGCATCTTTCAACGCTTGAGTACGTTGTAATACTTTTTCTTCTAAACGCTGATTAAAACTTTTTAACTCGACATTTTTTTCTTCAAGCGTCACTAATAACTGATCATGCTGTTCACGTAAGGTATAAAACTCGGCCGCTTTCTCCACTGTTAGCTTTAACGACTGATTATCCCAAGGTTTAGATAAATAGTTATGAATCCCCCCTTCGTTCACTGCCCGAATGGTTGATTCCATATCACTGTACCCTGTCAGTAAAATACGTACAGAACGTGGACAGAGCTCTTTCGCTATCGATAAGAATTTAGCGCCATCCATATGCGGCATACGCATATCAGAAATAATGATAGAAACTGGGTTTTCACTCAAATACTCTAGAGCATCTTCCCCTTCATTAAACGACACCACATCATAGTCTAAACGCAGCACACGGGTTAACGTTTTAACAATGTCGGCTTCATCATCGAGTAACAACAATGATAAACGTGAAGAGCCGACGTCAGGGGTTTCCGCAACCGTTACATTCTCTGGTTTGGCCGGGTCTTTCTCTCCCATCGCGTCCGAGTTGTCTACACTGTTATCTACACTGATCGTTTCTTCATCAGTTCGAGAATGATCACTTTGGTCTGAGGTTTGCTTTACGTCGGTCATGACTCTCTCTCCCGCTGCTTGTAACCCTGAACATAATCGACAAACTCCTGCTTGGGTAATGGCGGACTGAATAAATAGCCCTGCACATGTTGGCAACCATGTTGACGGAGAATATCTAACTGAGTGAGATCTTCAACGCACTCCGCGATCACGCCCATATTTAACGATTTTGCGCTTTCGACGATAGAATTAAAAATCGCGTTATCTGCCACCGATTGGCCGAGCGCTTGAATAAACCGTCCATCGACTTTCAAAACATCAAAAGGCAGTTCACAAATCATTTCAAACCCAGAAAAACCTGTTCCAAAATCATCGATAGAGAGGCGCACGCCAAATTCAGAGAGCTTCTGCATTTCTGAGCGAGTTTTATCATAGCTTTGTATGAGTTGCGTATCGGTCATTTCTAAGTCTAGGCGTAATAAATGTCTTGGATTTGACTGAGCAATCGTTTCTAAAAACTGACAAATAATGCCTTTTTCTACCTGATTAGCGACGACATTAATCGCACACCGAATATCTGGATAACCTGCTTTTTCTAACTCTTCGAGCATTGACAATGTTTGTTCAAAAATCGACAACGTCATATCATCAATAAAGTTATATTTGGTTAATATAGGAATAAAAGTCATGGGTGGTTCATAATTACCAAACTCAGTCTGGCGGCGCACAAGCGCTTCACACCCATCGATTGTATTTGTTTCAACATTTACTTGTGGCTGAAAGAAAGCCACAAATTGTTGTGGCCCACTATCGAGCAATAATTTGACCAAATATTTCAATTCTGCTTTTGGTTCATCTTCATACCCCAACCAAAAGTACGGAGAATGTCCAATAGTCTCTAGATAACACTTACGATCATTTATGGCGTCAGAATCGATTTTTTCCCAACTTTTCAACTCGCTTACTGATAATTTGTACCCATAAGGCGAGTCAGACGGTATGAAAGCTTGCCATGCTTTATCAATTTTATTGATCATGTCCGTAAGCAAATTGACACTTTCCGCTGCGCAATCTAACACCATGAAAAACTTATCTTCGCTACGATAAATATCGAGAGAGACCTGCTGTTTTAATTGTTGTGCAAAACCTTCAATGACGGTATTCACCGCTGTGACGCCATAAGTAGTATTTAACGTGGCGGTATTACAGAGATCCACGGTTAACAGCAAAGTCGACACATCATTCTTATTGTTAATGATTTTCTGTAATTGGTCATTGAGACGATTGGGTAGCAGACACTGAGTTAATACATCGTGATGCGCGAAATCTGCTTGTCGCTGCAGAGCATTATGGATTTCTTTAATCAGTTCGACAGAGTCCCACGGTTTGGTGATGAATTTATGCAATGCGCCGACATTCAGTGCTTTACTTACATCACTTAACTCTGCTTGACCCGATAACATAATGGTCGACAGTTGCGGATTAATGGTCTTTAGCTTGATCAGCAATTCCACACCATTCATCTTAGGCATTCGGAAGTCAGAAATGACCAAGCTAATTCGGTGTTGCTTTACTATTTCAATCGCCTCTTCGACGTTGGTAGTGCTGTATATTTCAGCAAATTCCATACGCAGTGTGCGGATCAGTGACTTAAGAATAGGTAACTCATCATCAACTAATAAAATTTTATCGTATAACATCGGCGCGCCTCTCTATTCTTGAGAAGATTCAAGGATACTTTTGGGTCCCTCTACTGGCAGTCGGATAGTAAAACATGTTCCCTCACCTTCTTGACTGGTCACTTCAATCTTGCCTTTATGTGCATTGATAATGCCGTAAGAAACCGATAGCCCTAATCCCGTCCCTGAACCAACCGGTTTCGTCGTAAAAAACGGTTCAAAAATACGATTCAACTTATCCTCTGGGATTCCACAACCCGTATCACAGATAGCAATACTTACCCAACCCTCCTCATCATGATCCATCGTAATAATGATTTTTCCATCACCATCAATCGCCTGACTCGCATTCACTAAAATGTTGAGAAATACTTGGTTGAGCTGCATGGGTTGGCATAGCACTAAAGGAAAGTCATCTGCATAGTGACGTTCCACTTCAATACTATATTTTATTTCGTTATTGATGATTTTTAGTGTGGACTCCATACCATTAATTAAGTTGGAATGGTTCCATTCAGCATTATCGATGTGAGAGAAATCTTTAAGGTTTTTTACAATAGAAACAACGCGATCCGCGCCTTCAAGCGACTCTTTAATCAAATCTTCCACATCTTCTAAGATAAAATCGAGCTGATATTTCGCGCGGGTTTTCTGAATCTCTTGCGCGAGTTCCTGATTAGTGCTGGTTTTCAATATTTCTTCAACATCTGAAAAATAGTTTACGATCTTATTAAAATAATCTTGTAACGTTTGTGCATTTGACGTAATAAAACCAATCGGGTTATTGATTTCATGCGCAATACCCGCTGATAACTGACCAATAGACGCGAGTTTTTCTGATTGTAATAATTGCACTTGTGTATCTTTTAATTGTTTTAATGCATCGTTGAGCGTTTGATTGTTATCTTCTAACAATTCTGACATCGATTTCAGCGCTTTTTGCTGAGAAGCTTGCGTCGTGACGTCATACACACAGATACAAACGTGCTCAAGTGCCCCATCATCACTATGAATAGGGATGACTTCTATATCTTGATACATATCATCTTCTTTACCGGAGACAGGTCGTGAGCTCTTAAACGGCAAAAAGTGTGGCTGTTGTTCCCAAGACGAAAAACTGGAAGACTCAATCACAAATGCAGTATCAATCTTTCGCTTTAAAAACGTTGCTGAGTCAGGAAAGAGCTCAAGAATATTTTGCCCAACAAAATTCTCACAATTAACCTTAGCCCGTGTCTGAAAATATTCATTGGCCGTCATGATGCGATAATCACGCCGAACAATACACAGAGCAAATGATAACTGATTGAGCAAATCAGATAACATGAGTTTGGCTTTCATTCACATATCCTTCAGATAATTATAATAATTCGTCTAATTGGACGAGTACTTGGTCGAGTCCATTATCGGCAAATAAAATAATAGTTTTGGTTTGAAACTCTGCCACTTCAATAATGAAGTCCACTTCCATTAAAATCGGCGTTTTCCATTCCGATAAACGGTGCTGTTGCTCTGAAGGTTTAAAAATAGTAGGTGGTTGAATTTTTAGGTTCAATTCAATCTGCTGACATAACCCTTTTAAACTAGCACCACTTAAAATATTAGAGATGTCCAGTAGGCAATCATCAACTAAAATACTCGGCATATCTTCTGCTTGCTGGGCATCTAATTGATTCATTTCAGCAGCAATCACACGTCCGCCTTTTTTAGAAAGTAATGTCACCAACTCGCCAGACATGCCACCGTAAAAAGACTGACGAGTAAAATGATACGCTTCTTCCATCTCTTCAATCTTATCGAGTTCGCTTTTATCCACCAATTTAATGGCTGGTACGGTCAGTGTGACATGTAAGTTAAGCAATCGAGCGAGTTTATCCGCTGCTTGCCCCATAGAGATATTTAATAACTCTTTGAGGGTGTCATTGTGCTCTGCGCTTAGCTCTTTGCTCATAATAAGCCTACCTCATGCAATATTGAACGTAGTAAGTTCATATCTAACGGCTTTTTCAAAAAGCGTACCGCACCTAGTTCATTTACGCGCCGTTGAGATTCTGGTTGAATATCAGCACTGATGACAAACACATAGTTGCGTGCACCTTCCTCTTTTAGCGTTTTTAATACTTCAAAGCCATCCATGATTGGCATGGTTAAATCTAAAAACAGGACATCTGCTTTTCCAGCACGAAAACACTCAACGGCTTCCTGCCCATTGGTCGCTTCCGTTAAATTAATATCCCAGTCCTCAGGAAGAGATCGAATAACCGCTTTTCTCGATAACTTAGAATCATCACAAACCGTCACGGCGATTGTCATACGCTTATCCTCATTGGCTACTTAGGGGTAATACATCAACTATGGCGCTTCGGTAATCTTCTGGAACACGCTTCAAGAGTTGTTCCTCACTTACGCTACCTTTGCCCAATACAAACTGAATGTAAAAAGCGATGGAAACACAGTTTGTAATGTTATCTTCATTAAGATTAGTCAAAGAAAAACTTATAGTTAAAATCTTCTGCGTGATTTTCTCAGAATAACCCCAAAGCGTTAGTACATAAGCGGTAACCAACAAGACATCGTTCACAGGTCCCCCTAATGTTTGACGTTCTAACAGCACAGCCTCGTCTTCAATCTGCGATTGCATTAGCGTTAAAGTACCGATCGATACCATCAGTGTGATCATGAACGCCATTTCTTGAGCTTCTCTAGACATACCCAGCGAACGAGTTAACACTTTGGACTTTTGTGCAACCTCTAAGTATTCATTGACGACCGCTTGATGCTGTTCATCTGTGATTTTGTTAAGTGTTGTCGACTTGAGCATGCACAAAGTCATCGCTTCAATCGTCGAGCTACCTAGTCGGCTAATCGCCACTTCTAAAAATAATGTCCGGCTGTTAAATCCAAAATAAGCTGAATTCGCTAATTGAATGATTCTGGCGGCCAACGATGGTTCTTGTTTAACGGTATCTGCGAGCTGCTTTAAGTCCCCTTCTTCACTCTGCATCAGTGCTTGTACATCTTTAACCACTTTGGGCATCATAGGGATATTGGCGCTCATACTACTAAGCTTGACCAAACACTCTGGGGTAAAGGGCGCAGTATTAAGCCTTTGAGCTGCGGCAAGCACTAACGATAAATCTTGCTCTGAAAAAGGTTTGGGAAGAATAAAGTGGGCATAATCGTGTAAAGCAGTCGGCGCATCCTGATTCGTGTTGCCGGTCACCAAGCAGCGCATAGCAAGAGGAAAACGCTGTTTTGCATCAACCAGGAGTTTATCACCACTCATATGCGGCATGAGTAAATCAGAAATGATCAACAAGGGATCACTTGTTAGGTTATCTGCCCAATGTATAGAATCACTGACCGTCGTAATTGACCAATCAGGATAAATCCGACGAATCATTCGAGTCGTCGCTTTTAACATCAAAGGATCGTCGTCCACGTATAAGACATGTAACCCTGTGAACATATCCTTCTCCTATACTCTTCGGATGTCTCACCGCGGTGCAAACATCACACCCCAATAACTAAAAAACGATAGTTTCTATGTATTGAGCATAGCTCTAATTAATTAATACTTATTAACAATCCTCATTTAATATGACTTAGATCCCGAACACGACATACGGTAAAGCAATTTTGTTAAACAACGTCCACTAACTGAGACACATGAATGTCAGGCATCCATCAAAATATGCAAACGATTACCTATCTGACTACATAAAAATGTGAAGAATCCCTCTTTCGTCACGTTTGATTAACATTTAATGCAAAATTTACGTTTAAAAAAAATGCACTTTTCAGTATGATTCACCCCACTGTTTGCTGGAAACAAAACGTTACATTGTGAGTTTTTGTTTTATATCAGTCGATTAGATAAGAGATAACTGCAGGATAATATCAATACCCACTAACCGTATTTGATATGGCATAAACAGTTTTTATAAATTTGAGGAGACCAAATGGAATTTTTAAAATCCTTCTTTGGGTTAGTCGGTGACCTAACTTGGGGCGCATCACTAATACCATTTCTAGTAATTTTCGGTGTGTTCTTTACGATTGTGACAAACTTCGTACAGTTCCGCTTTTTTAAACGCATGTTTAATGTTCTATCGCAAAAGAGCAAAAAAGGAAAAGACTCTATTTCCGGTCGTGAAGCGTTGTTGCTTTCTATCGGTGGACGTGTGGGCGGTGGTAACATCGCAGGTGTTGCAGTAGCAATCACACTAGGAGGTCCTGGTGCTGTATTCTGGATGTGGGCGATCGCACTAGTTGGTATGGCAACAAGCTTGGTCGAGTGTACTCTTGCTCAGTTGTACAAACGCAAAGATGGTAAAGATTTCCGTGGCGGCGCTGCGTTCTCTATTATCCATGGTTTAGGTAACAACTATCGTTGGTTAGCGATTGCATATGCAGTCTGTTTGATCGCTTCTTTCGCCCTAGGTTTTAACGCATTCCAAGGCAACACCGTTGCTGGCGCCATCCAAGATAGTATGGGTATTGGCCGTGAATACACTGCGTTCTTCCTTGCGATTGTGGTTGCTTACATCATCTATGGTGGTATTAAGCGTATTGCCAAAGTTGCCGACGTCGTAGTACCTATCATGGCAGTGGGTTATGTTCTACTTGCAGCTCTTGTCATTATTATGAACATTGGTCACGTTCCCGAAGTATTGGCGAGCATTTTCAAAAATGCCTTCGGATTTGAAGAAGCCGTGAGTGGCGGTATGGGCGCTGCGATTGCTCAAGGCCTACGTCGTGGTCTATTTTCGAACGAAGCAGGTCTGGGCTCAGCACCAAACGTTGCCGCAACCGCGGACGTTCCTCACCCGATCAGTCAAGGTATTTCACAATCACTGTCGGTATTCATTGACACTATGGTTGTCTGTACTTGTACGGCGATGATCATCTTACTGGGTACCGTTTACGTTCCTGGTGCACAAAACATCGATGGTGTGGTTCTAACACAGCAATCTCTCGTCTCTCACTTGGGTGTTTGGGCGAAATATTACTTAACAGCTGCGATCTTGTTGTTCTCATTCAGCTCTGTAGTATACAACTACTACTTGGGTGAAAACGCATTGAGCTTTATGACAAAAAACAAAGCTTATGTTCATGTTTTGCGTATTGCTGTGGTCGCGATTGTCTTCATTGGCGCGATTGCCCCTGGCGCAACATCGGTATTCTTCTTCTCAGATCCACTAATGGGCGTATTGGCTATCATCAACTTACTTGCGTTGATTATGCTATTCCCGACTGCAATGCGTATGCTTCAAGATTACCGTAAGCAGCTGAGCAAAGGTGTTGAAGAGCCAGTCTTTAATCCAAACGAATTCCCAGATTTGGACATTGACCGTGATGCATGGGTAACCCCAAAATCTAAATAAATCTTAAGTTTAGTTAATAAAAAACCAGTCAGTAACTGACTGGTTTTTTTTCGCTCGCCGCTTAATATCTACCTCAACAAAAGGTATTAATCCGTCTTCAACAGCCCATAAATAGCATGATCTAAAATAGCCCCATTTAGGTTTTCACTGCGTGTAATCACGCCTTCTAAATTCATACCTAAGCGTTCACAGACGCTACGACTTTTTGTATTGTTAACCGCCGCGGATATTACGATTTTTTGTAAGTTCAGTTCATCAAATCCATATTGAATCAGGGCTTGCACGCTACGCGTTATAATCCCTTTACCTTGCATGCTTTCACGTAACCAGTAGCCAACTTCTCCAACCCCCGTTTCATGGTCAATATGATTAAAGCTGATATTTCCCACTAACGTTTTTTGGTAAAAAATACTGCATGTCAACGATTTATCGTCGGCATAATCATGCAAAGACTGGCGTGCGAAGGTTTTGAAAAATGCTTCATCTGTGGCACGGTGAGGAAATACCAACCACTTTCCCAAGTATTCTCTTTCTTGTTCAACGATAGCGAATATATCACGGGCAAAACTCGGCTGTATTAACGCCAATTGAATCTCGTCATCCACTGTTTTTGTAAACATGCCTCATTCCTTTTTATTTTACTGACTAATCTCTTCCAACACGCCATCAGAGGTGTGCCTGCCCTCGATAAACCGCATAATATATATTGCCTTTTGACCTGTAACAATTACAGAATTTCAATATAACCCTATGATATAATAACAATAATATCTATTAGTTCAATACACATAAAATAATCGCAAGCAGCGGTAAAGGCGTATTGATGTCCCAAGGTGAGATGACAAACATCTATTGTTCTCAAGAATAGCTCAGAGGAGTTTGTCAGGCAGACAATAAAAAACCGCTACACGAGTAACGGCTTAGCTTAATAGTGCGATAACGTCTATATCGCTGTTATTTTCCGCCAACACTTAAGCGTGCAAAGCGGATTTTAGGCGCATAGAATGACTGAAACATATTCGATTCCAGCACCTGACCAATCGCTTCAATCTCTTTGAGCATCGAATAAAAATTACCAGCAACGGTAATACCTCGAACTGGCTGTATACGCTGGCCATCACGACACAAGAAACCACTCGCTCCAAAAGAGAAGTCGCCTGTGATTACATCGGCGCCTGAGTGTATTCCTTGCAACGCCACTAACTCTAAATATTCTCCAGACTGAACATCATCCACGGTATGATGGCCGACATCCACTACGGTATGCAAATGACCCACGTCCAATGCTGCCATACGCGCCGCATTTCCCGTTGTCTGCGTATTAAAGTAGCTCGCGGTTTCACTATTATGCAATAGCGAGCGTAATTCGCCATTTTGGATCATTGTGGTATTTTGCGTAGCGAAACCTTCGCTATCAAATGCTTTAATACGCATTCCCTGCGGCTGAAAAGGAACATCACGCAACGTAAAACCGCCATAGGCAACACTAGTACCCAGTTTGTCGGCCAACGGCGTAATACCTTGCATCGCTGCCTTGCCTGAGAATGCTACACAAAATGCCGAGAAAACATTATAGAGTTCATCGACTGAAAAAATGACCGCATAATGCCCTGTCGCTACCGGTGCTCCACCCAGTAGCTCACGCGCTATTTCAGTACTGTGACGAATAACAAATTCTGTATCGATATCATCGAAACAGCGGGCTAACGACAGGCTATGATGCATCGATTGCTTGTCATTATTGACACATAATACCTCTGAATTACATCCCAATCTCCGCTCTTTGTGTTGACAGTGAGTGCCTAGCGTATTGGCCACCACCATCAGGCTATTTGTTTCAAAATACTCGTTTTCTGTCACGTTATCGACATAGCGCTGCTGGCGTAGAGCATCTTCAACCGATAAGACCATATTCACTTTTTGTTCGACAGAAACATCATCAACTTGGTTGATACTATCATCAGCATCATTAATATCGTTCTCTGCACAAACAATACGTTGATGCTGAGAGGTTTTAGTGTAAGGCAAACTGTCGATAAGGCTCTTGACCATGTGTTTAAGATCGCTCGATTCAAACGATTCAGAACAGCCCGTCGCAACTTTTTGATCTTTGATAATACGAATACCGATTTCACGCTCATTGGCGACTTCGTAGCGATCCACATTTCCTTGATAAGTACTTAAACCCAAAGAGTCGCTAGTACGAATAACCACATCTGCTTCTGCGCCTTGGCGACTGGCCTCTTCCAATAACACATCAATCGCTTGATTGTTTATATCTTGTTGGTTCATTCGTTACCTCCTCCCACAACGATGCGATCGACTTTTAAGCTCGGCTGCCCAATAGACGTTGGTACCGCGCCACTGATTGAACCACACCATCCGCCACCAGCTAGCGATAGGTCATTACCTACCATGCTAATATCTTGCAAAACTTTGGGGCCTGTCCCAATCAAAGTCGCCGATTTTAACGGCTTGGTGATCTTGCCGTTTTCAATTAAAAACGCATCGTTCACTGCAAAGTTAAATTCGCCAGTTCCCGGTTGTACAGAGCCTCCTCCCATTTGCGCGGCATAAATCCCGTAGTCAATACTGCCTATCATATCTTCAAATGAAGAATCACCCGCTTCAATGTAAGTATTACGCATACGAGATGCAGGCGCATAGCGATAGCTTTCTCGTCGGCCAGAGCCAGTACGTTCGTAGCCGGTTTTTATGCTGCCCATTTTATCGACCATAAACCCAGTCAATCGTCCGTCTTTGATCAATTGAGTACGTTGCACTGGCATCCCTTCATCATCAATGTTCAGCGACCCCCATTGATTAGCGATGGTGCCATCATCGACAGCATTAACAACAGAGTTAGCAATGAGTTCACCCATTTGGTCATGGAATACCGACGCTTGCTTTTCAACCGATGTCGTTTCTAATAAGTGACCACAAGCTTCATGGAAAATCACTCCGCCAAACCCATTACCAATCACAACCGGTAGCTCTCCTGATGGGCAGACTGCGGCATCCAATTTACGCACGGCACTTTCCGCCACATCTTGCGCTAATTTACGCTCATTGATGGCATCGACAAATTCCCAGCCAGACAATGCTCCCGGCATTTGTATACCATTGGTTTGTTGCCCATTTTTCTCGGCAATCGCTATAATATCCATATAACACCAATGCCGAGTGTCTTCTATCTGTAGTCCTTCAGAGTTGTAAATCATGACATGCTGATCCACTTGATTAACCCGTCCGATAAATTGGTTAATCAAAGGGCTGTATGAGCGAACCGCCGCGTCCATATCATTTAAAAATGACACTTTCTCAGATAAATAAGAAGAGCCTCGCAACGGCCGTTGGCAAGGATGCTGATTGATATATGCAACAGGATTAAAGGCAGCAGAATGAATGATTTGCGCACCTTTGCTCCGCTCTGTAAGAACATCGATGACTTTTTTTAAATCCGCTTCATCCTTGCTATAAGTAAAACCATACAAAACGTTATGGCCGTAAAATAAACGTACCCCCACACCACTGCTGATATCATCAGAGATATCAGATACCTCTGAGGATGATAATTCAATCGTATTGCTATACCGATTTTCTGCAAACAACTCAGCAAAATCAGCGCCTAAAAATAGAGCGTGGTCGATCACGGATTTCGCGACCCCTGAATCTAGCATGACATCTCCTTGTCTAATTCATACGTAAACGAAACACAGTTTATCGATTTTTACATTATCATACTCAGTCCGATCATAAGCTTAATATTGCATATAAATTAAGAGTAATGGCAATAACTTCATTAACACTGCACAAATAAATTTTATTTTAATTACAAAATAGTCAGTTAAAAATACGAACAATATTGAGAAAAATACCAAGACTCGTGACATTTTTAGCAAAGGGAAATGACATGAAGTAGTCAGATAAGAAAGTAAACAATAATGCCGCATAAAACGATCGTATCGACATCGTTCATCGACACGGCTTGCCAACAAAGTGACTTCAGAGAACTTGGGGTATAGTAGATGAGTAAACCGATTTATTATCCCCCAATGACTTACCACACAGGCAAGTCATTGGGGGTATCATCATAACGCGAGACTAACTCGTCAGTGGTGATGAACTTACGGTAGCTTGCGATGCAGATGATGTTTTATTCGGGATTACCATAATAAGCTCGTTGTTATCAATCCATTGTTGTTTCTCTTCTTCGGTTGCTTTCGGGCAAAATTTACCAAAATAGGCATACCCAATCCCAATGACCGGTGACATCCAGCACGCCACGGCGCAGAAGATATACAGTAAATTCTCAGTATTGCCGTCAGCAATCCCTAGCCCAAGAGACTGGATGACTAACGCACCACCGGCGTTCCAAGGAATCAGAGGTGATAATAATGTGCCCCCTTCTTCTACAGAACGCGATAAACATAAGGTAGAATAGCCCATACCGCGATATGCTTGGCTATACATACGTCCTGGCAACGCAATGGATAAATATGGGTCACCCGCGACAAGGTTTGTGCCAGCGGCGGTTAACGTTGACGCGACTTGAAGGCCAAAAATGGTGCGTACTCGGCTCATAATGCTCATCACAATGGTTTCTAAACAGCGCGTTTGTTCTAATACACCGCCTAACGCCAGAGCGATTAATACCAAGGTTAAAATCCAAGCCATCGATTGAATTCCCCCTCGGTTCAATAGCGCATCCGCATTGCTATTCCCCGTTTCAATGCTAAAACCATTTTGTAAAAAACTGAGCGCATCATGCAGTGGAACACCCTGTACAAATATAGCAATACCTAAGCTAAACAATACGCTGGCCATTAAACTAGGAATCGCTGGCATTTTTAGAATCGCTAATGTAAACACGACAATCGCAGGCGTTAATACCCACCAATTGAATGTAAAGTGCTGACTCAATGCTTGTGTCATTGCTTGGATTTTTATCTGATCGACCTGGGTGGCATCAATCATATTAAACCCAACAAAGACGTAGACGATAAGCGCAATACATAGTGCGGGTACCGTCGTTGGCAACATGTTACGAATGTGCGCGAACAAGTTAGTCCCGGTGACAGCAGGCGCTAAATTGGTGGTATCAGACAGTGGTGACATTTTATCGCCAAAAAACGCGCCAGATACAACGGCTCCAGCGGTCCAATAGGCTGGAATACCAAAACCTTCCCCAACGCCCATCAATGCAAGACCAACGGTAGCTGTCGTTGTCCACGAAGTCCCCAGTGAGACTGAGATGATTGCACATAAAATCATTGCCGCTGCTAAGAAGGTCTGAGGCGTAAGGATCTGAAAACCGTAATAGATCATCATCGGCACTGTACCGCTGGCAATCCAACTTCCAATGATCATACCAATGATCAACATGATAATAATCGCCGAAGTCGCTACTTGAATAACATGGAATAACCCTTTTTCCATGGTTTTCCAGCGATACCCACGACACCATGCAATCGCACAAGTGAGCACAATCCCAATGGCCAGTGGCGTATGAGGAGTAAAATCACCAAAGTAAAACAGTTGAATACCTAACATGCCGATAGTCAGTGCTATCGGTAAGATAGCGAGGAATAATCCCGGCTTTTCTATTTGTTCGTGTGAATGTGTAGACATGCAGCCTCCTTGCGTAGAATGTCTCATCCTGAGACCTTAATAAGCGTTATCACTCGAGATAGCAGCAAAAACGCCGTCTATTACTGAGATCAAACGCCAACCTAAACAAGAGTAGAACATTCTAATTCACAAAGTTTCATCAAACCGCTTTACATGGTTCTATCTGCGACATATCGATAAAAATCAACCGCCTAAAATAGTCCTGATTTTATAGCACTCAAAACCACTCAATGACATCAGATGTTACCTTGTAACATCAATCATCTGTACAAATGTAAATACACCGTTATCGTAACGATATTCAAATATGGCACAGTTAGGAATGCCGTTTTTTAATACCTCTGCATGATTATCATGCCAGTGCATCAAAAATTGTTTACATGAGCCTGAATGCGACACGGCTAATACGGTGTTATGATCGGGTGATTGCATGATCGATGTGCATGTTTCCACCATGCGCTGACGAACTTGTGGTTTTGACTCCCCACCAAATTGCAGATAGTAATCTTCACGCATGTCATAGTTTGGATGCAGGTCTTCACTTTCCGATTCATACACACCAAAATTTATTTCTTTTAAACCTTTTAAGCGCTGATATGGCAAGCGACCATGAGTCGCGATTTCGGCAGTATCGCACGCCCGCTCAGACGAAGAACTGTATAAATAATCCAAGGCCACATTATCAAAAAATTGCGCGGCCATAGTCGCTTGGGCAATGCCTGTTTCTGTGAGTGGTGAGTCACACCACCCTTGAATTTTTCGCCGTTGATTAAACAAGGTTTGCCCGTGACGCATTAAATAAAAAGTTGCTGCCATAACGTCTTTTTTCCCTATAAACAAATAATACCACGCATAAAAAAACACACATCGTGACGACGATGTGTGTTTATATTAAAGCATTTAGATGTAATCAGCGAGTAAACACCTTAGCTTACTCGTGCTCATTAATCCGCATCAAGTGATTTCATGTCAATCACGAAGCGGTGAGATAAATCACCTTCAGCTAAACGCTCAAACGCACCATTAATTTGGTCAATTTCGATCAATTCACATTCTGGGTAAACGTTATGTTCTGCACAGAAATCAAGCACTTCTTGAGTTTGTTCGATACCACCAATCAATGAACCGGCAATACGGCGGCGGCCCAATACCATTGGGTACGTCATGACTTCTTCAAGCGGGCCGATTTGACCAACAATGACCAAGGTACCATCCACATCAAGTAGCGGCATGTATGGGTTAAGATCGTGTTTTTTCGGCACAGTATCAATAATCAAATCAAATGCATTAGCCGATGCGGTAAGCTCATCTTCATCAGACGACGCTAAAATGCCTTTCGCGCCCAACTGTTGAGCTTCTGCTTCTTTGCGTTTAGAGCGGCTAATAACCGTCACTTCTGCGCCCATAGCAACCGCCAGCTTCACGGCCATATGACCAAGACCACCAAGACCAATGACACCAACACGAGAACCTGGTTTTACATTCCACTCACGTAATGGAGAGAAGGTCGTAATACCTGCACATAGAATTGGCGCTGCGCGTGAAGTATCCATTTTTTCAGGAATACGCAGAACGAACTCTTCGCGTACAACGATGTGTTTAGAGTAACCGCCTTGTGTGGTGGTACCATCAATACGATCAGGCGAGCCATAGGTACCCGTTAGGCCATTACGGCAGTATTGCTCTTCACCATGGTGGCATTGGTCACACTCTTGGCAGCTATCGACCATACAACCGACGGCAACATGGTCACCCACTTTGTAATTGTTAACTCCAGTACCGATAGATTTCACGATACCAACAATTTCATGGCCCGGCACTAATGGATAAGGCTGAGATCCCCAGTCACCGTTTACGGTGTGCAAGTCTGAGTGACAAACACCGCAATAAGTAATTTCGATTGCTACATCATTAGCACGTAGTTCACGTCGTTCAAAGTGATAAGGAACGAGCTCCGAATCTGCTGAATGCGCGGCATACCCTACTGTTTTCATAAACATCTATCCTTATTTCTTTTAAAATGATAAAGCCAGCTACTTATTAAGCTAGGAGGTTAGCCTACCTTACTTATTGTAAAAACGTCTTGCCTGATCGTCCGCGTAACATGCACAAAACTGCACAAATCAATATAATTAACAGAAAAAAAACACAAATATGTGATGTTATAACACTTTTTTATGCCTATTTATCCAATTTGTGCATTTTGGTTAGATTAACGTACTGCCCGTCAACACTAACATCGCGATCATCGCAACCACACCAACCAAGAAGAAATAAGAACGCGGACTTGGGTTTTTTTCTGTCGCAATCGCATAATACAATCCCATATGGAAAAGACGCGCAACCGCAAACACACAAATCCAAATACCACACCAATAAGGGTTGGCTCCAGCTAATATCGCCAGTAACGACAGTCCGAGCATCACTGGTACATTTTCTAACGAATTCATGAAAGTACGATGGGAGCGAAATATAAAAGAATCATGACTTAGGTCATTATCTATTTTTCCGGGAACGGCATCTTTTTGAGCGCCCTTAGCCATTGTCGCGACGGCCCATTGGACAATCCAAGTAGCAAGAACCACCCAAAGTCCAAGCAACGATGTATGGTAGTCATTCAATAAGGTGTTCATTGGTACTCCTTTAAGTGCTAGTGATAACTATGATCCACGCTGCGTATCATCAAACGCTACGCTTTATCGATACAAATACTAAAATACAACCTGTTGTATAAAATAAGCATACACCTTAGTTATACAAATTTCCTTGTTGTATAATATATTACTTGATTCAATCTGCGTTTTTATCGCATTACATCGCA
The DNA here is from genome assembly GCF_024346995.1 of Vibrio palustris. NCBI lineage: Bacteria > Pseudomonadati > Pseudomonadota > Gammaproteobacteria > Vibrionales > Vibrionaceae > Vibrio > Vibrio palustris. The sequence continues at coordinate 405,870 of NZ_AP024888.1, read as the reverse complement.
TCAATTTACAGTTGCACCGCTTTATTAGTCATGGTTATATAGCGCTCTTCTGGCGTAATCCTTGGTTTAATCATCAAAAATTACACAGACGCGAGTGATTACATGCGCTGGCGTCGAAGAATTGATCAATGACTTAGAGAAAAATCATCAATTTGAGGGAATAGAATTGATAAGACATGCCACACCTAACGATGTTGCCTCCATCGTCAGTATTTATAATCATGCGATAGAACATACGACAGCAACTTATGATTGTGACCCCTATACCGCTGAGCAGCGCCTGCACTGGTTTGAGAGTTTAACTCTGTCAGGCATGCCAATTTTAGTGTATGAAGAAGCTAACAACATCATCGGTTATGCCGCATTAGAGTTTTTTCGTCAGGATCCTGCTTATCGCTATACTGGCATGCACAGTATCTATATCGATCCTAAATCACAAGGTAAAGGCCTAGGCAGACAGCTTGTTACTGCATTAATCGCCGAAGCAGAAAAAACCGGCTTTGTTACCTTAGTGGCGGAAATCGATGGTAATAACCAAGCCAGCATGCGTTTACATGAACAGCTTGGTTTTACCTATAGCGGCAAGATACAGCGCTGCGCACAAAAATTCGATCAATGGTTAGATCTGGTCTTTTATCAATACGATTTACGCACCTAGCACCTAGGGTCTGCCTCTGATGGCAGACTCTCCCTGGGCTTAATCGCTCTGTATCAGTCAATATCACCTAAGGATTACCAATTTGTTGCCTATTCGTCTTGCATGAGAGTGTGGCAACACATACCGCCATATCCATACCGTGCTACCCCGCCTGCTTTATGACAAACTCGTGCAAAATCACTACCACTCACAAGCCAAAATAGAGGCGGTGCTCAATATGCTGCAATAATCGTGAGGATTTACTAATAAAAATAATAATAAACAATGAGTTAAAAATGTTTCATCTTGCTGTAACCCCACCGTCATGTCCCCCTCCGACAATACCTGCTCTTATCATTTGTCATTATGCTTTTTACATACAAGGAATGTTCTACATGACACACACTTTGTCACGACGTCGCTTTTTAGAATTATCTGCCAAAGGATTTGGAGCGGCCGTGGTGTCGTACGGGCTCATGGGGTGTAAACACAATACCACCGACACCGTACCTGCAAGCTTTGAACATGGTATTGCCAGTGGCGATCCGCTCACAGATTCGGTCATTTTATGGACTCGTGTCACCCCACAAGGTGAGGGAGATGTGGTGGTGGCTTGGGAAGTCGCACTGGATCCACAATTTACGCAAATGGTCACCACCGGTGATACCGTTACCAATAGTGAGCGTGATTATACCGTCAAGGTAGATGCAACTGGATTGAGCGCGGGCACTACCTATTACTATCGCTTTATGACCAATGACAATCGCTCTCGAGTTGGTACCACTAAAACACTACCCACAGGTCATGTAGAATCCGTAAAACTGGCCGTAGTCTCTTGTTCGAATTATCCAGCGGGCTTTTTCAATGTATATGCGCTTGCTGCCCAACAAGATGATCTCGATGCCCTATTACACTTGGGCGACTACATCTACGAGTACGGACGAGGCGACTATGCAAGTGATAATGCCAAGCAAATGGATCGCGAAGTATTACCACCAACAGAGCTATTCACACTCAGTGATTATCGCACACGTTACGCGCAGTATCACACCGATCCAAGCTTACAAGATGTTCATGCAAAAGTGCCATTCATTGCCATTTGGGACGATCACGAAGTCGCTAATGATACTTGGAAAGATGGCGCAGAAAACCATAATGAGGGCGAAGGCGATTTCGACGTACGTAAAGATGCCGCTACTCAAGCGTATTTCGAATGGCTTCCGATTCGCCCATGGAGTGAAGGTAACCATGAGGATATTTATCGTAGCTTTAAGTTCGGTGATTTGCTCGATTTACACATGCTTGATACCCGCTTGCTGGCGCGCGACAAACAATATGAATATAGCGCGTTTGTTGATGGTACGGGTAATATTGATACCGATGCTCTTTATACCGCGATTAACGACGAAAATCGCACGATCTTAGGTCAAACGCAGATGGCGTGGCTCCAAAACCAACTGCAGATCTCGACAGGTAAATGGCAAGTGATTGGTCAACAAATCATGATGGGGCGTATGTTACTGCCAGCCGCGATCGCCACTCAGCAATTGTCGATCAGCGAATACTCACAACTTGGCACGCTTGCCACGCTCGCACAGCGCGTAGACAATAACGATTCGACTCTAACACAGCAAGAAAGAGATCAAGTCGCGGCGAACCGCCATAAGCTCACCCCTGAGATAATGCGCTTACTACAGCTACCGAGCATCCCTTATAACTTAGATGCATGGGATGGCTATGGTTACGACCGTGAAGTGATCCTGGAAACTATTCGCGATCTTAACGTGAACGCGATTGTATTGGCGGGCGATACTCACAATGCTTGGGCAAATAATCTGACAGATGAGAATGGTAATCCGGTGGCGGTCGAGTTTGCCACAAGTTCGGTCAGCTCTCCTGGTATGGAGCAATACCTCGGGTTTGCACCACAAGATGCCGCTATTTACGAACAAGCGGTCGTCGATATGGTTAGCCAGCTGCAATATGCAAACATGCGCGATCGAGGCTACTTACTGCTTACCGTCACCCCAGATCGCGCGGATGCAACATGGTACTTTGTCGATACCATTAGCTCACCCGCCTTCAGTGAATTTTCTGAACGTCGCGCAGCGGCGCACGTCGAAATAGGGCAACCGACGATCATGATCGATAACGCCTAACCCTCATCAAACACCGAATAGGCCTACCGTGCATGTTCGGTGTTTTTACCATGGCTTAATATTTCATTATTACCAAAAGCTACAAGTCATACTTTTTTGTTATAACACTCACGCCAAAACTCGCTTGTCCTCACACAGTGATTCCTATAATTTCATCAGCAACAAAATGAAACATGATATTTATCTCTATCGGACAGAGATAATATAATAACAATTGGGATCACTCATGAAAGTCAAACAGACTCTGTTAGCCACAAGTTTACTCCTTAGTTTAGGCGTAACGGCACCTGCATTCGCGAAAACACCGGACAACACACTTGTCGTTGCTCAATCATTGGATGACGTCACTAGTTTGGATCCAGCACAAGGATTCGAGCTTTCTTCAGTACAAAGTTTCAACAACTTGTACCAACGTTTAGTGCAATCTAATCCCAAGAATCCACAAGAGTTGCAACCGACACTGGCGGCCTCTTGGAAAGCAGAGCAACACAGCCTGACTTTCACCCTGAAAAAAGACGCTCAGTTTGCAAGTGGTAACTCAGTCCGTCCAGAAGATGTGATTTACAGCTTAAGCCGCGTCGTTAAACTTAACCTCGCCCCTTCTTTTATATTGACGCAGCTTGGCTGGGATAAGAATAACGTTGATGATCACATCACTAAAGTCTCTGACAACCAAGTGAAAGTATCTTGGGATGTGAATGTGGGTCCATCTTTCGTACTGAGCCTACTATCGGCACCTGCCGCTTCGATTATCGATGAAAAAACCGTTGCGCCGCACGCGAAAAATAATGACTTTGGTCACGAATGGTTAAACAGCCACTCAGCAGGCAGCGGCCCATTCAAAATTCGCAAATACGTACCGCACCAAATTCTTATGATGGAAGCCAACGAGTCTTCTCCGGCTGGCGCACCAAAACTCAAATACGTATTACTGAAAAACGTACCGGATGCGGCAACACGTCAGCTTCTACTTGAAAAAGGCGATGCGGATTTAGTACGTAACCTAGGCACGGATCAATTCTTCTCGTTGCAAGATAAGCCAGGCGTTAAAACGCTCAAATTACCGTATGCATCTTTGTACTACTTGATGTTTAACGCCGCGAATAAAAATAACCCTGACCTTGGCAAGCCGGCTTTCTGGAAAGCAGCCCGCTACGCATTCGATTACAAAGGCGTGGCACAAGATCTAATGAAAGGTCAATTTGCCGTTCAGCAAAGCTTCTTACCAGTGGGCTTTAATGGCGCACTGACCGATCAGCCTTTCCATTATGATCCGAAAAAAGCGCAGCAAATTCTAAAAGAGGCGGGCATTAAAAACCCACACTTTAAATTAGCGGTATCCAATCAACCACCATACCTAGATATTGCGCAAGCGTTGCAAGCAAGCTTCAAACGCGCGGGGATTGATGTGGAACTGATCCCAGGGGTCAGCAGCCAAGTATCGACTAATGTGAAATCGCATAAATACCAAGCGACATTAACCGCTTGGGGCCCAGATTACTTCGACCCGAATACCAATGCATCTGCGTTTGCGTACAATCCAGAGAACGGCAGCAAAACGCTGGCATGGCGTGCCAACTGGAAAACACCTGAGCTCAATAAACTCACGCTGGCCGCTCGCGCTGAAACTGACAGTAAAAAACGTACTGAGATCTACCAAGAACTGCAACGTAAAGTCCGTCAGTCATCGCCATTTGTCGTCGGTCTGCAAAACAAAAAGCTCGTTGCCATTCGCGACAATGTACAAGGATATGTGCAAGGAATTACGCCAGAGATGGTTTTCTATAAAGACGTATCAAAAGCAGAATAATGAGTACTACGACCTCTTCAACCGGCGCATGGCGCCGGTTTTGGATAACCCGCCTGCAACCTTTGCTTGGCGGGTTTTTATCCTTAATGTTTACCCTATTTGGGTTACTGATCTTCACCTTTATCTTGTCTCGCTCAGCGCCGATCGATCCCGCGTTGCAGATGGTGGGCGATCACGCCAGTGAAGCGACCTATCAACAAGCACGCGAGCAATTAGGGCTAGATAAACCGCTGCCGATTCAATTTTTCTCGTATATCAATCAGTTGGTACACGGCGATTTAGGCGTATCACAAATCACCCAACAGCCCGTGGTGCATGATTTATTACAAGCCTTTCCCGCGACAATTGAACTAGCAACATTAGCCATGTTCTTTGGCGCACTACTCGGTATTACCCTCGCCTCATTAGCGGTTTATAAACCCGGAAGCCTGCTGGATCATACGGCACGGTTTATTTCACTCTTGGGTTATTCTGTCCCCGTATTTTGGCTCGGCTTACTAGGATTATTACTATTTTATGCCACGTTAGGTTGGTCAGCAGGCCCTGGTCGCTTGGATGATATCTATACCTACACCATGGAATACAACAGCGGCTTTGTGTTGTTTGATGCGTTTCGTACCGGTGATAGCGATATTATTTGGAATGCAATTGGTCACTTGTGGTTGCCTGTTGCCGTATTAGCCCTGCTATCAATGGCTTCGATTACCCGCCTATTACGTGCGGTTATGCTTGAAGAAAGCAACAAAGAATATGTCACTTTAGCGCAGGCGAAAGGGGCCACCCGTGGCCGCATTTTATTGTCACATATTTTCCCAAATGTGCTCGGTACGTTAATCACTATTTTAGCGCTCAGCTACACCAGCCTATTAGAAGGTGCCGTGCTCACTGAAACCGTATTCGCGTGGCCGGGGCTTGGTCGTTATTTAACCAGCGCCTTGTTTGCATCAGATACCCCAGCGGTATTGGGTGCGACTCTTTTAATTGGTACCTGTTTTGTGACTCTCAATACCTTAGCCGATGCGCTGACCCGTTGGGTAGACCCGAGGACTCGTAAATGAAGCAACTTCCTCTCTCGGTTACCAAACCGAAACGTTCTCATTGGCCAAACTGGCTGAATACTTTCAATATCGGGCTGGTATTAGTTGGGGTGTTATTGATCATCGCAATTGGCGCCCCACTACTCACACATTTTGATCCCAATGCGCAAAATATGGCGCAGCGTCTTGCTGCGCCGAGTAGTGAACATTGGTTTGGCACTGACCGATTTGGGCGTGATTTATTAGCCCGCGTTTTATATGGCTCGCGACCTACGCTTATTTTGGTCTCTTTAGTTGTTATTATCACTGTCCCTATTGGTTTGGCCATCGGTATTTGTGCTGGTTACTTTGGCGGTTGGACCGAACGCTTATTAATGCGCTTTACCGATATTGTGATGTCACTACCTAGCCTAGTGATTGCATTAGCACTGGTTTCTATTATGGGGCCAAGCCTGATGAATGGTGCCTTGGCATTAGCACTGACAAGCTGGCCTTCATTTGCACGGCAAGCAAGAACCGAAACGTTGGCGTTGCGCCGTAGTGATTACCTTGCCGCCGCTAAAATGCAAGGCATCGGCGGCCTTGCGTTAATCACAGGCCACATTCTGCCACTGTGCTTACCGAGCGCTATCGTGCGCGCGGCATTAAACCTCGGCGGCATCATTCTGTCGGCAGCCGGATTAGGATTCTTAGGTATGGGCATTCAACCACCCGCCGCTGAATGGGGGTCAATGGTCGCTAGCGGCAGCCGTGTCATTTTCGATCAATGGTGGGTCGCCGCGGTTCCCGGTGTCGCGATCTTATTTGCCAGTCTGGCGTTCAACCTGTTAGGCGATGGCCTACGAGACAAAATGGATCCCCGTCATGCCAAATAATACCCTAATCTCAGTCGATGGATTAACCATCCAACTCGACAACGGACAATCACTCGTGTCCGATCTCAGCTTTTCAATGGGCCGCGAACGCGTCGCGTTAGTGGGCGAATCGGGCTCCGGCAAATCGTTGACCGCACGCACACTCATGGGACTACTACCTAATGCTTGTCATGCCACGGCCAATACATTGGAACTATTAGATAAGCCGATTCAGCAGCTGTCTGCCAAACAGTGGTGCCAAGTGCGTGGTAGTGACGTGGCGATGGTTCTACAAGATCCTAAATATGCGCTCAACCCTGCGCGCACCATTGGCATGCAAGTCGAAGAACCGCTCAAACTGCATACCAAACTTAGCCGCAAAGCGCGCATTGAAAAAGTCGAACATATGCTGGACGCCGTTGGGTTACCAAACCCTCGCCAATTACGTCGTCAATATCCTCACCAGCTTTCCGGTGGTATGGGGCAACGCGTTATGCTGGCTATCGCCTTGATTAACGATCCTAAATTGTTAATTGCTGATGAGCCAACATCGGCGCTAGACCATGCGATGCGCGATCAGGTTTTGGCGCTCATTACCAAATTGGTAGAAGAGCGTAATATGGGCCTATTACTCATCAGTCATGACTTACAACAGGTATCCCAATACTGTGAACGTGTACTGGTGATGTATCAAGGAAAGATCTTAGATCGCTTACAAGCCAATGAACTAGCGGATGCCACCCATCCCTATACACAAACTTTATGGTCGTGCCAGCCACACTATTCAAAACGTGGCGAGCCGTTACCGGTACTCGATCGCGCCGCTTTGGAGGACAATGATGACGCTGCTTAAATTAGACAATGTCTCGGTCAGCCACGTACAAGGCCATCACAGCAACACTGTTGTTCATGACATCAATTTGGATATTCCTGAAGGTGAATGCTTTGGTCTAGTCGGTCCATCGGGTTGTGGTAAATCATCATTATTGTGGGTACTAGCTGGTTTAAACCCGCATTGGTCGGGCAACATTACTCTACTCGACACTCCGTTACAGCCACAAAAAGGCTTAACCGGCGAGTTACGCCAAGCGGTACAAATGGTGTTCCAGGACCCGTATGCCTCACTTCACCCTAAGCATCGTCTCAAACGCACCCTTGCCGAACCATTGCGCCGCCTTGGCGTTAAAGATGTCGAGGAGAGAATTGCCGAAGGCTTTCGCCAAGTCGGGCTAACCAGCGATATGATGAGCCGCTACCCACACCAACTCTCTGGCGGACAACGCCAACGCGTCGCGATTGTGCGTGCCTTATTGCTCGAACCAAAGCTATTGCTGCTTGATGAACCTACCTCTGCATTAGATATGTCGGTTCAAGCCGAGATTCTTAACTTACTCAATGAGCTAAAAAGTACTCATGGTTTAACCATGATCATGGTCAGTCACGATCCAAACACCATTGATTATATGTGTGATTCCGCGGCATTTATGAAAGACGGCCGTATTGATCGCCTCGTCGATTACTCACAGCCATTGCCACGTTAAGCGCCATCCTTGTATAGCGGCTTTCATCAGCCGCTATATTTTTAGCTACGATTTCTCCTACCAAGCCGCGACAGACTAGCCTTTCATGACAATAGCTGGTAGCGTTAGCGCCTTCTAATTTTCTAGCATCACGAATACATCCCACTGTATTTAGTAAAGTACTGTATTTGGTAAAGTAATGACACAACGTAATAACACCACCAAGGATCTTACTGCGGCAGGGTTAATTCTCCTCGTCGCAGGGCAACTGATGCCACAAATGGATTTTTCGATCGTTAATGTGGCACTGGATGCCATCAGCGATTCCTTGCATGCCAATAAAACGCAATTGGGACTGATTGTTTCATTGTATGGGCTAGCTTTTGCGGTGAGCTTAGCCATGAGCGGACGCCTTGGCGATCGCTACGGCCGGAAAAAACTGTTCTTATCAGGCATCGCCAGTTTTGCCGTCGCCTCGTTTTTCTGCGGCTTAGCCCCAAATATTTATACCCTGATCGGCGCGCGTATTCTGCAAGGCATGTCGGCGGCCCTATTGATGCCACAAATCTTGGCCACCATTCATGTCACCTTGCATGGCGAGCGTCACTCTAAAGCGATCGGTATTTACGGCTCGGTCGGCGGCTTATCCTTTATCATCGGGCAAATTCTCGGCGGTTGGCTGGTATCAGCGGATCTTTTCGGCCTAGGCTGGCGCAGTGTGTTTTATATCAACCTACCGATTTGCGCCGCCATCTTATATTGGGGACAACGCTACATTCCCGAAACTAAAGAAGCCTCAAGCCCTTCAATCGATTGGCCAGGAACAGCGCTATTGGGCGTGATTGTCACGCTGGTTCTGACGTCGATTTCGGCAGGCCCTGAATATAACTGGAACACATGGATTTGGGCGATGCTCGCGGTATGTGTACCATTAATGATGATATTGTGGCGCATTGAAGGATGTAAAGAATCTCGCGGAGAAACGCCGTTAATGCCACCCACTTTGTTAACACGCCCGAAGGTGATTCTTGGTTGTGCAAGCTTAATGCTGCAAACCGCCTCTTACGGTGGCTTTATGTTCGTTGTTGCCCTCACATTGCAATCGGGCTTTCACCTGTCTTCTTTTGATTCAGGCAACGCCTTCATTGGCTTAGGTGCTGCCTACTTTATGGGATCATTATATGTGGGCAAACTGGTCAAACGTATGACGCGGTTTGGTTATACCGGCATTATCGCCTGCGGCTGTGTGCTCAATCTCATTGGTTATGTGGCGTTGTATTATTTAATGTCGGCCAATAGCGATAACCTTACACCGCTGACTATGCTAGCGCCCATGCTGTTAATCGGTGTCGGCAATGCATTTGGCGTGAATAGCTCACTACGCATTGGTTTATCAGACATGCCCGCCCAATTTGCCGGTGTAGGAAGTGCATTCATGACCACCATTCAACAAACTTCGATTGCTCTGGGCACAGCGCTGTGCGCCGCGTTTTATATTCAAAACTTGGCAAGCGACAACGATTACCACCTTGTGGCGCTCAAAGCGGGTTTATTAGTGATTGCCGGATTTATTACTCTCTTACTGCTTATTCATGCTTACGCCGCCACGCGCATCAATAAAGCAACTCAAGCCTAAAAGAAAAAGTGGTGCCAAATTGGCACCACTTTTTATCTATCATGCCGAGTAAGTCATCACCCATATCAAAGCAAAGAACAATAATACGCGATGGTTACATCGCTGCCCACTCTGTAGACAAAACAGACATTAATACCTTATCGACGAACTCACCGTTGCGAAAACCCGACTGGCGCATCACGCCTTCGTGCTGATAACCTGCTTTGCAATACGCTTTGATGGCTGCTTGGTTGAGAGAGCAGGCTGTCAACTGTACTCTGTGTAAACCCAGTGTCCTAATCGCGTAGTCTGTGACAACTTTAGTAATAGACGTACCAACCCCTTTGCCCCAGTATTCTTTTTCGCCAATTAGAATAAAGTATTCACCACTCCGATTTAGCGTGCTAATCGATGATAAGCCAGCATAACCAATTAGCTGGTCGTTATTTTTATTGCATATTCCAAACGACACATTTTTTGCGCTTGAATTGATGGACAAAAGCCACTTTTCTATATCCGATTTTGACTGTGGATACGCGTACGCTGAAAGACTATACAGTGTCACTTCGCGATCTCTCGACCAACTGTAAAATGTGTCAGCATCTTCTACATCCAAAGAACGAAGGTAGTAGTCATCTATTTCTAATTGCATAATGTCTTTATAACTCCCTTTAGCAGTGGCATGAAACAAGGCTCAAGCGTGATCTATCCTCAATTCAATCATAGACTTAGTTATTTTTATCCACTCGAGTCACGGTGCATAAGATAAAAGCCAATCCTTAGTAATCAGGCAAAATGCAAGACCTACCCGTTTAAATACATGATGCCACATTGATTTAAGACGACGATTTTCGTCTTCCAGCTCTTTTAAACGTCCGAGGCTTCCATACCACCATATTTAGATTTCCAGTTGTAATAAGTGGCATCGGATATGCCGTATTCTCGGCAGACTTCCTTGATAAGGCGACCACCTTCGACTTCTTTCAAAATCTTCACGATCTATGTTTCGGTATAGCATGATTTTTTCATAACGAGTTCTCCCTGATTTACTCAACAACGCCACTTATTATCTGAAATCGGGTATTTAAATAAAAATTTATACATGTATTTCCATATTCTTTAACTATACTAAAAATTAAAAAATTAAATCACAATAATTCTACATTTGTATCGTTTAGATCTAATTTTTACTGGAAGGGTAGCGTATGCTTAAAAGTGTCAAAACTGTTTTTGTTACTCAGGTAGTTATTGCTATATCCTGCATATTAGCAATTAGTGCTTATGTAGATTACGAACATACCAAAGAAGAACTGCATCTTAAGCTAAAACAGTCCATCGCCAACTTTAGTTACCGCGTCACTTTAAGCCTACCTCACGCTGTATGGAATTATGATCTTGAGTCTGCACAGTCTGTTATTTTTGCTGAGTTAAAGTCGGATAACTTTGTGGCAATTAAATTAGTTGATAACGACGAAAAGCCATTGTTATTTTCTACTCTAGGAATGGATAATGAAGGTGAGGTAGTACTTGAAGATGTTACCGAAAAAACGTTTCCTAGTTTAGAAGCCTATCAAGAACATGAAACGGCTCTAATCTACGATGACTATGGAACTAAAAATACTGTCGGGAAAGCAATTCTTTACTACAACACAGATAACGTAAAAGCAGCATTAAATCAATTACTATGGAGCGACTTAAAGCAACTTATTGCTCTTAATATCGTTATTATCATTATATTAATCTTCGTCTTAAATCGAACATTAATAAAGCCTTTAGAAAAACTTAGTGAAAGAATATCTGAACTCGTCAAAGGAGATGGTAACTTGTCGCATAGAATACCGTCAGAGTCCTATACAGAATTTCAAGTGATAACTAACCATATCAATAGCTTCACAAGCTCACTAAGGGATATTATTTTAAAAGTTACTGAATCAACAAATCTGTTAACAAATGAAATAGAGCAAACAGAAAAGATGGCTTTTGAGAGTGCAAAAAAAATTCAATCGCAAAAATCGTCATTGTCTGATGTGGCTGTCACAACCAGTGACATTAATGTATCGATAGATGAAATATCGCATAGGGTAGTATCTGTTACTCAGGATACTGTAGATACAAAGGCATTGACATTGTCTGTCATATCCACTATTGAGAATGCCACTCAGCAATTAAGAAATATGCGTACAGAAATGGATACCGTTAATACTGAAATGCGCCAGTTAGTTACAGAAGGTGAAAATATATCTAACATTGTGGATATTATTAACGGCATAGCCGAACAGACAAATTTATTAGCACTAAACGCTGCAATTGAAGCAGCCAGAGCTGGTGAAAATGGTAGAGGCTTCGCTGTCGTTGCTGATGAAGTGAGAAATTTATCCCAAAAAACAGCTCAATCTACAGAACAAATTAAAGACAATATCCAAGCATTAAATAACTCTACAGGCTCTGTTGAGAAAGAGATATCCCGGATAGCAGATCTATTAGAAGACACTGCGACTCAAGTTGCAAACTCCCAGGAGGTTGTAGATAACGTGGACCAAGTGATTTCAAATATGGCAGAGCAAAACGCAGAAATATCTCGTACTACTGAAGAACAAAAAAATAATCTGAACCAAGTTAATCAAGTCATCAGTGAGGCATCTAACTTTAGTACAGAATTATTAATAGGAGCCAATAATAATACAGTAAGCACGCAAAAGGTACAAAAACTATCAAATGATATCATTCGCTACATGCGTAAATTTAAAGTATAGCTATTCGATACGGAGAACATTATGAAATATCTGTCTATTTTTCTATTCACCTTTTTGAATCTTTTTGGTGGGAATTTTTCTCATGCTGCTACCGTAACTGCCGCACAAGATCCATGGCCTCCATTTGTCACAAATGATCCTTCCATGCCAGGTATTTCCGTTGAAATTTTAACGGAAGCAATGAAAACTCAGGGTCATACGGTAAACTTTCGGAATATGCCTTGGGCAAGAGCCTTAGACAGTGTTAAAAAAGGACGAATTGATATATTACCAGCTGCATGGATAAACGATGAACGTAAACAATACTTACTATTTAGCTCTCCATATTTATTTAATGAACTGAGTTATATCTCTCGCGCATCAGATAATTTTAGTTACAGTAACTTAAGTAGTCTTAAAGGTAAGACGGTAGGAATTGTAAGGGGCTATGCGTATGATCCAGATTTCATGAAAGAACCATCAATCAAAAGACCTGAATCTATCGATATTGAAACCAATATTAAGAAACTAAAAAATAATAGAGTTGATTTAACCATTGAAGATAAAATAGTAGCTTTATCGACAATTAAACGTCTAAATATGTCACCAGGTGATTTTATTTTCAGTCAACCAATCTCTAAAAAGTCACTGTATGTTACGATTGGAATATCAAATCCAAATGGAAAGAAATATATGAATGCGTATGAGAAAGGATTACAAATAATCAAAAAAAATGGTACGTTTGATAAGATACTTTCCAAATATGGTATTAAATAATGCAGATACTTAATGAGGACATTGTTGAGCAAATCAGGTAAAGGGCGCAACTATCCTACCGGACCTATCTGTTAGTTTCTAATAAGCATACCGGTAGTGCTCAGAATTTTTTTTAGCGCCCCATGAACACACGGGGCGTTTTAGTGTGAGAAGTTCCACGGAAGAAGTGTAAACCTCCCCTAATTAGTTACACTCATAATTAGAGTTTTCAGCCTGTTCATATTTCATTAAATATTCCCATGGGGCCAGATCATTCAGTGCACCATGAGGGCGCTCTTCGTTGTATTCTCTGATCCAGTTTTCCGTTAATTCTCGAACTTCCGTTAGAAAACAAACAAGACACCCATGATAAATTTATCTTGTAGATGTCTTGTTTAGGTTATTGTTTACTCGCCAAAATTTTGGTGGTAGAGCGCTGTCACTTGATCTATTTCAATCGCGAGTTTCAACTGTTTTTTGGCATGTAATAGCGCCAATTTTGCATGCTTTTGTGCGGCATCACGCAAGGCAGCATCACCTAACATCGCCAGTGTATGTAGTGATTTTTGATGGCGCAGCGCGACCATGATTGAATAGGCACCATCACGCGCAATGGCGTTAAAGGCATCATCAAACATATCATTAATATTCAGCGGTGGAATAGATATACGGTCGTAGAGCATTTGTTGGGAGTTCTCTTGTGTTTGTTGTTGATATCGAGTGAATAATCGTAAACACGTGGACAATATATCGATGGCGGTTCCCTCATCATTAACGGCCGGTGATAGTGCACGGCTGGCAATTTGCGATAGTACAACAAGGCCAAAACGAGGATCCGATTCAAAGGTACGTTGGCGCCCAATAACAAACGCCGCGGCCACTTTTTGCTGCAAGTCATCTCGATCGAGATCGCAATGCCCACTCATTAGCACCAGTGGGCTATTGGGGGCACTCAGTGAACCGGGCAGCATCTCAACCGTGAACCGCACCTTTAATGTTTCCGCCAGACACTGCAACTTAGCAATATCGATATGCTGCACATAACCGACATGGTTAGCATTTATCGCTTCCATACTCCCCTCGGGGCGTATTATTCCTTGGTTGCTATTGTTAATATGACGGGTCATGGCACTTGCCGTGGCATTTTCCACTTTGTCGATCGTATTTCCTAACCGTCCGAGTCGTGCAATTCTGTCAACCCAACGCACGAAACTGAGTATCACCATGGCAAAAACAATAATGGTGAGTAGAAACAGCACAAATCGCCCCGCGCGAGTATAGAAGTCGTTGAGCAATACCACTAAAGCCACAATGCTGAAAATAAAAGCCCCGATAAAAGTTGATAATGCGTTTTGCGACACATCATCACTGACCACTAACGAAAATGAACGTGGCGTGGCACTGCTACTGGCGGAAGCATAGGCCGAGATCATCGAGCCCACGGCAAATACGGCAATGGCGAGCATGCTACTGGCGATCGTGGTAAGCAGCTTTTCAATGGACGCGGTACTAATATCAGGCAACGACTGAGATAGCTCTATCTGTTCTACCAACATTGCCAATAAAGCGGCGGCAATCGATAATAAGCAACTCAGCAACGGCCGAAACCATAACGCCTCTTGTAAACGAGCGAAGTAATAACGGGTGGCTGAAATCCCCGTATTCTTTAGTACAAATCCCAGTTTCATAATGAACAATGCTCCTTTGTCATCGGGCGATAGCGATGGTGCCGAACCCCGTTAGCTACCGGTTAAATGATTGCAGAATGAATAGTTTAGCTTGTCTCCCTAGGAGGTTGTTATCATCCACGCCGTTAGACAATGACGTTGTCGGCAATCACTACTTAGCTTTGCATTGCATACAATAAGAACACCCACGGTACCCATAACCTCGAAACTGTAAAAAACGGCACTTCGCCGTTAACGGTGTGTCCCAGCTAATTATTCGCGGTTTATTCTTCCACGAGTATTTTGGTCAAAAATGCAAGCGACGAATCCATTGGATAGTTGTCTAGAACCATATGACACTTGTAGTCTTGCTTTTCGTAGAAAGGCCTTTCAAGAAGGGCGTGTTGTGTTTGATTAAGCCACTACGAATTTCATTGATATCACTATCTGACGGTTCAATCTCTAGTTTATATTCCATGTACTTCCTTATAAAATATGGGTGTCTTATTTATTATTGGTTAGAAAGATAGTTGTGATCCTAAACTCAATGCTAAGAGACGGTACTATGTGGAATGACAATATGGCGAAAAATTAACGATTGACGCCATACTCGTTTGTTATATTTATGACCTTGAACTAAAAAGGATCCCACCACCCATCGTAATAAACAATCCACCTGTAATTTTTTCTAGTTTATTTTCGAAGTTTGTCGCGCTTAGCTTTTGTCCTATGCGACTCACTATCAATGCATACCCCAAATGAACACTTGTCACAATAAGACATATTGAAATATACATTACGGCAAACTGCTCAATATGAGAGTGATGGGTATCGAGAAACTGTGGCAGAAAAGCAGACAAAAATATCAATGTCTTCGGGTTGCTGACGGACACAAAAAAAGCCTGTTTAAATAATGACCTTGAGGTAAAAGCTACTGGTGTTAGCTCCATTTTAGGTTGTTGAAGCGTTTTTGTGCTTATTGACTTAAAACTTTTCAAACCAAGGTAAATTAAATATAGTCCTCCTGCACATTTCATAACAAAAAACCACGCTGGAAGCTGAAACAGTAACCCACCAACCCCGATAGCAACTAAGCTAACAATGATCAACTGACAAAATAAGTTACCGAATATTGTAACTAAAGCGGACTTCCAACCATATTGAACGCTATTTTTAAGCACAAGCAATACGTTTGGTCCAGGGGATAAAGTTACAACCAGGTACGCAAGTGTAAACATAATCCAGACTTCAAAACTCATTGAACACTCCACTTCGCTTAATAAAAATATAACGCCTTGCTAACCTGAGCCATGCCGGGAGCGTAGTGTAGCCCATAAAATGCACGCAGTGCATGGGCGAAACGAAGCGGAGGTATGGCTTCAGGTTGAGCAATTTGTTAGGCATTTAAGCACCCAGGTTTGGGGGTAAAATTTCAAACTTAGGCACTCCTTCAGGAAACACCGCCCAAATTGGAGCTGAAGCTGTATAAATTGCCATTGCTGGTACAAACTCATTTGAATTATTTAAAGTGGATACGGCAACTGAATAAAAATTACCTACTGTAACTTCTGCGCATATTGTTACCCCGCATTTTTCACAGAATAAATAATTCATGTCTTTTCCTGAACTCCCCTTACGAGTAAAGATAACAGGACTACCACTAACAATTTTAAAATTATCTTTTGGAATCCATACCCCAAACAATTTATCCGAACCAGTAAGAATTTGGCATTCTTTGCAATAGCAAAACAGCGAATTTATTGGTTCACCTTCAATAGAATATTTTAAGTTTCCACACCCGCAACTACCATTTTTTTCGGACATTTTTTCCTCCTTGATAAATTCGATTGATGACTAACGCTTGCAACAGCAGCAAACTGAGAGCCTAAGCGATTAGTTTGTCTGTTGGTTGCTCTTGTTAGTTTTCTTTATTCAAATCCTAAAGATACCTGCCTAACATATGAATCCCATGATTTATAACAACGAATTGAGGCATGTGAAATTTTCGGAGCATTATCCGTTATATCTAATTTTTGTTTTAATAAATACATTGTCTGAGATATATTTCTAGTAAGCGTATATTTTTCTCTATTTGGGATAACATTACAGTCAATAAAGCCTCTATTGATGTTTTTTGGACACCTTTGTAAATTATTTCTCCAAAAAGTATTTTCTCGATCATTTGATGCTTGTATTAATTCACTCTCATACTCAAATGACCATTCATTAAATTCACTTGTTATTCTTTCAAATAAACCTGAAGAAACAATAAATATATCCAGGTCTGAACCTTCATTAAATGGATTACCCATTTTTTTTGGAGAAAGAGACTGACCAAGTCTTGCGCTGCCAGTTAAATTTATTTCTTTCGGTTCTACACTGAGCCGAGTCCCAATCCATAACCTGAGCGCCTCATATATTCCAGGACAATATCTAAATGCATATGGAATGCCTTCCGATAACCACTGTCTAGCAATCGCATGCTTAGCTAACTCGCCCCCCCTCTTTGCTGCATCTAGGATTAACTTTGCTTCGGGATATGGACTAACAACATCACGAAGCTCATTAGATATTTTAAAAGGTTCCATCTTTTTTCCACTATTTAGTTAATTTAGTTCTTTCTAAAAGATAATTAGTACGCATTTGTATTAAATTTTCTTTTATTTCATTATAATGTCTGGGTTGTGGGTATTTTAACCTTGCAACAATTGATGCTGCACTATAATCATCCAACTTAGAATAATTTACACCAATCTGATGACACGCTTGTTTTACGCCATGCATATTCCATCCAAAATACGCCACTAACAAATAGGTCCTTAAAATTTGTTCCTTGCTGTATTTTCTTGTTAACATAAAAGCTAAAATGATTTCTATTAATTTCCTTTTTAGTGTCGGTTCATATTTTTTTATAATGGTGCGCACAAGCTGCATGGCAATAGTGGAACCGCCTTGCCGTGATTTTCTGATATTAGAGCACCAAAATGCTCTTAATAATCCAACAGGGTCACAACCATAATGAGACCAGAATCGATGATCCTCTCCAATAACGAGAAACCAAAGCAAATTATCTGATAGCTCTATTTTCTGATTTTCAAGCCTACATTTTTCCATTTCTCGGCAAATTAAACGCCATTCTTTTTTCAAATTTTTCTCAATACCTGACTATGAAAACTAACATTTTAATAGTGCGCATGCGCGTTTACACCGAGCTTCAAAGCTCAAACATTTGACTCTAAAAACCTGTTTTAAAGACGCTTTTAAGACTTATCCCAAAGCAACTCAAAATACAAATTCGAGCATGCGCGTTATATCATTTTTCCACAGCACGTTATTCTGGCTGATAAACTGGTTAATGATTGATCTTAATACACTTTCCTTGCTGCTTTTATGACAAATCAAGCAACTAAACCAATGCTTAGATCATAAAAACAGGCACCTAATTTGCGAAGAATAAAATAAACGGACTCTATGGACAGTAAAAGGCAATGTATCCTTAAGGAATCCGCGATGTCTCCACTCCATTAATGCATCACCTCAGAAGCCCCGGAAATCGAAAACGTTCAAGAGTCGATTATTAAATACAACAACTGGGTAAGAGTATTTAGGACTCCCCCACGCTACCGCCATACCTTGCTAGTAACAAAGCGTGTGAATAACAATTAATTGCATAAACTTATATCAAAACTCGCGTGTGATGCCCATCCAAAATTTAATAAAAAGAGACATGGATGAGAAAAACATCTTTGACATGAATTTTCTATTAATTATTTATAATCAAAATAGTGAAAGTAGAATGGTTCATCAGTGCTGATTTTAGTGCCGCTTTAAGCATTATTTGTTTGGGGTTTAGATAGCCCCCCAATCACCGGTATCGTGAAATAACGCATAACAAAAAGGAGCCTTGATGGCTCCTTTTGAATATCATACGAGTGGTACAAGTAATGCGATTATCGCAAGGTTGGGAACAACGCCCGCTTTAAGCCAAGCTCCATGCCACGGACTTCCGCTAACCCGCGTAAGCGACCAATGCAAGAATATCCGGGGTTAGTGTCTTTGTGTAAATCATCAATCATTTGATGACCGTGATCGGGGCGCATTGGGATGCGGTTAGTATCGCCAACCTGCTGACGACGTGCTTCTTCCGTCAACAGCGCTTTAACCACATGAAACATGTCTACATCGCCCTCTAAATGTGAGGCTTCATGAAACGATTTAGGATTTTCTTCACGCTGGGTAGAGCGCAAATGAGTAAAGTAAATTCGTTCACCAAAGGCTTCAATCATCGCAGTGAGATCATTATCTCCTCGCACGCCATACGAACCGGTACACATGGTTAAGCCATTCATTTTACTTGGCACTGCTTGAGTCAGCTTTTCAATATCCTCAATGGTCGAGACAATTCTCGGCAATCCTAATATCGGACGCGGTGGATCATCAGGATGCACCGCAAGCTTAATGCCATATTGTTCACACGTCGGCATTAGCTGCTCAAGAAAAGCCACCATGTTGGCACGTAACTGCGCGGCATCAATCCCGGTATAGCGATCTAATTGCGCTTGAAACTCCGCCAAGGTGTAACCTTCTTCTGCGCCCGGTAAGCCCGCGATGATATTATTAATCAGTTGCTGCTGCTTTGCTTGCGGCATTTTGGCAAAACATTGCTGAGCGAGCTGATATTCTTCGTCGGTGTAATCGTTTTCTGCGCCCGGCCTCTGCAACAAAAATAAATCAAACACGGCAAATTCAATTTGATCAAAACGCAGTGCCAATGAGCCATCCGCCAGTTCATATTTGAGATCGGTGCGCGTCCAATCCAATACGGGCATAAAGTTATAACACACGGTATCGATGCCGCATGCCGCTAAATTCACCAAACTCTGCCGATAGTTATCAATCCATTGCTGATACTGACCACTGCGCGTTTTGATCTCTTCATGAACGGGCACACTTTCCACCACAGACCATGTTAAGCCTTTCTCTTCAATGATGGTTTTGCGTTCTTGAATACTCTCAATACTCCACACTTCACCATTAGGGATATGATGCAAAGCCGTGACAATACCCGTCGCTCCTGCTTGTTTTATATCATTCAAAGAGACAGGGTCATTTGGGCCATACCAACGCCATGTTTGTTCCATATTCTTTATTCCTATCTGTATTAATATAAACTCAGCAAAACCAAGGGAGCCCCTTCATTAACGAAATAAAAATCCATCAAATTCAGGGTCATCGACATCGGAAAGTTCAAATAATGTATCTTTTACATGCTCAATGTGAGCCCACATGGCATTGCGCGCCAACTCGGGATCGCGGCGCTGCAGTGCATGAAGTATTTTTTCATGATCATCAATCCACCGGTAACGATATTGATTATCGTGAATATGAGTATGCAGCTGTTGCCACATTGGGCTTTGCTCTCGGCGACGCCAAAAATCGTAAACAATATCGCTGAGCACACTATTTTGAGAGGCTTTAGCAATGGTGAGGTGAAACAATTTATCAAAATCATAATCGTCCTCATCCAAATTATTTTCGAGCGATATCCGATCTTTTTCGAGGTACTCCCGTAACAGCGAAATATCACTTTTGGTAATATTATTCGCAGCAAAACTCACAATTTGGCTTTCGATCACCTGTCTTGCTTGTAGCAACTCAAACGGCCCCACATCATTAGAACGTTGCTCATCATCGCCATTATCCTGCGGTAAGTGAGTAATATACACACCTGAGCCTTTACGCACTTCGACCAAACCTTGTAGTTCAAGCATGATGATTGCCTCTCGGACGACAGAGCGGCTCACATTAAAGGCTTGCGCAATATCTCTCTCCGGTGGTAAGCGATCGCCAATATCAAACTCACCTTGCGATATACGAGTTTGCAGTTGCAAACCCACTTCTTGATATAAACGGTTTGGATTGGATAAATCGATCGAGACAACGTTATCAATACCCATGAAAGTACCTAATGATTGGTGGTTTATGGTCACTATAGTGAGGCCACACAAATTGGTCAACCAATTGTTGACCAATTATGATTTTTCCATTTAGTCTTGTGCTAATGCATCGATGGCTTTGACATATTTTGCAATCTCTGGATTGTTCAACGCTTTTTCATGTAACGGTTTGACCGCATCAATGAAAGGTTGTTTTTTCACCTTCACAAATTCAACTCCCATGGAATTCTTCGCTTTCTCCATCGACTTTTTGATCACTTTAGTCCACAACTTTTTGTGATACATCATCGATTCTTTCGCCGCTTTACGCATCGCTTTTTGATCATCGGCACTGAGCTTATTCCACGAACGTTCACTAATCACTAAGACATCTGGGATCATGGCATGTTCATCCATGCTGTAGACTTTCGCGACTTCCCCATGGCGTGAAGAAGTTAATGCGGTCGGATTATTTTCGGCGCCATCGACCACGCCTTGTTGCAATGCCGTGTACAACTCACCGTAAGCAAGTGGCGTGGGTGACCCACCCATTAATTTAATCATTTGCACCGCGGTTGGGCTTGGCTGGACGCGAATTTTCATGCTTTTTAAGTCAGCCGGTGAGCGAATTGCTTTATTGGCATAGAAGCTACGCGCCCCACCATCATAGTAGGTTAAACCAATAAACCCTTTTCCTTTGGATGAATTCAGAATATCGCGGCCCACTTTGCTCGTTAGTGCTTTGTAAAAATGCTCTCGGCTATGGAAAAGATACGGAATATTAAAGGCGCCATACGCCGGAGCGAACGACTCCAACTCACTCGCATTCGATTTCGCCATGTCTAAAGCACCATTTTGTAGCAATTCCATGGATTCACGCTGGGTACCGAGCTGGCTGTTTGGATAAATACGAATTTTCACATCGCCATGGGTATATTCCTGGACTTTTTTTGCGAAAACCGTCATCGATTTATGAACGGGATGCGTCCTATTTTGATTATGGCTGAGTTTTAATATGGTCGTTGCAGACACAGAAGCGGAACTGATGATCAATGCCGAACTTGTCACCATCGCGATGACGTTTTTTTTGCTAAATATCATGGTTCTCTCCGTAGGGTATTATTTTCATTATGTCGTTATTGTTCATTTAACATACGAATAACTATTCCTCTTGTGCAACCACAACATCTCAATTGGTTGACCAATACCGCACTTTTAGCGAAAAAGTGGCTAGACCAATAGTAATGAGAACACAGTCACAAGGTGATAAAAGTCATTGTGGTGTAATCAACTCGTCTAAAAATACGGCAATGATAAAAGTAATCAGCCAAAACAGAAGAGTTGGTAGACCAGGAGTCTTTATGACCAAGTTAATTTGTATCCTTAATAAATGCCTCGCTTTTTTTTGTATCTCCCTGAGTGGATGCCTTGTGGTTTGTGTCGTATGGCAAGTGTTTTCGCGCTATGTACTCAATATGCCCAGCACCACCACAGATGAAATGGCGCGCTTTCTCTTTATTTGGGTTGGTTTGATGGGAGCCGCTTATACCGTCGGCCAAAAGCGCCACTTAGCGATTGATCTACTGGATCAAATGCTCGACAACCACGTAACAAAGCAGACCTTATTACGCCTGTTCGTCATTGCGATTAGTTTAACCTTTGCGGGTGTCATTATGGTGTTTGGAGGTTCAAAGCTGATGTTCAATGTATTAGCAAGTGGGCAAGTCTCGCCCTCGCTAGGCATAAAGATGGGCTTTGTGTATATGGCACTCCCATTTAGTGGGGTCATTATGTGTCTCTATCTTTTGGCGGACTTTATTGAACAAGCCTCTGGCTTGTTTCGCCCTACTTCCACGCACTCAACCGCCAGCATCAGCGAATAGGAGCTCACCATGGATTGGCAAGTGATTATTGTTTTATTTGGCACTTTTTTCGTCTTTCTTGGATTAGGTGTTCCCATCTCATTTAGCATCGCAATTTCCTCGCTGCTGACGATCATGCTATCGCTGCCTTTTGATTCCGCCATTGCGGTCATCTCGCAGAAAATGGCATCAGGATTAGATAGTTTTTCTTTACTCGCGATTCCGTTTTTTATCTTAGCGGGCAATATTATGAATCAAGGCGGGATTGCCCTACGCCTGATTAACTTTGCCAAAGTCCTCGGTGGGCGCTTACCGGGCTCACTTGCCCACGTTAACGTGCTCGCCAATATGATGTTTGGTTCTATTTCTGGCTCAGCCGTTGCATCCGCGGCGGCGGTGGGTGGCACTATGTCACCTCTACAAGAAAAAGAAGGCTACGATAAGGCGTATTCGGCCGCGGTTAATATTACTTCGTGCCCAACAGGCTTGCTCATCCCACCCAGTAACACGTTTATCGTTTACTCACTCATCTCCGGTGGTACATCTATCGGCGCGTTGTTCCTCGCCGGATACATCCCAGGGTTAATTATGGGATTAGGGTTAATGCTCGTTGCCGCCATTATTGCACGTAAACGCGGCTATCCAGTCTCCGCTAAGCCCACACCTAAAATGGTGTTGCTCAAAACCCTGGATGCGCTGCCAAGCTTAGGACTTATTGTTGTCATCATCGGCGGGATTATTGGCGGTATATTCACGGCTACTGAGGCATCGGCCATTGCCGTTGTTTATACGCTGATACTTTCATTTGCGATTTATCGTGAAATTTCTCTCAAGCAATTACCCGCGATTATTTTAGAGTCTGTGGTGACCACGTCTATTGTGTTACTACTGGTTGGGGCCTCCATGGGGATGTCATGGGCGATGGCCAATGCTGGTATTCCTTATATGGTGAGCGATGCATTGATGGCTGTTTCTGATAATCCCATCATCGTTTTATTGCTGATAAACCTCATCTTATTGGTCGTTGGTATCTTCATGGATATGACCCCTGCTCTGCTGATTTTTACTCCGATATTTCTTCCTATCGCCCTCGATTTAGGCATGGATCCGGTGCATTTTGGCATCATGATGACGTTCAATTTATGTATCGGTATTTGTACGCCTCCGGTCGGCAGCGCACTGTTTGTGGGATGTTCGGTCGCGAAAGTGAAAATAGATAAAGTGATTAAACCATTATTGCCGTTTTATGCCGTATTGATCCTCGCATTGGCATTAGTCACATATGTTCCCCAGGTGAGCTTACTGCTGCCACAACTCTTTTTAGGCTACTAACGAGCACAGGGTTAGTGATAACCCGCGATAGTAAAGGACAGATTATGAAAACGTTAAAACAATGGCAATGGCTCAGTAATAAAGAGAATGAAGTCATACTAAGCTGCGATAATCAGCACACGCTGCATATCTTTATACTAGAGCGCGACATTTTTCGCGTGCTCATCAAAAAAAACCAATCGCTGCGCCTGAATCGAACTTGGACCATTGCTCCTCATCAAGCCGATATTGCTTGGCAAGGCCGCGATCGCATGTCCTGCGATGGGTTTAGCTTGCCTGAGTACCAAGTGACTCAACATAGCGATGCCTTGGAAATCACCACCGATCAGCTCAAACTGACCATTACGCAGCCACTGCAAATGCAGTGGGCGACGAAAGTCGGCAACGAGTGGCAAACCATCGCTCAGGATCGTAAAACTGGCGCCTATCAGCTTTCTCCCCAGCGCGACGACGTTGCCCACTTTATGCAGCGTGCTCCCAGTGATGACTACTACGGCTTAGGAGAGAAAACCGGCGATCTCAATCGGAAAAACCGCCGCTTTGAAATGCGAAATCTCGATGCGATGGGCTATAACGCGCAAACCACTGATCCGCTGTATAAACACATTCCGTTTTATATCACTCGCACCGAATCTGGGGTAAGTTATGGCTTATTTTATGACAATCTAGCCTCATGTTGGTTTGACCTAGGTAACGAGCTCGATAACTATCATGCGCCTTATCGCAGTTATCGCGCTGAAGATGGGGATTTGGATTTCTACTTCATGCTTGGGCCCAGCGTCTTAGAAGTGACGCAAGCCTTCACCGCAATGACGGGCGGCACGTTATTTGGCCCGAAATGGAGTCTAGGTTATAGCGGTTCGACAATGCGCTATACCGATGAGCCCAATGCCCAACAACTGCTTGAGGGGTTTGTTGATCAGTGCCATGACCACCAGCTGCCTTGTGATTCCTTCCAATTGTCTTCCGGATATACATCTATCGAAGACAAGCGCTATGTCTTTCATTGGAACACCAGCAAAGTTCCGGATCCGCAAGCGATGTCGGCCTACTTTCATACTCACAATATGAAACTCGCGGCCAACATAAAACCGTGTTTGCTGCATAACCACCCGCTATACCAAGAAGCCAAAGCGCAGCAATTATTTATTCAAGACTCCCAATACGACACACCAGAAATCTCCGTATTTTGGGATGACGAAGGCTCGCATCTCGATTTTACCAATCCCAACACCATTCAATGGTGGAAAGATAACGTCACGACCCAGTTATTGCAAAACGGCATTAATTCGACATGGAATGACAACAACGAATACGAAATCTGGGATCGCGATGCACGCTGCGATGGATTTGGCGACCCGATTGCGATTCGCTTAATTCGCCCACTGCAACCCTTGTTGATGATGAAAGCCTCTTATGAAGCGCAAACCGCCTTCGCCCCTGATCTGCGGCCTTATTTAATTTCGCGTTCTGGATGTCCGGGCATGAACCGTTACGTACAAACATGGAGTGGCGATAACCGTACCAATTGGAACAGCTTGCGTTACAACATCAAAATGGGCATTGGGATGAGCTTGTCAGGCTTATATAACGTCGGCCACGATGTGGGTGGATTTTCAGGCGATAAACCCGATCCTGAATTATTTGTCCGTTGGGTGCAAAACGGCATCATGCATCCGCGCTTTACCATTCATTCTTGGAATGATGATGGTACAGTCAACGAGCCGTGGATGTACCCGCAGGTGAGCGACATTATTCGCAGCACTATACAGCAGCGCTACCAACTAATGCCGTATCTCTACACCTTGCTTTGGAAAGCCCATCATGCCAATCAACCAATGCTGCGCCCGACCTTTCTCGATCACGAACACGATGAGCGTACCCGAGAAGAAAGCGATGATTTTCTCTTAGGAGAAAACTTACTGGTCGCCTCCGTGGTGTACCCAGGTCAACGCGAGCGAGAAGTCTATCTTCCCAACAATCACTTAGGTTGGTATGACTTTTATACCCATCAGTGGTTTAGCGCCGGGCAAACTATTACGCGCCCAGCGCCACTCGAACAACTACCACTATTGGTTAAAGCAGGCTCCATCCTCGCAATGAATCCTGATACGAGCGTGATGAATACGCAAGACGATCATCAACGTACGCTATGGATTTTTCCAGCCAAAGGCCAACACAGCTTTAGTGATACACTTTTTGATGATGACGGCGAATCGACACGCTATCTCGATGGGCATCACTGCACGTTGCATGTGACGGTGCACTCATTCGCCGATCGTATCGAAGTAACACTGCACGCTGAAGGGACGTATCAACCAAGTTATCCATTCATCGATATTCAGCTCGCCCAGCAGGAACAACGCTACCTCGTTGTTAATCAGCAAACCGAGCACCGCCAATCGCTACGTTACTCATTACGAGGTGATCTATGAATACGATTGCTAATACCTCACTGAACTCACTGGTTCAGCCGCCTTGTTATGATCGCTCCGCACTGAAACCTCATATTGTACATATTGGCTGCGGCGCCTTTCATCGCGCCCATCAAGCCTTATACACCCACTTATTGGCTGCGCAAACGCCAAGCGCATGGGGAATCTGTGAAGTGTCGTTATTCAGTGGTGAGCCGTTGTTTAGCGATCTTGCCAACCAAGACGGCTTGTATACCGTGCTTGAACAATATAATCAGCAAAAAAGCGCCGAGTGTGTTGGCACTATCGTCGCGTCAGTCAGTAAAAAACGCGATGGCTCACAGGCAATCATCGAACAATTAGCCAGCGTAGATACGCGGATTGTTTCTCTCACCATTACTGAAAAAGGCTACTGCATTGATGCCGCTTCTGGGCAATTAGATCGCGCCAACCCTGCGATTGCGCATGATTTACAGTCTCCTCAAGACCCAGAGTCGGCTATCGGCTACATTGTCGCAGGACTCGCACGTCGCCGCCAATTAGGCCGAGAGGCTTATACCGTTCTATCTTGCGATAACATTCAAGGGAACGGGCACGTGTTACGCAATGCCATTCTCCAGTACGCCAACGTCATCGATACCGAACTGGCGCAGTGGATAGAGCAATACGCTAGCTTTCCCTGCACCATGGTTGACCGCATTGTCCCCGCCGCTACCCAAGAAAGTTTACATTTTGTCGAACAAGAGATCGGAGTCTATGACCCGTGTGCGATTGCTTGCGAATCGTTTAAACAATGGGTCATTGAAGATAACTTTGTGCAAGGACGCCCCGATTGGGACCTCGTTGGGGCTCAGTTTGTTGACGATGTCACCGCTTATGAAGCCATGAAACTGCGTATGCTCAATGGCAGTCACTCTTTCCTCGCCTATCTTGGTGTCCTCGCGGGGTATGAGTACATTGCCGATTGTATGAACAACCCCGATATCTACCGATGTGTACAAACCTTGATGCTGACGGTGCAGGCCCCGACGCTAAACGTGACAAAAGAGCTCGACCTCAACGCGTATGCCAAGCAACTGCTTGAGCGATTCTGCAATCGCTGTATTTATCATCGTACCGAGCAAATTGCCATGGATGGCAGTCAGAAAATCGCCTATCGCTTGGTCAATAGCCTGCGCTATCACTTAGATAATAAGAACGACATCCGCCTACTTGCGACAGGCATTGCCGCTTGGATTCGTTATACCACCGCGACCGACGATCGCGGCGACACCATTGAAGTCGTCGATCCCTTAAAAGACCGCCTCAATCAACTCTATCAGCAGTTCGGTACAGGCGTCGAGGTTGTCCCTTATATTCTCGCACTGGAAGCTATCTTTCCGCAGGATATTGGGCACAATCCAGAAGTGATTGCGGCAGTCAGTCAAGCCTATCAATGTCTACTCGAATACGGCGCTAAACACACCATTGCTCAGCTTGCGGAGGCTCTATGATTCCCTTTTTAACTGAAGATTTTATGTTACATAACGAAACGGGCAAGCGCCTTTTTCATGACTTTGCCGCCGATCAGCCGATCTATGACTATCACTGCCATTTATCTCCGGCCGATATTCATCATGATCGCCAATTTGATAACCTGACTCAGATTTGGCTTGCTGGCGATCACTATAAATGGCGCGCCATGCGCACCGCTGGCATTGCTGAAGAGTTGATTACCGGCCATGCATCTGAGCGGGAGAAGTTCGATGCGTGGGCGAAAACGGTGCCACTCACGATGGGCAACCCACTCTTCCATTGGACAGCGCTGGAGCTCAAGCGTCCATTTGGCATCACCGATACCATACTGACGCCAGACTCCGCGGATAAAATATGGCATCAAACTCAAGACCAGCTCTCTCAGCCTGAGTTTTCCGCCCGTGGCATTATGCAGCAAATGAACGTGAAAATGGTGGGAACCACCGACGATCCAATCGATTCGTTAACCCATCATGCCGCCATTGCCGCGGATGCTAATTTCAATATTGAGGTCAAACCCAGTTGGCGACCTGATAAAGTGTTTAAGGTTGAACAGCCGGGATTTAACGACTATCTCATCGAGTTAAGTCACACCACAGACATCGCCATCCATAACTTTCCCACGCTACTACAAGCACTAGAAATACGGTTAGATCACTTTGCCCAGCACGGCTGCGTGGCGGCCGACCATGGCATTGAGATCGTCCGTTATCATAAGATCCCCAGCGAAGCGACCTTGAATACCATTATGGAAAAACGCCGTAATGATCAGCCATTGAGTGAACAAGAAATCGCCCAATTTAGCACCGCGGTACAAGTTTGGCTCGGCAAACAATACGCTAAACGCCACTGGGTAATGCAGATGCACATTGGCGCAATACGCAATAATAATACCCGTATGTTTGCGCAGCTTGGCCCCGACAGTGGCTTTGACTCGATTGGTGATCAGTTAATTGCTTCGCCGCTCGCACACTTACTTGATGACATGGACAAAACCAACGAGCTACCGAAAACCATAGTGTATTGCTTGAACCCAAGAGATAACGAAGTCATCGCAACGATGATCGGTAATTTTCAGGGGGGCGGTATCGCCGGTAAAGTTCAATTCGGCTCAGGATGGTGGTTTAATGATCAAAAAGATGGCATGCAGCGCCAGTTAGAGCAATTATCGCAGTTAGGATTGCTGAGCCAATTTGTGGGGATGTTAACCGACTCGCGCAGCTTTTTATCTTACACGCGCCATGAGTATTTTCGGCGGATACTCGCTAATTTATTAGGGCAATGGATAGAAGCCGGCGAATTACCGAACGACATCAATTATATTGGTGCAATGCTACAAAATATTTGTTATCACAACGCTAAACACTACTTCGATATCACATCTTAACTGACTTCCCCGAGCTTTACCGCTCGGGGAATCCATCGATTATCGGCTCACCGCTACATAACACACCAACCATTAACACTCAGACTGTACCATCGCTTTAATTTTTCGGGCTTTCTCAAAATGGTCCAATTGATGGGTTTCAATCCACCACTTCGCTGCTTCCATCAAGATCTCTGGTTGGTCATTTTTATTTTTGAAAAATGCGTAAAATGACACACCAACATTCTCCCCCTTGTGAGCCATTTTCTGATCGCAGACTTCAACGATTTTTGTTCTAAGCTCTTCTCTCACTGAGTCATTCCTTGGTTAAGAAACAGGATGATGATGTTAAATACCACACTCAAAGACGGAATTATCTGCGATAACAATATGACGAACATTAGCTATTAACACCATGCCCGTTTGTGTTAGGCGTATGGTTCTGAAGCTGCGACATGGTCATTGGCTCTGATATTCAGCAAATGATTATCGTAAAAGTCGTTGCGCGCACAGCCATGTTGCAACGCTTTTTTGTAGATTGAAGCGACAAATATATCGGCGACACTAAAGCTGCTACCCACTGCAAACCCTGATTCACAACAGATCGATGTACTTAACTTTGCTAAGCATGACATAATCCAGTCACCTCGAAGCTCGCGCTTTGATGTTTCATCTAACTCTGGACGCATGAATCTGAGTACGGTTCGGTTTTGGGGGGAGTGAATGCTGGAGTTTACATACTCACAAACTCTGCGGATGTGGGTTTTGTCATTAAGGTTATCGCCAAATAAGCCGGGATGAGGAAAACGTTCTTCTAAATACTCAATAATGGCCATGGATTCAGAAAATACCGAACCATCGACACGAAGGGCTGGAACATAACCAAAAGGATTGATATCTAGGTATGTTGTCGTTAGTTCGTCAGACCTAACCTCAATTCTATCGTAATGTATTCCCTTAAAATTGAGAACCCACTCAACCCTTTCAGAGCTATTTGACCCTTTTGCACTATATAGTGATACTTCCATATATTCTCCCTCAACGCATGATAGTTATTATGCCAACATGATCGACATTAGTCGTGATACACCACAATGCTTATCATTTTACTTTTACTATAAACTGATGAAAATGTTAATAAAAAACAAATTTTCGTTATTTTATCGCAAACGACAGAGCGCGTCTTCCTAATTGATTCACAACGTGATGGTGTTAGAGAAACGAACCGCATAATAAAAAACACCGACGATAGCAATAGATCACTATTACATTAATCTATTAATTCTTTATTAAAAATAAAGAAAATGAATAAATAAACACCTCATTCAATATCAATAAAGAAGCCAATCCACCACTAAATTCTGTCGTCTACGTTTTTATTTTCGAAAGTTATTCCATCGATTCATGAGTATTGCAGCCACTATTCGGCGACGAAAAACGTTCAGAATAAAATTTCATCCGCAATAATTTTGGTTCATTGAGTCACGGTGAACAGTGATATAAGAGTGTTAGATTCGATGACGAAAATATTCGCTGCGATTTATTTTTCTAAAAAAGCAGAAAGACCAAAATGGATAACATTGGTCATGACCATGATAGTTAATGGAATATTAATAGGTAGGCATAGTTTTAAACGATACTTAGTTTTTAAACTATACTTATTTTTTACACTATTGAATAATTTCAAAAGAGAATAGCATGAACTCACTCAGTAAAAACACATTATTAAATTGCGCTATTTTTTCATTAGCAGCAACCACAAGTTCCATTGCTTGCGCAGCAGATTCAGATACAAGCTGGGCTGGGCTATATGGCGGCATAACAATCGGCACACTTTATGGAAAGGCTGACCCTGACACGACCGTCACTGATGGTAGCTACTTCCAAACTCAAAATATAAACAAGCTAAATCATACCTTCCAAAAAGACGTATCTGGCTCAACACCGACAGCATCCCTTCTCTTCGGTTATCTAAAACAAAATGATAATTTCCTTTACGGTATTGAGGCTGACCTAACTCTCATGGAGTTCAATGAAAAAACCAGTACCACCACTTTTTACAAATCACCTAGCTCATTAGAAAACACTACGGATACAAGGATAAAAAATCACTACTCTTTAGCCATCAGACCGACCATTGGCTATAGTTTTGGCAGTACCATGGTTCAATTAGGAGTGGGTCCCGTCATTAGCCAATTTACGTATAAATTCGACTTTATTGATGGCGCCGGCGCAAAAACCAGTTCGGATCACGATAAAACAGAAATTGGAGTATCGGCTAACATTGGCATCAAACACAAATTTGATAATGGCTTAATTCTACAAGGTGATTACGTTTACTCTCAGTATTCAAACATTGCTAATAGAGAAAGCTTACTGACTAGACAAACAGGAGTAACAACGACTGATACCTTCTCTTATGATTCAGATTTCCAGTCACATAACGTCCGTATTGGCCTCGTAAAATACTTTTAACAGACAACAAATCAAATAAGTCTGTTGCTCAAACTTAAACGGCAACAATGCGTGGGTATCTAAGGGATCCTCACGTATTGTTTTCGCCATATAATACGAAACTTTCATGATGAAACGAACTATTTTTCGCTTTCAAACATCAGTTATCTAATTAATTGAGTGCCATACATCCCATCAAAAATTAATAATAGTACTCGCTATTATTACTCCGCTTTGTTGTGCACCATTTATGCTTATTTTTATCAGTACCATTCATGATACAAGGCTATAATCAACACATAAAAAAAGCCCAACCCCGACTTTAATCGGGATTGGGCTTTGCGAATATTAAGACGAATTAAGCGATTATGCCGCGCCTTGATTCTCACTGGCCAGTTGACGAAGCACATAATGCAATACGCCACCATGACGCACGTACTCGCGCTCTTTTGGCGTCTGTAACATAACATTGACATCAAAGACTTCAGACGAACCATCAGCACGCGTGGCAGTGACGGTGGCGGTTTGACTCTCACCATTATCAAGGCCTGTAATGCTAAGCACTTCTGAGCCGTCAAGCTGGTAAGTCGCAGCATTTTCATCGTCTTTAAAGGTCAACGGCAATACCCCCATACCAACAAGGTTGGAGCGGTGAATACGCTCAAACGAGCTGGTCAACACCGCTTTTACACCCAGCAAGTTCGTCCCTTTCGCTGCCCAGTCACGACTAGAGCCTGAGCCGTACTCAGCACCGCCAAGCACGACAAGAGGACGTTTGTCTGCTTTGTATTTCATTGCGGCATCGTAGATTGGCATCTCTTCGCCATCTTGTAGGGTGGCATTGTCGCCTTTGAAGTAATAGGTATAGCCACCCTCTTTACCCCCCATCATGGTATTTTTGATACGGATGTTGGCAAAGGTGCCACGGGTCATGACGGCATCATTACCACGGCGTGAACCATAACTATTAAAGTCTACTTTATTCACGCCCCGTTCTTGTAAATATTGACCGGCCGGTGAATCAGGAGCAATGTTACCCGCAGGCGAGATATGATCGGTGGTGATAGAGTCCCCAAACAAGCCTAAGATACGCGCATTTTCGATATCCGGAATCCCTTCTGGCTCTATCGTCATACCATTGAAGAACGGCGGGTTTTTGATATAGGTTGACTCTTCGCTCCACGGATATAGTTGACTGTCCGCTGAGCTAATATCATTCCATGCTTGACTCCCTTTGAACACTTCGCCGTAGTTCTTACGGAACATATCGGCATCGATGTTGTTGGCGATCAGCTCATTGATCTCATCCGAGGTGGGCCAGATGTCTTTGAGATACACATCCTTGCCGTTTTGATCTTCGCCAATAGGATGAGTCGTCATATCAATATCCACGGTACCTGCTAGCGCATAGGCGACAACAAGCGGTGGTGACGCCAAATAACTGGCTTTAACATGTGAGTGAATACGACCTTCAAAGTTACGGTTACCGGACAAGACCGCCGCGGCCACTAAGTCGTTTTCTTCAATCCCTTTTTCAATCGCGTCTGGCAGTGGCCCTGAGTTACCAATACATGTGGTACAACCGTAACCGACCAAATAAAAGCCTGTTTTTTCCAACTCATCCATCAAGTGGGTTTTTTCTAGGTAATCAGTGACAACCTTAGAACCGGGCGCGAGTGATGTTTTAACCCAAGGTTTGGCTTTTAGGCCTTTGGCCGCCGCTTTTTTAGCAACCAGTCCGGCACCGATCATTACGGCTGGGTTAGACGTATTGGTACACGAGGTGATCGCCGCAATAACGACTGAGCCATCACGCAATTTATGCTGTTTATTATCAATGCTGACGTTGGAGAAAACCTCGTTGACTGGCTGATGGGCTTTGCTGTTTTCGGTTTGAGTATCGACGGTTATTTTAGGCTCAGCGGCTAATTGATCGGCTTGTCCTTTTTCGCCGCCTTCTTGATCAAAACGCCCTTTTGCTTCACTCTCAGCATTACGATCTTTCGCCATTTTCGCGACGGTTTCACCAAATTTGGCATGCATATCCGCAAGGTTTATACGTTGCTGCGGTAAATTAGGGCCCGCTAGTGCAGGTTGTACAGACGATAGATTCAGCTCTAGCTTGCTTGAATAGGTTGCTGCTGGGGTATCGGCATCATGCCATAACCCTTGCACTTTGGCATAGTGTTCCACCAGCTCAATTTGGGCTTCGTCGCGACCGGACAGGCGCAAATAATCAATGGCCATTTGGTCAACTGGGAATATGCCACAAGTAGCACCATATTCCGGTGCCATATTGGCAATAGTGGCGCGATCGGCGAGCGGCATGCTGTGCAAGCCTTCACCGTAGAACTCAACGAATTTTCCAACTACGCCATGGGCACGTAGCATTTCAACCACACGCAAGACTAAATCTGTCGCGGTCACGCCTTCGGTTAATTTACCGGTCAGCTCAAACCCCACCACTTGTGGGATAAGCATTGAAGAGGGCTGGCCCAACATGGCCGCTTCTGCTTCGATACCACCGACGCCCCAGCCAAGCACCCCAATACCATTGATCATTGTAGTGTGACTGTCAGTACCAAACACCGTATCAGGATAGGCGGTTAGCTCACCATCGACCTCAGTTGCCATCACGACGCGAGCGAGATATTCAAGGTTGACCTGATGCACAATACCTGTCGCAGGTGGAACCACAACGAAGTTTTCAAAGGCATTACGCCCCCAATGCAAAAACTCATAACGCTCGTTATTACGCTTGAATTCGATTTTTTCATTTAAGTCCAGCGAATCACCGCGGCCATAGGCATCGACTTGTACTGAGTGATCGACGACCAGCTCACTGGGGATAAATGGATTGATTTGTTCAGCTTTACCGCCAAGCTCAACCACCGCATCACGCATCGCGGCCAAATCAACGACTGATGGCACACCGGTAAAATCTTGCAGTACAACACGCGCTGGCATAAACGCGATCTCTTGCGACGCCTCAGCGCCAGCATCCCAATTGGCCACGGCTTCGATATGATTTTTACCGACAGATTGACCACCGTCTTCGTTACGCAATAGGTTTTCTAAGACGATTTTCATGCAATACGGCAAGCTACTAATGTTCTTATAGGTGTCGGTCAGTTTCGGTAAACTGTAGTAGGCATGCTCCTTGCCATCGATTGATATTGTATCTTTTACCTTAAAAATATCACTCATGGTCGCTTCCTTATCAATGTTATTGAACCTAAACATAGACCATAGGACGCCTATGCAGATAACTGGTGACTAAAAAGAAGATGAATCCAGTTTTTATCAACGCCATTCTAGCGTTAATACCATCATTTAAATCGTGACAGAGAGCTGGATATCAACACTTGTTTATAAAAAAACATCAAGCTGACTGTTACGCTATCATCCTATTTCACCATAACAAACACATAGGGTTTTGTTAAAGTCCCTAGCAATACACCTACAAACATAGTGCTAGTCAGATCCCAATAATATCCAGCATCACAATGCAAACACGATCATTCATCGCCTTGCACTTTTCTGCCTTGCCACAACAAGCCACTCCCTACCCCCAATAGAACAATGGTTGTCAATAAACCAAACTGATAACCATTCAAAAAGCGATCGAGCATTTGGGCATCACTGGAGATTTGTACGAGAGAAGAGTGTCGTATAGCAAAGATTATCGCCACGCCAAAAACACCAATAACTGCGCCACAAAGCAGCCCGATCCCAGTTGATACTTTCCAATTTTTGCCTTTATAAAGCAGTAAACCGATTGAATGAAAAACCAAGACTATAATGGCAAATGTACTGAGCATGATCCACTTCACACGCTCATCTTCCGGATAAGACATAAATGAGAACAAACAAAAGTTACCAATATAGAGGCCAGACAGGACCAAAAACACAATACCAATCACATTACGTACCATCGTTAATATCTCCTAACGTGGGTGAGCGAATCGACAGTAGTAGCCGAGAAAAATAACTTTAAAGTACTAACAGGCCCTATAGTATCTATTGCGCCAATTTCTCTAAAATTTGGCGCGATCCTTTTTCTTAGCTCAGCCTCAGAATGCCTTACCTCGTAAGTAAGAAGCGACTTTTCCAGTTCAATTATCAGAGTCTCAAT
Source organism: Vibrio palustris (assembly GCF_024346995.1). NCBI lineage: Bacteria > Pseudomonadati > Pseudomonadota > Gammaproteobacteria > Vibrionales > Vibrionaceae > Vibrio > Vibrio palustris. Next base: position 370,069 of record NZ_AP024888.1, on the reverse strand, counting down.
ATTATAAACACCGACCATTTCTGCCTAACACCTATCAACCTATTTCCACGTTAACCTATTAACATTGTTAATAAAATCCTAGAGGTCTGGCTCATTTATCCATAATGTGAGGGTTTAACATAGCACGCAGAAACCACATGTATCCCAAGGAATTACCGTTTATCTATGTGCGTTATCGCTAGTCATCACTGGAGACAGTCACCGATAATTCATCATCCATATCTTCAAAGACAAAAAAGTTAATCGGTTTACAACACACTTGGCAGTCTTCAATGTATTGCTGATCAATATCGGCAGGATCCAATAATACGTCGATAGGCTCGCCACAATATGGGCAATGGATGGTTGTTTCGGTTAATTGCTGCAAAGTACACTCCTACTATCTGGTTTATCGTTATTGATTACGGGTGAGCAATCGATTCGTCAAGGTTAAACCAATCACCATGGAAATGACAAATATCCACACATCTGGGTTTCCCATCGTTAAACTTGCAATCGCAGGGCCAGGACAAATACCCGCTAAGCCCCAGCCAACGCCGAATATCGCCGCGCCACTAATAAGTTGTCGGTCAATGTTCGTCTTTGTCGATAAACAAAATTCGTCACTATTGATTGGAGTGGTTCTGGGCAGGATTAACCAGCGATAAGCAGGGATGAAAACCGCAAGTGCCCCGCCCATCACAAAAATTAAACGCGGATCCCAGTCACCAAATACATCTAAAAAACCGAGTACGATTTGCGGGTTTGCCATACCAGAAATAGCCATACCGACACCAAACAATAAACCTGATATCAACGCTACCAGTGCAAATGCCATCTTATTCATTGGCCCGCTCCTAATAGATGAACCGTGCAAAATACGGTTACCGCAGCGATCAACATAAAGATTAGTGTCGCGACGATTGAGCGTGATGAGAAACGTCCCATCCCACAAATACCATGCCCGCTGGTACAGCCATTACCTAACCGTGTTCCCACTCCCACCAGCAGACCAGCGACGGCGTAGTACCAACCTGAATGGCCGGTAAAGGCCTTAGGCATTTCAGCCCAAGCACTTTGCGTCCCAAGCCAACCGCCAGCAATGAGACCAAACAAAAAGAGATAACGCCACAATCCATCCCCTTTCGTTATCGACATGGCGCGAGTCACGATCCCGCTAATGCCAGCAACCTTGCCGTTAAATAACAGTAATAATACAGCAGAAATTCCTAATAAAATGCCACCACCAAGAGAATACCAAGGTATCGTCATCGCTTGCTTACTCCTGTTCCTGAGAAAAATAAATGTAAAATATGCTAAGTATATTGACTCTATTGACCTTACACTTGGGGTAAGGTTTAAGCTAAACACAAAGAGAGCAGATATAAAACGTCATGAGGATAAATAATGGGATGCTGCAATAAACCGCCTAAAGGCGGTGCACCACTGGGACTGTATTTAAAAGTTACGTTCGCAATAGCGATCGCTATTTTTTTACTGGCGCTTTGGCAATAGCCACACAGGAGGTGTGACTAATTGCGCCATTGTTACGATATCTATTTACCACTTAACAAGTACTAACTACTTGTTATGGCTAAGTTCACTACGAGAGTACTATTGAATATGTCTAAAAAACTGAGCCATATCTCTAAGGGTGGTGACACTGCCTGGATAAAACCAAATTTGACTCGCTAAAATATCCACGTGACCCACTCCAGGGTAGATTTTCTGCGTCACTTTAACCCCTTTTTGCTCGCATTGTTTCGTTAGAGCATCAAGGTTAACTCGGCCGACTTCTTTGTCATCCGCCCCCCATAACAAGAGCATCGGTGGTTCACTACCATCAATAAAAGTCGTGACTTGCATCTGCGGATACTCCTCAGGCGGCGCGAAAATCTCTTTCAAATCTTCTGCTTGAGGCACAAAGTCATACGGGCCAGCCAATCCTGCAAACCCTTTAATCATACGTGGATCCTTGCCCACTTCTTGGAGATAACGCTCATCGGCCGTTAATAGTGCTCCAATGTGCGCCCCAGCAGAGTGCCCGGCAACGAAGATTCGATCGCGATTACCACTGTACTCTTGAATGTGATCATCAACCCACGCCAATGCTTTTGCACCATCTTTTACAAACGTCGGGAATGTTACCTGCGGATACTTACGATAATCGGCAATAACCGTAATAAAGCCTTTATTCGCCAAATTATTCCCCATAAAGGCATACATATCTTTTGAACCTGATTCCCAACGCCCTCCATAAAAAAACACGATGACGGGTAACTTGGCACCTTTTTCATGCGGTGGAATATAAATATCCAGCTTTTGAGAAGTCTGCTGATCAAACACAATGTTTGTGACAATATCATTGGCACTAAATTTGGACGGAATATTAGCCACTTGCAGACCAATCGTTGTACAAGCCGATAGGAAAAAGCCACTCATTGCCGCTAATAATAACCTCATGGGATGCTACCTCAACTTAATCACACAACCTAAAAACACCAGACCAACAATATGACTTAATAATATTCACATATATAGCTCATCTTGCCACCAATCCTTAGCATAGCAAACCTTTTATCTCGCAACCTTTCTATTACTATTCTATTCTGTATTCATGACAAAAAAGGGTTATAAGCTTATGAAAATTTTAATTATTGGTGGTTCAGGAGGGATTGGGCAGGCACTCATAGAACACTGCCTAAGCGCTTATGATGATGTAACCATTTATGCTACGTATCATTCAACACCGCCAGCGGTGCAAAACGAGCATATCGTCTGGTTTAAAACTGATGTTTCAGCAGAGCAAGATGTGATGGCCTTGGCACAACATGTACCTCATCTAAACATGCTGATTAATACGGTAGGTGCATTACATCAACCCGATAAAAGGCCAGAAAAATCCATCAACGAATTTGATCCCGTATTTTTTCAGAATAACTTGAACGCGAATGCTCTGCCGACTCTTTTACTCAGTAAGCACTTTGCCAATCATCTCAAAGGGAAGCATCAAACGTACTTTGTTGCGTTTTCTGCACGAATTGGCAGCATCGAGGATAATCGTATTGGTGGGTGGATAAGTTACCGCTGCTCTAAAGCCGCATTAAATATGGCGATTAAAACCATCAGTATAGAATGGAAAATAAAACAACCGAGGTGTTGTATTATTGCGTTTCACCCGGGCACGACAGATACACAGCTCTCCAAACCATTTCAAAAAAATGTTCCGACAGACAAGCTGTTCACTCCAGATTATGTCGCCCAATGCTTACTCAATGTGCTCACGAAAATCACACCAGCAGAGACAGGTAAATTCTATAGCTATAGCGGCGATGAAATACCGTGGTGATACAATATCTTGGTGATGAGTAAAAATCACATCAAACCTAACCCCATATAGCCAGATATCAACCAGCGCATACCTATTTAATCGCTCGCGCTCAGGCAAAGAGCGCGAGTGTCTTAACTTACATTACTGTGATACAACACTGCCTCTTAGCCATTTGTGTCGTATCACAGTGGGTCATACCGGCTCTATGTCAATTTCCCATACATAAAGCTCGGTTTTTTAAACCCGCAACGTCAGTTAATTGGCATCACAGGCTTTGCTTGCTCCCTCTTTGCGAGGAAGATTCAATAACGTAATTCCAATTAAAATTAACATAATAGAAATGAGCATTTCAATTCTCACTTCCTCACCTAACAAAATAACTGCAAACAGAATACCAAAAATTGGCACTAAGAAATTGCTATACGATAGGTACACGGCATCTGTGCCTTGTGCTAATAATAGCATTAGCAAAAATGCGATTGCCGTACAGAACACAGCCAAAAACACAATGCCCGAGAGCACAGGTAAAGCGCTTACACTGAGTGACGATAGATGCTGATAATTGAAAGGGAACAAAAGAACGAGCATTATTAACAATGCAGCAGTACTCACTGAGAGCCCTGAATAATCACGCGCATATTCTGCAACAATATTGACCACTGCAAACATGAAGGCGGCCCCAATGATGCAAGCAATGCCAAAAATATCCGCCGAAAGCTTCAGGCTTTGATAACTCATCACCACTATACCGGCCAACCCGAATCCAAGTGAGACAAGCTGGAATAATTGCGGCTTCTTCAATTTTCGGCCTGGTATAAGGTACGGTAATAAGAAGGTAAAAAATGGCGAGCTTGCAATCAAAATAGAAGAGAGTCCCGCCGTGACCGTTTGTTGGCCAATGGCGATCAAATACTGCGCTAGAAAATCACCAGACACCCCCAGCAAGGCGGCTAATACCCAGAATTTAATGTCAAAAGAAAAGCGGTCTTTTTTCCACAGCATACAAGCAAGTAAGACGAAAAAGCCGATAAAAATACGGAAAAACGTAATCTCTTCCGCAGATAGGCCGTGATTTATAAGATATTTAATGACTGGAAACTGAGCGCCCCAAAGCGCAGAAATAACCAAAAGGATAAAAATAGCAAATGACTTGTTCATAAAAGTAACGTTACTCCTCTAAATGTCGGATGATACCGCTTATTGAATTCGATTTTTTTCAAAGTCACCCGCCAACAACCTGAAATCAATAAAATTCTAAGGCTGCCGATGGCTACTTTTTGTTTATTACCGAAATAAACGGTGTTTATCGACAAATCGAATCGAACAAGCGGATCGCTTTTGTGGTGTTACGTTTCTCGCAACGAACTAATGCTCATCATCACACAGGCACAACGGTACCAAACCATTAGCCAATAGACGAACTGAGTCGTTGATAAGAAAGGTAATATTTAGGCATACAATACGATTAGGGAGATGATTTTATCGCTCTCACGCGGACGTAATACTTTATACAAGACAAGGTATTACAAGCGTATATCACCGTTCAAAGAGAGTTAATCAGCAAAAAGCACTGATAAATTCTCATTTTACGGAGGATGCATTTAGCATTGCACACCAAATCGTGAGCAAAGTCAATGTTTGGGTTGCGATACATCTTGGCTTGAGCTCAGATTCACTCTGCTATGTTTTTATAACACTAAGATAAATTATCGCCAGAACTCATCCTATTTTTAGACATAAAAACGCCCCTGTAAGCAGAGACTTACAGGGGCTAGACGATGGCTTTCATATAAATCAGGGATTACATCACTTCGTCATTTATGAGTTCGATGTTGATGGCTTTGGTTGTGGCTTTCTACGACGTTGTCCGCCAGCTGGTTTCGCATTGCTATTACTACGGCTTTCACCACCAGTCGATTTAGCAGCCGATCCAGACTTACCTTTATAACCATTGCTACCGTTTGAGCGACGTTTAGCAGGGGCATCACCACGACGTGCTTCACCACCTGCAGCCGGTTTTGCGTCACTAGAGCCAGATTGTACACGTGGCTTTTTCGGTTTTTTCGGCTTAATTGGACGAGTATCTAATTTGGTTTCTGGCACTTTATTGGTTGCCGGATAACCTTCTAGCTCAAAACGTGGCAATACTTTTTTGATCAAACGCTCAATTGCAGATAACTCCGCAATGTCGGTCGCTGTGACAAACGAGATAGCTTTGCCCACTTCACCAGCACGGCCGGTACGACCTATTCTGTGTACGTAATCTTCTGCGACATTTGGCAAATCAAAGTTAACAACTTGTGGTAACTGAGGAATATCGATACCACGCGCAGCAATATCGGTCGCAACCAATACTCGTATCTCTTTCGATTTAAAGTTAGCAAGCGCTTTGGTACGCGCGCCTTGGCTCTTATTACCGTGGATTGCCGCTGCCATCACACCGTTTTCAGTTAAATACTCTGAAAGGCGGTTCGCGCCGCGTTTGGTGCTTGTAAATACCAGCACTTGATGCCAATTACCATCATTGATCAACTTAAGCAGCATCGGCGCACGTTTTTTTACATCGGCGGTGTAAACTTGCTGATCAACTAAAGTGGCGGTCGAATTCGCTTTCGCTACAGAAATCTCAACCGGATTATTCACTAAGCTTTTCGCAAGCTCGCGAATACTGTCCGAGAACGTAGCAGAAAAAAGTAAGTTCTGACGTTTTTTCGGTAATACTCGTAAAATTTTACGAATATCATGAATAAAGCCCATATCTAACATACGATCGGCTTCATCAAGCACCAACACTTCTAACTGATCGAATTTAATGGCATTTTGGTTAAACAAATCCAACAAACGTCCAGGGGTTGCAACCAATACGTCAGCGCCTCTACGCATACGTTGCATTTGTGGATTCGCTTTTACACCGCCAAAAATAACGGTATTACTGAGTTTCAAATGTCGGCTATAGGTTTCGACATTTTCTTGGATTTGAGCGGCTAATTCACGTGTGGGCGTTAAAATCAGTGCGCGTACTTGGTTGCTACGAACGCTTGGTCCTTTGGCTAGCAGCTCTAAAATTGGCAATGTAAAGCCGGCGGTTTTCCCCGTTCCTGTCTGTGCTGCTGCCATGATATCGTTACCCGTTAGCACGGCGGGTATTGCTTGTTCCTGGATAGGAGAAGGTGTTGTGTAACCCTTTTCCTCTATTGCTTTAAGTATTGGCGCAGAAAGACCTAACGAGGTAAAACCCATATATATTCTCAACTAAAATGATAAAAAACACCCGTGTATTGATGACACGCGAAAAGTCCGCTATTCTGAGCCTTTGTTTGGCACGTGGCAACTATTAATTTTTGATTTTCTCAATTATTTTTCACGTTTTCGCCAACTGTTTCATCGTCTCTAAACATGGGTGTTCGCGTCTTACTTACCTAATTTAGCAAGTGTATCGGGGCGCATGAATTTTTGGATAATGATCATAAAGACGATAGATGGCACCAGGAGTATCAGCGCAGTGATCGATGAGATCTGGTAATTCCCTTCCATACTCGCCGTATACAGCAATAAAGGTAGAGTATTCACCTCCGGTGCGCCCACAAAGAATGTCCCGGTAAACTCATCGAGCGATTCTAAGAATACAAAAATACCACTTGCCATTATGCCTGGCGCGGCCATGGGCAACGTAATCATAAAGAATGTACGAATAGGCCCGGCTCCTAAGTTGCGCGCGGCGCGTGCCATCAGCGGATCTTGCGCGGAAAATGCCGCGACGGTAATCCAAATCGAATACATCAGCCCATGTACGGTATGCACCAAAACCACGCCGACAACAGTGCCGTTAAGACCAATTTGATAGAACATTTTCGCGATGTTCATGTAGACGGTGAGGTTAGGAAACGCTTGCGGTAATAGAAACAACAGCATTAACGGTAAACGATACGGCATGCTGGTATGCGAAAGCGCGTAACCTGCGGGAATTGAGATAATTAACGCAAATATGGTTGCTGCGACCGCGATTCCCACGCTGGTCATCAGTGAGCCAGAAACATCACTGTATGGACTAAACACTTCATGCCAATACCTAAGCCCCCATGCGTTAGGTAATGAATGCGGGAAGTACCAACTCTCGGTCACACTCCACATCATGAGGTTAATAAAGGGGCCAAATATGGCAATCGCTAGCACGACAATAAACAGAGTTTGCAGCCAAAAGTTGGCGCGAATCGTCGTACTAATACGACGCAATAATGCCGGTAAGCGTGAGATTTTATCGGCCTCAGTGCGCGCAAAGATGCTGTTACCTATCATGAGCGAACCTCTTTCATTTGTTTACGTAAATAGAACCAACTGAATAACCCCGTCATCAAATACGAAATAATCCCTAACGCATTGGCGACCGGATAATCGCTATAAGAATTAATCCGAAACGCCATATCGGCGGTCAGCATGGTGGGGGTTCCAGTACCTATCATCATCGGCACAGACAACACCGACATGATCGAGACCGTCGACAACACCACCGCAACCCCAATTGTAGTGGTCACTTGTGGCATAATGACTTTGCGTAAAATAGTCATCCGACTGGCACCGAGGTTACGTGCCGCACGAATTTGTTCTTGCTCGACAGCCGCCATCGCGCCAGCAATTAATAACGTGGCAAAGGCAAATTGTTTCCAAACAAAAGTAATGATAATGCCTTTCCAACCGAGAAACGAAATCGTTTCAAATGGCGTCATCGCGCCCATTTCCACCAGCGCATTATTCATCAAGCCATTTTTCGCTAAGAAAGTACGCATCATTTGCGCAGTAACAATAAACGGAATGAATAACGGAATGCGATATAGTGTGCCGAGCACGTTGACAAGCCCCTTATAAGGTGACAGCGTCACAATTGCACTGACACTCACAGAGAGTACAACGATACACCCAATAGAACATGCCACGATCACAGCAGTAAAAATGATATCTTTGCCATAAAATAGAATGGCTTTGTGCAAATGAGCCAGTGTTAGACTCCCTGCTTCATTGGTCAAGCCTGAGTACAGTGAAAACCCCAACGGGTAAACAAAGCAACACACAATCACTAAGCTAGCAGGTAACACCAATAGCCAAGAATAAGTACTTGATTGGTTATCCATAATCTTCATCAGTAAATACGTGGACACGAAATATTTAACCAACCTAGTGATGGTTCACAGAGTCAGTGCAAGTTATCGCATCCACATTGAGCGAGTTTAAAGCGTGGGTAGAGTCATGGCTTAATCAAATTACGATCAAACCATGACACGCGGCGCGGCTCCTTTAGTTTGTCACCTGTCGCTCGTAACCTTCTTTAATATCATCAAAGTATGCCGCGAGCGGGAAACTCTTACCGTAGTTTTTCAGATCGCTTGGCGTGATCTCATCAAACAACTTGCTCCATGTTTTGTTGTCTAGTTGCGGTTTGACGTAATCTGCATCAATTCCTGGGTACCAATTAAAACGCTTAACAATACCATTGGCTTGGATTGTTGGGCTGGTTGCAAGCGCAATGAATTCTTTCGCTAATGCTTGATGCGCAGCCTTTTGCGGAACGACATAATACATTGGTTGACCGGGCATTCCTGGTGAGATCAATTTGAGCTTCATCGCTGGCGATAATTTCCCTTGTGCTTTCCAGCTATAGAACATATCAACCCACACTGGGCCCATATAAATCTCCCCACGATTCAACATATCAAGTGTTCCCGCGTTACCTGGAGTAAACGTGACGTTTTGGTTGAATGCTTTGAGCGCTTTGAACGCTTGCGGCCATTGTTGCTCTTTCGATTTATTATATTCACCATGGGTTAACGCATCAGCGCCACCAC